>JBBQYL010000006.1:0-49893 GCA_038208735.1 Burkholderiales bacterium
TGGGCGTGCTCAACATCGACAACCTGTCCAAGGTGCTGGCCCCGGTGGCCACCTCGAACTGAGCGACCCGTTGTCCCGAACCATTCTCAATCCAAGGACCCCATCGATGATCCGCAACACTCTTCTCGCCGCCTGCGCCGCCGTGGCGCTGGCCGGCCCGGCTTTCGCCGGCACCACCCACGACATCGCCACCCAGGACGTGTTCTTCAACCCGCTAGCCTTCACCGACGGGCTGAACACTGCCGGCACGTTCGGCGTCACCTTCGACGGCAAGGGCGTCTTCGACGAGGTGTTCACGTTCTTCGCGCCGCCCACGTCGTCGCAGATCCAGTTCGACGGCAGCGCCGACTATGCCAACGGGAAGGCCACGGTCTCCTTCACCAGCTTCGAGTTCGGCGTGTTCAACGGCCTGGACTACGGCGGTCAGACGGGCGACGTCATCGGCGCCAATGTGACCACGCTGGCAATGGACCAGAGCTATCTCACCAAGTTCGCGTTCGGCGGCCAGTCGGCCG
Organism: Burkholderiales bacterium; assembly: GCA_038208735.1. Taxonomy (GTDB): domain Bacteria; phylum Pseudomonadota; class Gammaproteobacteria; order Burkholderiales; family Burkholderiaceae_C; genus Scleromatobacter. The sequence continues at coordinate 516 of JBBQYL010000006.1, forward strand.
ACTTCCTGGGCAGCGGCGTGTACTACTTCGAGGTGAAGGGCACGTCGCTCGCGGTCGGCAGCGGCTTCGGCGGCCACATCAATACCGCCGCCATCCCCGAGCCGACGAACGTCGCCCTGTTGCTGGCCGGCCTGGGGCTGTTGGGCGGACTGGCCCGTCGGCGCAATCAGGCCCACTGAGCCGTGACGCTGGCGTCGCGGGGGCTCAACGCTCCTGCGACAACCAGTCCTGCACCGCCTGCATCAGGGGCACGCTGACATCCTTCAGCGCGTCGTCGGGCTCGATGGGCACGCGCTGGACCACGCCCTTGCGGTCGGCCGCGCGCGTCTCCAGCACGCCCAGCAGGCTGCCGTCGGACAGCCGGTGCACCACCACGCCCTCGGTGGGAAAGCCGGCTGTGACGGCGCCGAAGAAGCGCGTGTGCGGCCGCCCGCGGAACGCGACGGCGAGATCCTCCCCCGCGTTGCGCGTGCCGGGGCCCAGCAGCACGGCCACCGGGCCGCTGAAGGGGGGCTCGGGCGATGCCTGCACGTCGATCAGCGCGGGGCCGCCGGCCACGCGCGACACGCCGCGGTCGGCGATCCAGTCCTGCGTCTCTTGACGGCTCACCGTGGCGCCGATGGCCGGGCCGCCCAGCAGCGAGGACAACGCCGCGAACGCCGGCCACGGCGCCTGGGTGTCGTGGTCGCGCAGGTCGACGATCCAGGCGCGCGGGTGGTGAGCGGCGAGCTCCGAAACCCTGTCGTGCAGCGACGTGGCCCAGGCCAGCGCCTCGGCGCCGGCGCTGGCGTCGAGCCCGCGCAGGCGCACGATGGCGATGCCGTCGGCGAGCAGCTCGAGCTCGGGCGCGCGCGTGACGGGCGCGCGACGCATCGGCGGCGCCTCGCCGGGGATGGCGGCGAAGCCGTGGGTATCGTGCACCGCCTGCATCAGGCCGCGCAGCGTCCACGCCACGTCGCCCGCCTCCTGCGCGCCGCTGCCCAGCATGCGCGCGGTGTCGTAGCTGGCGTGCGGGTCGTTCAGCGGGTCGACGAAACCGTTGAAGTACGTCCGCAACGCCTCGTCCATCAGCGGGGCGATGGCCAGCGAGCGCTCGCCGATGTCGAAGCGGGCGTCGGAGCATTCGAGCGCGAACGACGCGGCCACGGTGCCCGCCAGCGTGGCGCCCAGCAGGCGCACGCCCAGCGTCTTCGCATCGTCGGGCACGTAGACCGACAGGCGGTCGATGACCTGCGCGTGGGGCTCGATGGTCAGCGGCGGGCCCACCAGCACGCTGGAGGCGCCACCGTCGGCGCGCAGGTTCAACACCATCTGCGGCAGCACGTGGGCCGGCACGTCGGCGCGGTTGTCGACCGACAGCGTGATCCAGAGGCGATGGCGTTGCTGCCAGCGGACGTCCCAGTTGGCCAGGGCGATGGGCTGGACGGCGTCGAGAGAGACGGACAGGGCGTCGGGGGCTTGCGACGGCACATCCGCGGCGGGATGGAGGGTGCAGGTGGCGCGTGCCGGGGCGGCGTGGGCGGTGGCGGCGCATAGCAGCGACGCGACGATGAGTAGGGGAGCGCGCTTGTGCGTCATGGGGACGCAATATACGGCCTCGCGGAACGTCGGCGTTGGCGATCGGGGTCAGGCACCCGCCCGGGAGGTGCCAGCCAGGGGGCGGCTTGAATCGGGCGGAAGCCAGACCCTACAGTTGCGCGAGCAGCTCCCGGTACTTCTCGCGCACCGGACCCACGCCGTACTGCCGTTCCAGCCGCCGCACCACGAAGTGGCCGCGGGCCACGGACTGGAAGTGGTCGATGAAGATCGTGTTGATGGCCGCGCCGCCCACCGCGCCGATGAGTGGCACGAGCTGCGCGGCGGCCTTCTCGGTGACGTTGACCGAGTAATGCTCGGCGATCAGCGTGATGAGCCGCACCAGTGCGGGCGCGCCCTCCTTGGCCATGCCGTGGCGGGCCACGTGCGACGCCGCGCTGGAGACCGCGCGCGTCATGGCCTCGCGCACCGCGAAGTAGCCCACCTCCGCGGCGTCGTCGTCGGGCTTGTTGCCGCCCAGGCCCAGCACCATCACGCACTCCAGCTGCACCTGGCGGTCGGCCAGGTCGGCGCCCTCGCTGCGCGCCACGTCGGCGATCGACCGCATCATGATGGTGGTGGACACGGGCAGCTCCAAGCCCAGCGCCGCCAGGCCGAACGCGCCGCCGATGGCCCCGCTGGCGGCGCTGGCCACCTTGTGCCAGCCCGTGGAGGCGGGCGGCGGCGCGCCGACGGACTGCGGGTCATTCGTGGCCAGCGTGCGCAGCGACAGCTTGAGCGCGCCCTCGATCGCCTTGCGCGCCGCCGCGCCGATCACCGACGAGGCCCGCGTCGGCAGCATGCCGATGAGCCGCTCGATGGGCGAGCCCACCACGTTGGCGATGCGCGCGCCCACGCTGGGGCGTTCCAGCGCGCGGACGGCATCGGTCAGGGCCAGGGTGTCGGCGGCTTGCAGGGTCATCGGGACGGTCTCCTCGGCAGGACGAACCAGCCTACGGCAAACGACGCGCCGCGCCGCGCCGTCAGCCGATGCACGTGCGGTTCTTGCCCGCGCGCTTGGCCTCGTAGAGCGCCTCGTCGGCGCGTTCCAGCGCTGACTCCAGCGGCTCGCCCGGGCGGAAGCGCGTGACGCCGGCCGAGAAGGTGACGAACACCTCGCGGCCATCGTGCATGAAGAGGCTCGCCGACAGCGTGCGCTGCAGCCGCGTGAGCGTCACCTGCGCCTCGTCGACCGGCACGCCCGGCAGCAGCACCACGAACTCCTCGCCGCCGAAGCGCGCGACGATGTCGACCGCGCGCAACTGCGCCTGAACATGGCCGGCCAGCGTCTTCAGCGCCATGTCGCCCACCGAGTGGCCCAGGGTGTCGTTGAGCTTCTTGAAGTTGTCGATGTCCAGCAGGCCGACGGCCAGCTCGCCGCCCTGGCGTTCCAGGCGCGCGGTCTCGACGTCGAAGGCCTGCATCAGGCCGCGCCGGTTGGCCACCTCGGTGAGCACGTCGGTGGACACCTCCTCCGACAGCCGGCGCAGCTCGCCCTCCAGCGTGCGCACCTGCGACTCGAGCTCGGCAGCGCGCTGGCGGCCTTCGTGCAGGCGTTGCTGCGTCTCGCTCACCAGGCCGTGCACCGCGCGGCTTTTTTCCACCATCTGCTTGACCACGCCGGCCAGGCTCTCGAGGGACTCGGCGTTGGCGATGGTGTCCACGTAGCGCGCCATGCTGTCGGCGAAGCCGCCGGTGTGGTCGCCCAGCGCGTCGAGCTCGCTGAGCATCTGCGAGATGGCGTCCTTCAATGCCAGGCGCGCGCTGTCGCGTTCGACGCGCACGCGCTGCTGGCGCGCGCGCGTGAGGGCCAGCATCTCGCTGGCCGCGCGCACCGAGCGCACGCTGGGCGAGTCGCCCAGGCTCAGCTGCAGGCTCTCGGTCTGGCCCTTCACCCAGCTGCCGTCCTCGGCCACCTCGGCCAGGCCGGCGCTCATCTCCTGCGTGAGCCGATGCAGCTCGTCGACGAGGTGATGGCGATGCGCCAGCAGCCGGCGCACGCGCTCGCACACCTGCTCGGCCTGCCGGCGCAGCGGCGCGGTGGCGCCATCGCGCAGCAGGTTGGCCTGCAGCTCGCTCAGCTCGAGGGCCAGTTCGGCGGCGCGCTCCTCACCCGGAGGCAAGGCCACGCGCAGGGTGGCGTCGTACTGGCCCAGCAACGGTGGCCAGTCGCCGTGCTCGCCGCCGTTCGAGCCGACGTTCGAGCCGGCGTCCACGCGCGCGATGGCCTGGCGTTGGACGGGCGGGCGATCGGCGGCGCCGGAGTCCAGCACCTCCACGCCTTTGCTCGCCGACGCGCCATCCCACTCGTCGGCGCTCGCGTCCACCGCGATGGTGTCGTCGGTGACGTCGCCGTCCCACGACGCCACCAGTTGCTTCATGCGCTGGTGCAGCCGCGCGATGTCGCTGCGGTTGGCCTCCAGCACGCGCTGCAGGCTGTCCTTCTTGCGCGCCGCCGTCCACTGGCGGCCGCCGCGCTCCAGGCCACGGGCGAGCTTCTCGATGGTCTGCGTCCAGCCCTGGGCCAGCGCCAGTTGCGCCTCGGCCGCGCGCTCCACGAGTGCGCGTGCGGTCTCCCAGTCGGCACGTACCAGCGTCTGCGCGAACTCCTCGCGCTGCGTGGCGTCGTCGAAGAGGCGCGCCGCGATGCGGTCGTAGACGTTCTTCGCCTTGGGGCTGGCCGCGGCCGGTGCCGTCGGAGCCGGCACGGGCGGAGCGCCGCCCTCGTCGGCCCAGGCGCGGGCGTAGTTCTCGGGCGTGGGCTCCAGCTTGGACAACGCAAGGCGGCGCAGGGCAGCCTTCGCGGTCTCGGCGGCGGACGGATTCGGCATGGGCGACAGACTGTGGCGGCCGCAATGCGGTCGCGCGGTTGACTACGAGCGCCGACCCACGTCGACGATGTCGTCGGTGCCAGTCCGCGCCTTGGGGACGGGCGGCATCCAGGGGGCCTTGCGGGGCAGGACCACCTGCTCCATCCAGACCTGGATATCCTCCGGAGGCAGCGGCTTGCTGAACAGGAACCCCTGCATCAGCGTGCAACCTTCTCCGTACAACACGTCCTGCTGTCGTGTGTTTTCGACACCTTCGGCCACCACCTTGAGGTGCAACGACTTCGCCAGGGCGATGATCGCTGTAACAACCGCGAGACTCTGTGGCAGCACGCCCAGGTCGCGCACGAAGCTGCGGTCGATCTTGACCTCGGCGATGGGCAGCGAGGTGAGGTAGGCCAGCGACGAGTACCCGGTGCCGAAATCGTCGACCGCGATCTGCACGCCGATCTCGGTAAGGCGGTGCAGCGACGGAATGACGCGCTGCAGGTCCTTCATCAGGCCCGTCTCGGTGATCTCGAGCTGGATCATGCTGTGCGGGATGCCTTCGTCGCGCACGGCCGCCGAGATCTGCTCGATGAGGTCGGTGCGCTCGAACATGCGGTTGGGCATGTTGACGGCGATCGAATCGGCGAAGCCGAAGGCGTCGGCCCAGATGCGTGCCTGCCTGGCGGCCTGGCGCAACGCCCACTCGCTCATCGGCACGATCAGGCCGGTTTCTTCGGCCACGGGGATGAAGTCGGCCGGCTGGATGAGCAGGTCGCCGCGGCGCCAGCGCATCAGCGCCTCGACGCCCACCATCTTGCCGTTGGCCACGTCGATCTTGGGCTGGTAGTACAGCACCAGCTCGTCGCGCTCGATGGCCTTGTGCAGCGCGCTTTCGAGCGCCAGCTTCTCGCGGCCGCGACCGGCCAGGCGCGGCGTGTAGACCAGCGCGTCGTTGCGGCCCTGGCCCTTGACGGCGTACATCGCCACGTCGGAGTTGCGCAGCAGGTCGGCCACGGTGTTGCCGTCGCGCGGGAAAAGAGCGATGCCCACCGAGGCCGTGGCGAAGCAATCCTGCCCCGCCACCACCACGGGTTCGCGCAGGGCCTCGAGGATGCGCGTGGCCACGCGCTGGGCGTCGGCCTCGTCGGCCACCTCGGGCAGCAGCGCCACGAACTCGTCGCCGCCCAGGCGGCCCACGGCCTCCAGCGTGCGGTGCGAGCGCGAGCCCGCGGTCTCGATGACGCCTTCGAACAACTGCTCGCAATGGCGCACGCAGCCACGCAGGCGGAAGGCCACCTCCATCAGCAGCTCGTCGCCGGCGGCGTGGCCCAGGGTGTCGTTGATCACCTTGAAGCGGTCGAGGTCGATCAGCAGCAGCGCGACCTGGTGGCCCAGCCGGCGTCCGAACTCGAGCGCCCGCTCGGCGCGCCAGATGAGCTGACGGCGGTTGGGCAGGTTGGTGAGCGCGTCGTAGTTGGCCAGGTGCCGGATGCGGTCTTCGGCGATGCGGCGGTCGGTGACGTCCTGCACGATGCCCGTGTAGGCGCAGCAATGGCCGTGCTCGTCGAACTCGGGCTCGGCCTCGACGTGGATGATGCGAAAGCGGCCGTCGGGCAGCGTCATCGGCACGTCGGTGGCGATGACGGAGACCTGGTACAGGATCTGGCGCGCCAGGCGCACCAGCGGCTCGCGATCCGTCGGCGCGATCATGCGCAGCATGTCGCGCCGGTTCACGCGGTCGTCCGGCCCGTAGCCGAACACGCGCAGCCCCTCTTCCGACAGCTCGAGGCCGTTGACGAAGCTGCGGCCCTCCTCCTGCCACCAGTCGAAGCTGCCCATGCGGGCGAGGTCTTGCGCGCGGGCCAGCTTGGCCTTGCTGCGCTCGAGCTCCTGGCGCGTGCGCGAGGCGCGCAGCAGGTAGCGCAGGCGGCCGGCCAGCAGGCTCCACTGCGTGGCCTTGACGAAGAAGTCCGTCGCGCCCACCTGGTAGGCGCGGTTGATGGAGGCCTCGTCGTCGAGGCCCGTGAGCATGAGCACCGGCACGTTGTCGAAGCCCGGCATGTTGCGCAGGGCCACGCAGGTCTCGAAGCCGTCGAGGCCCGGCATGATGGCGTCGAGCACCACCACGTCGGGCGTCCAGCTGGCCAGGCGCGTGAGGGCCTCCTCGCCGCCGGTGGTGGACGTGATGTCGAAGCCGCGATCGCGCAACGCGGCCGCCGTCATCAGCAGGTTGACCTCGTCGTCGTCGACCAGCAGTACCGTCGGACGGCGGTCGGTCGCTTCCAGGCTCACGCCGTGGTGCAACGTCATGAGGCCGCCGCTTCTAGCTGTTGCAAGGTCTGGCCGACGGCCGCGTCGACGCGGAGCACCTCGGCATGGAACGGGGCGAGCAACGCGCCCGCGGCGGCGTTGTCGCCGGCGCGCAGCAGGCGCTCGATGTCGGCGCACAAGGCCGAGAGCGCGAGCGCACCAATGCTGGCCGACGACGACTTGAGCGTGTGGGCCACTCGCGATACCTGGTCCCAGGCGTTGTCGACGTGCGCCACGCGCAGTTGCTCGACGAGCTTGGCCAGCGAGGCCTGGTAGGTGGCGAGCACGCGCTTGACCAGCTGCGCCGTGCCATCGGGATCGAGGGCCCGCAACTCGGCCATGCAGGCGGCGTCCAGCACCGGCCGGTTGGCCACGCCCTCGCTCTCGGAGTTGTTCAAGTCGACCATCGCACCCTGATTCATGAATACTCAAGCATTCTCGCCCTCTAATGTAAGCATGTCCGTGCCGCACACGGGCTTCAATGGCGAAATACTCCGCACCTCGCGGGCCTTCGCCCGCCCGCCGCCCCGCCCGCGCAAGGACGAGCAATCCGGAAGCCCGCACGAGCGCGTTCCGCATCCGATCGAGAAAAGTGTCACGACATCCCCACAACGAGGTGGAATGACAACACATCGACCCCCGCGCCAGCCCCCACGGCGCGCCTGGCTTTGCTCCTTACAATCGGCCGCATGTCGCTTTCGCTGACCCGATGACCCCGACGCTGGTCGTGCTCGCCATCCTGGCCCTGGCCGCCTTCGGTGCGTTCGGCGCCGTGGCGGGCGCGCTGTGGATGAAGGCGCGCGAGTCGGCCACGGTGCGCCAGGCCACCGAGGATCGCAACCGGATGCTGGCGCTCGCCGATGCCTGGATCTGGGAGACCGACGCCGCGCACCGGCTCACCACCTGGCGGCCGCCCGTGCGCCGGCCCGCCGGCTGGAAGATCAACCCGCCGCTGGGCACCGTGCTCACCGCCCTGGCCACGCCGCTGCCCGGGGCCGACGGCGTGTCCCCTGGAGCGGGCGGTTCGGCCGCCAGCTGGCCGCTGTCGCGCCAGCTCGCCGCGCACGCGCCCGTTACCGAGCAGCGCGTGCTGCTGCAGATGGGCGACACCGTCGAACTCTGGACGCTGCGCGGCGAGCCTCGGCACGACGGCGAGGGCTTCTTCCTGGGCCACGTGGGCACCGCGCGCCCGGTGGGCGAGAGCGACGCCGCCGAGTTCGGCCAGGCCGCGCTGGCCGCGCTGCTGGCCCAGCCCGACGCCAGCGTGCTGGTGTTCCGTCGCCTCGACGAAGGCGCGCCGTGGCGGCTGCAGGCCCAGGGCGTGGGCACGCGGGCGCTGTTCGGCATGTCGTTGTCGCCCGAAGACGGCTTCACCGGCGCGCCCGACTGGGCCGCGGTGTGCGCCCGCCTGCCCGCCGACATCGAGCGCGCGCTGGCGCAGATGCCCGCGGGCGAGACGCGCGCGGTGGGCGAGTGGCGCGTCGGCTGGGGCTACGTGGCCAGCGGCGACGACCCGCAGTCCGGCCGCCTCGTGATCCTGCATCCGGCGGCGCCCACACCGTCGACGAGCGCCGCCGCGCCCGCCGTCCCCACCGCCGAGGCCGCGACCGCGGTGTCGGCCGACAGCGCCGACCACGAGTCCTTCATCTACTCGGTGTCGCACGACCTGCGCGCGCCCATCCGCGTGGTGGAAGGCTTCGCGCGCATCCTCAAGGAAGACTACGGTCGCTTCCTCGACCGCATCGGCAACGACCACACCGACCGCATCCTGGCCGCCGCGGCGCGCATGAACAGCATGATCGACTCGCTGCTTTCGCTGTCGCGCCTGCAGTCGCAGCCCATCAAGCGCCAGCCGGTCGACCTGTCGCAGCTCACCCGCTACGTGCTGGAAGACCTGCGCAGCAACGAGCCCGAGCGCGAGGCCGACATCCACATCGAGCCGGGCCTGGTGATCCAGGGCGACCCGACGCTGATGCGCATCGCCATCGAGAACCTGGTGGGCAACGCCTGGAAGTACAGCAGCCAGGGCCCCACCACGCGCATCGAGCTGCGCCGCGAGACGCTCGCCGGCATCCCCACCTTCGTGATCGCCGACCACGGCGCCGGCTTCGACATGCGCTTCGCGGACCGCCTGTTCGGCGTGTTCCAGCGGCTGCACAGCGCCAAGGACTTCCAGGGTACCGGCATCGGCCTGGCCTCGGTGCGGCGCATCATCCGGCGGCATGGCGGCGACATCTGGGCCCAGTCCGAGGTGGGCAAGGGCGCAAGGTTCTACTTCACGTTGCCATGAAGCAGCGCGGGGGCTTGGCGTTGTTGCTGTTCTTGCTGTTCTTGCTGTTCCTGGTTGGCGTGGTGCGCTTCACGCGGGTCGGGTGCCCGCGCTGCGGAGCAGCTGGCATGCACTTGGCTCGACTCCGCACGTGCGCCTTGAATCCGGCCTGGACGGCAGGATTCCGAGGGCGTTCGGTCAAATTCGTCCGCGCGGCGTAGGCGGGTCGCGTTAGGCGGCTTCGTATGCACGCCAGCAATGCCCTCGATGGCCCGGTGCTGCGTCTCGCCAAGTACACGCCCGCCGCACCGCTGGTTCACCCAGGCGGTTGGGACAAATTCGATTCCCCATCTTTGTTGTTTGGTTTGGGCAGCGTCGGGCCTTCGAGGCCGCGACGCTGCCCGCGGCCAGCGCGCGCACGCGCCAGCGGGCTTGACGCGAACGACGCGTCGGCGCGCAGGCGCTCCTTCTCGTGAATGACGAAGGGGGCATCCCCTCGTCAACGACGTCATCCCCGACATCGATCTCGCACACGGCGTCATTCCCAGCATCGATCCCGGCCCACCGCGCATCACCCTGCCCACCGCGCGTCATCCCACCCACCACGCGTCATCCCGCCCACCGCAGGTCATCCTGCGCGCAGTCGCAGGATCCACGCGCGCAGATGACGTTGCCTCTGGCGTGGATTCCGCGACTGCGCGCGGAATGACAAGACAGCGGAACCGTGCCGGTCGTCCATCACGAAAGGGAACGCCCGCGCGCCGACCCGTGCTTCGCGTCAGGCCCGGTGGCACGTGGCAGCGCCGGCCGCGGGCAGCGTCGCGGCCTCGAAGGCCCGACGCTGCCCAAACCAATCAAGAACGGGGGAGGAAGTATTTGTCCCAACCCCCTGGGTGAACCGGCGGTGCGGCGGGCGTGTACTTGGCGAGACGCAGCACCGGGCCATCGAGGGCATTGCCGGCATGCATACGAAGCCGCCGAACGCGGCCCGCGAACGCCGCGCGGACGAACCTTGACCGGAAGCCCTCGGAATCCGGCCGTCCAGGCCGGATTCAAGGCGCACGTGCGGAGTCGAGCCAAGTGCATGCCAGTCGCTCCGCAGCGCGGGCACCCCACCCGCGCGAAGCGCACCACGCCAACCAAGCACACCAAGCACACCAAGCACACACAACACACCCAGCACACCAAGCACACCAAGCCGACGGCATCGCTTCACCCCCTACGCCAGCCTCAATCCCGCGCCACGTCGACTCGTTTCATCAGTACCTGCCTCGCGCCATCGATGGCCTGCAGGCGCTCTCGCAGGTAGTCCGCCACCGCCGGCGCCTGGCATATCGCCACGTTGAAGCGGATGTGCGGGTCGGCGGCGCCGTCGACCATGAAGGTGGCGCCGCGCGCCAGCAGGATCTTGTTGCGGACGGCGTCCTGCACCAGCAGATCGATGTCCACGCCCTCGGGCACCTCGCCCCACAGGAACAGGCCGACCTCGCCGGGATGGTCGAAGCGGATGCCGGCGGAGGCCAGCTGCCTCTGGCTCGCGTGACGCGCGCTCGCGAGCCGGCGCTGCAGGCGGTCGAGGTGCTTGCGCCAGCGCCCGGCGGCCAGGATCTCCAGCATCACCAGCTCGTTGAGCGCAGGCGTGCTGAGCACCGAGTAGATCTTCTGGCGCAGCAGCGGCTTCAGCAGCACCGGATCCGCCGCGATGTAGCCCATGCGCAGCGCGGGGCTGAGCGCCTTGCAGAAGCTCGAGTAGTAGATGACGCGATCGAGCCCCGACAACGCGGCCAGTCGCGTGGGCTGGCCCGGGTGGAAATGGCCGTGCACGTCGTCCTCGGCGATGAGGAAGCCGTACTGCTGCGCCAGTACCAGCACCTTGTGCAGGTTGGCCGGGCTGCTGCCCCAGCCGGTGGGGTTGTGCAGCGTGGTCTGCAGGAAGGCCAGGCGCGGCTTGTGCTCGCGGCAGGCGGCCTCCATCTGCGCCAGGTCGACGCCGTCGTGGCGGCGCGCGATGGGCAGCACGCGGATGCCGTCCTGCTGCAGCCGGCCCAGCATCAGGAAGTAGCCGGGATCCTCCACCAGCACGGCGTCGCCGGGCTTGAGGAAGCTGCGGCAGATCAGGTCGATGGCATGGGTTCCGCCGTAGGTGGTGAGGATGCGGCCGGCGTCCACCGCGATGCCGATGCCGCGCAGCATCATCGCGATGCGCTCGCGCAGCTCGGGCAGGCCTTGCGGTGGACAGCGCGAGGCCATGCCGGCCACGCTGCGCGAGAGCGCGCGCTGAACCGCGGCCGCGGGCACGGCGTCCTCCAACCAGGCGTGCGGCAGCGCGCCGCTGCTGGCCAGCAACACGCCGGCACGCTGGTCGTTGGCCTGCTGCACGAGCCACACGGGCTCCTGCTCGTCGCCTGCTTCCAGCGCCACCTCCTCGGGCATCTCGCCCTGGCGCGGGTTGACGAAGTAGCCGGCGGTGCCGCGCGCGTCGATCACGCCGGCGGCCACCAGGCGGTCGTAGGCGGTGATCACGGTGTTGGGGCTCACCGCGAGTTCGGCCGCGAGCTGGCGGATGGAGGTCAGGCGCGCGCCGGCGGGCAGTTGCCCGCGCGCGACGAGCTCGCGCAGCCGCGCCTCGATCTGGTCGGACAACGCCACCGAGGAATCGCGGTCGAGGATGAACATCAGCGAACGACGTCCCAGGCGAGCAAGACCAGCGCCGCCGCCATGGCCAGCTTGAACATGCGCTGCCTGCGCGGGTCGGTGAGCACGCTGCGCATGGCCACGCCGAACAGCGCCCACGCCGAGATGCAGGGGAAGCCGATCACCGCGCCGATGGCGCTGATGGCCAGTCCGGCGATGGCCGGATTGGCGCCCGCGGGCATGAACACCGAGGCCAGCGTGATCGCGCGGATCCAGCTCTTGGGATTGAAGGCCTGGAACATCACGCCTTCGAGGAAGGTGAGCGGACGCAGCGCCTGCGCGTCGCCCAGGCGCGACCACGAGAGCTTCCACGCGAGCCACACCAGGTACAGCGCGCCGCCGGTGCGGAGCGCCACCTGGGCAGCGGGGGCCGCCACGAACACCTGGCCGAGGCCGTTGCAGGCGATGAGCGTCAGCGCCACGTTGCCCATCACGCAGCCCAGCACCTGTGGCAGCGTCAGGCGATAACCGAAGTTGGCGCCCGAGGCCGTCAGCATCAGGTTGTTCGGGCCCGGGGTGATCGACATCACGAAACAATACATCATGATCGGCAGCAACTGGGTCATCGGCGCGGTCTCCCTGGACAGGAACCGAGCGTACGCAGCGAGCCTTCGCGGGGCAAGGCACAACGGGCGCGACGGCCGCCGTGCTGTATCAGCGCGCCGACCGGTACAGGTGACTCAGGCGTTGCCGGGTCGCGCCAGCAGTTCGACGGCGTCGAGCAGCCGCTCCGCCTCGGCCTTCACCAGCAGGCCGTCGGCCGAGGCCATGCGGTGCAGGCGGTCGAGCGCCTCGCGGCGCGACAGCGAATAGCGGTGCATCAGCACGCCCACCGCGATGGCGACAGCGTCGGACAACGGGTCGGGCGTGTTGTTGGGCGCGGTCACCGGCGAGGCGGCCGGCTCGTGCAGCGCGGCGAAGCCCGACGTGGGCGCGAACGGATCGGGGCGCACGTGCTCGTGCGGCGCGGGCGCCGGCGTTGCCGGAGCAGCCGCCTTGCGCGCCCGCACGGTGACCAGCGCGGCCTCCACGGTCGGCACGATCTGCGCGATGTCCAGCGGCTTGACCAGGTAGGCCACGGCGCCCAGCGCCTTCACCTGCGCCACGGTGTCGTCGTCGGCGAACGCGGACAGGAACATGAACGGCGTCTGCAGCGACTCGCGCAGGTAGGCCGCCACGTCGAAGCCGCTCATGCCCTCCATGCGGATGTCCAGCAGCGCCAGGTCGGGGCGATGCTGGCGCGCCAGCAGGATGGCGTCGTCGCCGTTGTCGGCATCGATGATGTCGTAGCCGGCCTTGGCCAGGCCATGCGTGACCGTGGCCAGGACGAGGCGGTCGTCGTCGACGACGAGGATCTTGCCCTTGCTCATCGCACGCGACTCCGCGGCGACGGGCAATCGCACGGGGCTGTACGGGGGAAGCGGGTGACGGTCATTGGGGGCCATTTTGACTTAATCGGCCGATTGGCGGGTGGCTGTAGGCAACTCGCGGGTCTTGACGAGTCCCCTCAGCGCTCGGGGATGCCAGAATTCGACGCAGCGCGCTTCGCCTCGACTTGCGGATGTACGCCCGTCCAGCGGAGCACACGACATGAAATTGGCAACCGTCCGCAAGCACGCCCTGTCGCTCGACGCGGTGACGGAAGAGCCGCACCACCACTATTCCTCGTTCCGCGTCCGCGGCCGCGTCTTCGTCACCGTGCCGCCGGACGAGACGGCTATCCACGTGTTCGTGGAGGAAGAGGCTCGCGAACGCGCCCTGGCGCAATACCCCGACCGGGCCGAGAAGCTGCTGTGGGGAGGCAAGGTGACAGGATTGCGGATCACGCTGGCGCAGGCCTCGGCGCCCGAGGTCAAGGCGCTGGTCTCGCGGGCGTACGAGACGCGCGTCCGCAAGCGCTGACCGTCAGCGCGCCTCGCCCGAGGCGCGCCGGATGAAATCGGCCACGTTGGCATGCAGCGCCTTGGCCGAGGCCTCGTTGGCATACACCATGTGGCCCGACTCGTAGAGATGCGCCTCCACGTTCGCACGAAGTTCGGGCGGGATGGGCAGGTGGTCGATCTCGAACAGGGCGGCGAAGTACGGGGTCGCGAGGTCGAAGTAGCCCGCGTTGAGCATCACCTTCAGGCGCGGGTTGGTCTTCATCGCCACGGCCAGGTCGACGGTGAGATCGGGCGAGGTCTCCAGCGGAAAGTCCTGGTTGGGCGGCTGGTGGCCGAACTGCCAGACCCGCTCGATGTCGATGTAGGGCTTGAAGGTCTTGTCCTGGCCGAACTTCAGCTCCGAGCGTACGTAGTGGTTGAACGCCGACACGTAGGCCGAGCCGAGCGCCGCGCTCTGGGGGTCGTACTGGGCCTCCTTGCTGAGCGGATCGACCGTGGGGCCCGAGAAGCGGGTGTCCAGGCGGCCCACGGTCACGTCGGACGACGACCGCAGCGTCTTGGAGAACTCGCCGCCCGTGACCCGCAGGTTGGCCTTGAGGAGGTAATCCACCGGCAGGCCGGTGTAGTCGTGCAGCCGCTGCGCGACGGCCTGGCGGCGTGCCGCATCCAGCGCGTTGCCCGCCAGCAGAGCCTGCGCGTAGTCGCCGACCGCGTAGCGCTGCACCTCGGCCAGAAGCGACGGCAGGTCGCGTCCGGATTGCGGCAAGGCATGGTGGTACCAGGCGGTCGCGGCATAGGTGGGCAGCGCCAGCACGTAGGGCAGGTCGTTGCCGGGACTGAGGTCGGCGCCGTCGGGCGAACTGCCCCATGTCAGGATCTGCGAGAGGTTGATCACGCCGTTGAAGTCGACCGACTTCTGCGACTCGAGCACGTTGATCAGCGCGGCGTTGCGCGTGGTGCCGTAGCTCTCGCCGAAGAGGAACTTGGGCGAGTTCCAGCGTTCGTACTTCGACAGGAAACGCACGATGAAGTCGGCGAACGCCTGCGCGTCCACGTCGATGCCGTAGAACGCCTTCTCCTTGTCCTTGCCCGAGATGCGGCTGAAGCCGGTGCCCGGCGCGTCGACGAAGACGAGGTCGCTGGCGTCCAGCAGCGTGTGCTCGTTGTCGACGATGCGGTAGGGCGCCCCGGGCGTGTGCGAGTCGTTGGCCGTGAGCACGCGGCGCGGGCCGAACGCGCCCATGTGCAGCCACACCGACGACGACCCGGGGCCGCCGTTGAACAGGAAGGTGATGGGACGCGACGAGTCGGGCCTGCCGTCCTTGCCACCCTTGGCGAAGTACGCCACGTAGAACATGCTGGCCTCGGGCGGCGGGTCCTTGTCGTCGGCGTCGGGCTTGCGCGGCACGTCGTCCCAGTCCTTGGGATGGATCACGAGCGTGCCGGCGATCGCCTCGTATCCGATCCGGCGACCGTTCGCCATCACGGACGACTCGGTGCGGCTCTGCTCGGGCTGGAATGGCAACGGGACCGAAGAGGCCGCCGAGGACGCCCTGGAGGGCGGCGCGCCGTCGTCCGCGTTTGCGGAGATGCCGGCAAGGCACAGGGCCAGGACCGCCACGAGTCGGCGCAGGGTTCGAAGATGCATCTTGTGAGCCTCAGTTTCCATCGATCAATGCCACCGCCGGCGGCGCCAGTTCCAGCCGCGCGATCACCGAATCGCCCTCGGCCTCGATCGCCATCTTCGCGCCCTTGCGCGGTAGCAGCGACCGCACCAGTCCCAGCCCGGAGACGCCCGCCGGAATGCCGGCCAGCGTGAAGCCCGGCACGAGCCGGCCCTGGTTGGCGATGGCGATCTGCACCGTGGTCTCGCCGCAATCGATGCGGCAGCGGATGTCGGTGGCCGGCTCGCCCGCCGTCGGCGTGCTGTGCTTGATCGCGTTGGTGAACAGCTCGTTGACGGTGAGCGCGATCGGGATCGAGTCGGCCTCCGTCAGCGCGAAGCGCTGCGGCGCGACGCCGTGCACCTCCACGTGGATGGTGCGCCCGAACATGCGCTGCACCGACGCCGCGATGGCCTCGACGACGCCGCGCACGCGCATCGGGCCGGTGACGCCCACCTGCAGTCCGTGCACCTGCGCGATGGCGTGCACCTGGCTCACGGCCTCGGCGATGACGCCCGCGGCCTCGGGGTGGCGCGACGCGCTCTGCTGCAGCAGCCCCGCCACGCCCTGCAGGTTGTTCTTGATGCGGTGGTGCACTTCCTTGATCAGCATCTCGCGCTGCGCGATGGCCGCGGCCAGGCGGGCCTCGTCGGCGGCGCGCTGGGCGGTGACGTCGCTGGCCACCATCAGCAGCTGGTCGGGCGCGTCGGCGGCCGAGCGCAGCGACACGATGCGGATGTCCCACACGCGCTGGGCGCCCTCGCCTTCCTCCGCGCTGCGGCGCAGCTCGCGCTGCACGCTGCCGGGCGTGGCCAGCGCGCGGTGCAGGTCGGCCGACAGCTTCGCGCCCTCGGGCCCGGGCAGCCACTGCGACGGCACGCGGCCCAGGATCTCCTTCATCGGCCGGCCCGCGAAGGTGGCGGCCATCTGGTTCAGCTGCACCACCTGCTGGCTGGCGGCGTCGAACAGCGCGATGGCCAGCGGCGCGGTCTCGATGATGCGCTGCAGGCTGGCGCGCGCCTGCACGATGCTCACCTCGGCCTGGCGGCGGCGCTCGATGTCCAGCAGCGCGTAGGTGAGCTGGCGGTTGGCCGTGTCCTGGCCGGTGACCACCACGTTGCCCACCACCCAGAAGTGGCGGCCGTCGCGGGCGCGCAGGCGGCACTCGAAGGTCTCGGCCTGGCCCTCCTCCAGCGTCTCGCCGTAGTCGGTGCGGCGCAGCGGGTGGTCGAGCTCGTCGCCGGCCACCACCGAGATGGGCGCGCCGACGAAATCGCCCAGCTCGCCGCCGAACATGCGGCGCGCCGAGCGGTTCATCCATTCGATGCCGGAGTCGCCCACGGTGACGATGCCCACCAGCACCGAGTCGAGGATGGCGCGCGTGCGGTCGGCCAGCTGCACCAGCGACTCGCGCGCGCGCTGGCGATCGTCCACGTCCACGAACGACATGATGGTGCCCGCCGACGGCTGGCCGGCCGTCACGTGGCGCGTGTTCACCTGCGCCCAGAACAGGCTGCCGTCGCGGCGGCGCACCTGGCGTTCGCCGTGCGAGCGGCCCGTGGTGAGCAGGTCGCGCTTCTCGCCGTGCAGGTAGTGCTGCGAGGCGGCCTCGCTCTCGTACAGGCGCGACACCGGAGACCCCGTCAACGCCTCCGGCGCATGGCCCACGAGGTCGGCCATGGCCTGATTGGCGCGCGCGATCTGGCCGTCGCGCTGGTAGACGATGCCCACGTCCGACAGGTTGAACATCAGCTCGCGCTCGCGCGCCAGCGCCGCCAGCTCGCTCTGCTGCGACTTCATGCGCGTGGCGTCGGCCAGCACCACCACCATCCCGGCCGCGCCGGGGCCCGTCTCGTGCGTGCGGCGCAGCGCCAGCGTGCACCAGATGGCACTGCGCCGATGGGTGCCGGCAGGCAGCAGCAGCTCGGTCTCCAGCGTGCCCACGTCGCGCACGGCATCGATGAGCGCGGCCACGGTCTCGGCCGGCACGCCCGCGCTGGCCAGGATCGCGTCGAAAGGCTTGCCGGGCGGGTAGTCGCTGCCGCCCAGCAGGGTCTCGAACCGGTGGTTGCAGCGCACCAGCTCTTCGTCGCGCAGGTAGGCGATGCCGGCCGGGCTCACGTCGAGGATGGTGGTGAGCTCGGTGAGCAGGTCCTGGTTACGGCGGCGCGCCGTCTCCTCCTCGGTGACGTCCACGGTGACCACCGAGAACGCGCCACGTTGCGGGCCCAGCTCGGCCGGCTCCACGCGCGTCATCAGCCAGCGCCGGCGGCTCTCGTGGTGGCGCACCGCGTAGCGCACCTCGATGCGCGAGCGGGTGCGCAGCGCCGTCTGCAGGCGCTCGTAGTCGGCCATCGACTCGGCCTCCACCAGGTCGCGGCCCACGGCCATCAGGCTGCCGCCGCGCTGGCCGTCGGAGGGCGCGCCGGCGTCGGGCGCCGCGGTGCGCGCGCCGCGCTGCACCGAGCCCACCCAGCCGCGCGCGGCGTCGAAGGTGGCCACGCCGATGCCGGCGGTGCCCATCAGAGCCTGGATCTCCACCCGCGCGATGTCGCGCTCGTCTTCCAGGTCGCGGTTCTCCAGCATCGCGATCCAGCGCGAGGCGGCGCTGCCCGGCAGCCGCCCGCCGCCGTTGGCCGGCACCCCGCGCACGCGGACGCGCACGCGCATGGGCTCGCCTTCGGCGTTGGCCAGCCAGCCGTCCTGGGTGCGGGTGGCCGCCAGCGCGGGCAGTTCGGCGGGCCAGCCCAGGAGCAGGCGGAATTCGGGCGCGGTGTCGCGCAACTGGCCGGGCAAGACGCCCAGCATCTGCACCAGCGCGGCGTTGTGGCGGAGGACGGTGCCGCCCTCGTCGAACACGACCTGCCCCAGCGGGGACATCTCGAACCAGCCCTGCAGCTCGCCGCGCAGGTCGTCGACGGCGGCCAGGCTCGTCGCGGGCGCGTTCAGCGGCTGGCGCGGAAGCACCGGCGCGCGGGGTTTCGAAGGGGTGGGCGGCGGAGTGGACATCTCCCGCGAGAGTCTACGCGGGGATTGACGCCTTGAAGTTCAGTGGGCCAGCTTGCAGTTGCTGGCCATGGCCAGCTGCTGCAGGCGCAGCACTTCGGACTCGGCCTTCTGCAGCATCTCGGCGTGCGACGCCAGCTCGCTGGGCGCGCGCAGCTGGTCGCGGCGATCGATGGTGTCGGTGCTGTCGCGGTTGAGCTTCTCGCAGTTGCTCAACGGCTTGGCCGGCGGCGTGTAGCCGTGGGTGGTCTGGCGGATGACCATGCTGTTGTGGCCCGCCGACGGCAGCACCACGATGGTGGTGGTGGTGGTGGTGTCGCCCGACGGCGGCGGCGGGGGCGGCGGCACGTAGGTGGGGCGCATGAACACGCCAGTGGCGGCCTGCCAGTGCTGGCGCGACTGGCCGACGCGCGCCTGGCGCAGTTCCTGGTCGCTGGGCGTGGGCGCGGTGGGCAACAGCAAGTCGGCGGCCGGGCACGGCGTCGACTGGTAGGTGACCGCGCCGTTGACGTTGCACTTGTGCACTTCCTGGGCCTGGGCGGCCGTGGCTGCGAACAGCGCGGCCAGCGCCAGGCCGATGGCGCGTGGATCGCGTCCGTTGTTCATCTTCTCTCCCTCTTGGCGACTGTCGCGCCTGCCGAGGCTTTTCCACGCAGAAGAGCTGGAGCGGCGCGAGGCAGCGGCCCTGATCGGAGAAATATTTCTGGATCGATGCAATCCCGATAGATGCGCGCAACGCGGCGCGGCGCGGCCGGTACCGGGGCGGGCAAGCCCCGGCTCCTCAACCCTTGGTGAGGGAGTGAGCGTGCACCAGCGACTTGGCCAGCGCGCGGTTCACGTCGCCCACCGACAGCATCAGGGCCTCGGCGGCCTCGCGGATGTCGTAGGCCGATTCCGTCTCCACGGCGCGCGCCAGCGCCAGGAACGGCGCGCACGGGCCGCTGTCGTGGGCCAGCGCGTTGGCCACGCTCTCCTGCACCGGGATCGTCTTGAGCAGCACCTCGAACGGCTGGCCGATCATGCGGTCGAGGGTGGAGAACACGCCGCAGATGAACAGCTCGTTGCGCAGCGCGTCGTCGCCCCCGGGACGCGCGATCTCCTCCATCAGCAGGCCACGGCGCACCGCCAGCTGCATCAGCGGCTTCATGTCGGGGTCGTCGATGGCGCTGGTGACCAGCAGCGCCAGCCAGCGCTTGAGACGCTGGTGGCCCAGGATCATCAGCGCGTGGCGGAACGACGAGATCTCCACCGACAGGCCGAAGCCCGGCGAGTTGAGGTAGCGCATCAGGCGGAACGCCAGCGTGGGGTCGTTCTTGACCACCGCCTCCAGCTTCTCGGCCGGCTCCTGGCGGTCGACCCGCTGCATCAGGTCGACGACGGTGGTGACGCCGGCGGGAATCGGCTTGGCCTTGGTGTCGGCGCCCGGGGCGTCGCCCACGGCCCAGCCCACGACCGCGGTGAAGCCCGCGCGCAGCGCGCCGGCCGACATCGCGGGGCCGTCGGCGCCGATGAAGTAACGATTCAGCGGCTTGCCGCCCAGGCCCGCGGGCAGCGGGTTGCGGATGTTGGCGCGATCCACGGTGACGGCCTGGAACAGCGACCACAGGTGCTGCGGGGCGCCCTCGGGCACGCGGCCGCCCAGCACCAGCGACAGGCCCTGCGCCACGCGTTCCTGCAGCAGCACCGCCAGCTCGGGGTCGGTGAGCATGAAGCCCGGCACCTCGATCATCAGGTGCGGCGCGGTGGGCGCGGCGAGCAGCGCGCGCAGGCCCGTCTCGTTGGCCACGCTCAGCAGCAGCGGCCCGGCCTCGGGCGGCGCGAGCACGTCCACCACCTGCAGCAGGCCGGCGGCGTCCATGGCCGCGTCCGGGCGCTGGGGGAACACCGACATGTGCGCCGCGATGGGCGCGCGCCTGGCGTCGAACAGCGAGCTGGCGCCGAGCACGACCTGGTCGAGCACGGGATGGTCTAGGGACATTCTTGCAACCTCGGAACTGTTTATTGGAATGATCGCGAAGCCGTTCCCTTACTTCAATGACTCCTACGCATTGAGGTAGTTGAACAGCGACAGCTTCTGGATCGTGGCATAGCTTTGCAGAGCCGCCTGGTAGCCCGTCTGCTGCTGATTGAAGGTCGACAGGGCTTTCACCATGTCGAGGTCTTCGGCACTCGAGCGCGAAGTTTGAGCCGAAAGCTCGGTGGCGTCGAGGCGGCCCTTGACGCCGTCCAGGCGTTGCAGGGTGGTGCCTGCGAAGCTGCGCGCCGAGGAGATCTGGCTGGTGCACTGGTCGAGGTTGCGCAGGCTGTCCTGTACGGCCTGTTGCACTTTCGGGCCGCCCTGGCCGCGCGTGGACAGCTGGGCCACCGCGTTGTCGAGGGCGTCGAACACCGACAACGACTTCGCCGACGGGGTCATCTGGAAGTCGTCGCCGTCGGCCGGCGCGCCGGAGATGGCGAACGTCATGCCGTCCACGCTGATGGCCTGCCCGCTGGCGAACGCGTTGCCGCTGGACACGGCGTTGCCGTCCTTGAGCACCGAGTAGGTGGTGCTGCCGCCCGCGTTGCTGAACTGGATGTCGTAGCTGGAGTTGGTGATCTGGTCGGGCGAGGTCACGTGGCCGGAGTCGATCCACGCGCTGCTGGAGTTGACGTTCTTCGTCACGAACACGCCGTTGCCGGTATTGGCCGACAGCCACACGTTACCGCCGTCCAGCGTCAGCGGCAGCGGCTCGTCGGTGGCCACGTTCACCGAGCCGCCCACGCCCTGGAACGCCACGCCACCCGGCTTGTCGATGAACGGCGCGCCGCCCGAGCCCTGGCCCGAGAACACGTACCCGCCCTGCCCGTCGGGCCGGTTGGCCACCGAGAGCAGCTGGTCGCGGATCGCCTTGATGGCGCTGGCCTTGGACGCGCGCTCGGCGTCGGAGAAGCTGGCGTCGCCGGCGCTCACCATCAGCTCGCGCGCCTGTTGCAGCAGCTCGCTCGCGTCACCCAGCGCGCTTTCGGTCAGCGTCATCGCGTTGGAGCTCGCGTCGACCGCCTTCTGGCTGGCGGTGGTGCGCTCCTCCAGCGCGCGGGCGCGTTCCGCGCGCGCGGCCGCGGTCGGGTCGTCGCTTGCCTTGATCACGCGCTTGCCGCTGGTCATCTGCTCCTGCGTCGCCGTCAGGTTGTCCTGGCGCGACATCAGGTTGTTCAGGGCGCCGTCGTAGGCGTTGGAGGTCGAGATGCGTTCGACAGTCATCGTGGCCTACCGGTCAATGGGACGCCATCTGCAGCAAGGTATCGAAGATGGCCTGCGCCACCTGCAACACCTTGGCCGCAGCCTGGTAGCCCTGCTGGAACTGGATCAGGCGGCCGGCTTCCTCGTCGAGGTTGACGCCGCTCTTGGCGGCGACCGCCGAATCCGCCTGCTGCGAGGCGGCCGTGGAGATCGTCGACGAGGTCTTGGCGCTCTGCACGCGCACGCCCACGTTGGCCAGCATGCTGGCGTACGAGTCGGTGGCGGTCTCGCCGTCCAGCAGCGAGCCGTCGATCTGCTTGTCGCGGCCGACGAAGGTCTCGTCGCGCAGCGCCACCATGGCCAGCGCGTTGCCGTTGTTGCTCGCCGGGTGCGCGGTCTTGACGACGTCGAGCGTGTCGCCGGCGGCCGGCACGCCGTTGAGGTTCAGCTGGAATCCGTTCAGCGCGATCGGCTGGCCCGCCGTCCAGGTGGCGTTGCCCGAGGCCGTGGTGTTGCCGCTGGCGTCGGTCAGCGTGTACGAGTAGCCGCCGCTGGCGTCGGTGAACGTGATGGCCGCGCTCACCGACGGAGCGTTGCTGGCGTCGACCACGGCCAGGCTGGCCACGGTGGCCGTGCCCTTGTTGGCCGTGCCGGCGATGGCGGTCATCGGCGAGGCCGCGGCGATGCCGGTGGGGTCGTCCAGCACCCGCCGCATGCTCACGGCCGCGCGGCCCACGGGCTGCAACTCGAAGCTGTCGTTGGGGCCGGGCGTGCCGGTGACGGCGATCTGGAAGCCGTCCATGCTCTTTCCCATGGCGGCGCCGTCGGACTGGCGCGTATAGGCGAAGTCGCTGCCGTTGGGCGTCATCGAGAACTTCACGCCGTCCGAGCCGCGCGTGACGATGTAGCCGCCGCCGTTGGCCGGATCGGCCGTCAGCGTGTAGTCGCTCGCCTTCAGCTGGCTGCCGTCGGTCACCGTCAGCGCCACGCTGCTGGCGAAGGCGTTCGAGCTGTCGCGGGTGTTGCGCGTGTTGGGGATCGCCACCGGGCCGCCCACGGCGAAGACCGGGTTGCCCGCGCCCGAGGGCGAGCTCATGTCGATGCCGAAGCCCTGGATCTGGTTGACGCGCGCCGACACCGACGCCGCCATCTGCCCCAGCTGGTTGCGCGCCGACACGAGATCCTCGTTCTGGTACTTCAGCAGGCCGCTGATGGAGCCGCCCACCAGCAGGTCGGCGGACAGGCCGTGCACCACGCCGCTGTCGCTGATCGAGATCGACGAGCGCGCGGTGTTGCCCGGATCGGGCGTCACCGCCAGTTGCTGGGCCTCGGCGCCCAGCACCAGGCGCTGGCCGCCGGCGATGAACACGCCCATCGCGCCGTCGCTGGAGGTGATGGTGCTCACCTTGACGAGGTTGCCCATCTGCTTGACCAGCTGGTCGCGCTGGTCGAGCAGATCGTTGGGGGTCTGCGACGAGCCGCGCAGCCCCGCGATGTCGCCGTTGAGCTTGGCCACCTGCGTCGCCATCTGGTTGAGCCGGGCCACCGAGTTGCGCAGGTCGGACGTGACGCCGCTCTGCAGGCGATCCAGCTGCGCGCCGGCGGTGGCGAAGCGGTCGGCCACCTCGGCGGCGTCGGACAGGATCACCTGGCGCGCCGACGAGTCCGACGGGCTGTTGGCCAGGTCGACGAACGCGTTCATGAAGCCGCCCACGGCCGCGCCCATGCCGCTGTCGCCGGGCGGGAACGTCGTCTCCAGCTGCTGCAGGTTCGACGAACGCGCATCGTCCATCGCCGCCATCGAGCTGGCCACCTGGGACTGCGTGTTGAGGAACGCATCGCTCGCGCGCTGCACCGTGACGACGTCGACGCCCTTGCCGAAGAAGCCGGCGCCGGTCTGCTGGCCGCCGGAGGTCTGCAACTGCACCGTCTGGCGCGAGTAGCCCGGCGTCTGCGCGTTCGCGATGTTGTGACCCGTGGTCTGCATCGACGAATAGTTCGCGAACATGGCGCGCACGCCGATCGACATCAATGCCGACGAGCTCATGGAGCGCTCCTTTCAGTTGCGAATAAATTGGTCGAAAACACGATCAGGCTGGTGCTGATGATCACGGCGCGCGCGCGGCCGCCCGGAGCAAGCCGTGCGCCCCCTCGGGGGGCAGCGAACAATGTGAGCGTGGGGGCCTTCATGACTCAAGCAAGCGTCTGCTGGACGCGCTCGGTCATGTGGATCATCTTGGCCAGCTTGGCGGCGTACGACGGGTCCGTGGCGTAGCCCGCCTTCTGCAGGCCCTTGGCGAAGCCGTTGGCATCGTTGCCGGCGGCCACCACCGACGCGTAGCGTGGGCTGTTCTTCATCGTGTTGGCGTAGTCGGCGAACGACTCGGCGAAGCTCGAGTAGGCGCGGAACGTCTGCGTGACCTTGTGCGCCTTGCCGCCGATGACCTCGGTGGTGGTGATGTCGGTGGTCGCGCCCTTCCAGCTCGCGCCTGCCTTGATGCCGAACAGGTTGTACGAATTGGTGCCGTCGGAGTTCTTGATCTCCTTGCGGCCCCAGCCCGTCTCGTGCGCGGCCTGGGCGATCATGAACCGGGCCGGGATGCCGGTGGCCTTCTCGGCCGCGGCGGCGGCGTCGGTGTGCGCCTGGATGAAGTTGGCGGCGGCCTTCTGCGGCAGCGAGATGGGTGCGTCGGGGTGCAGCGGGTCGATCGGCGTCGGGTTGGCCGTGGCGGGCTTGGCGGTGACGCCTTGCGTGATGCCCATCTGGCGCTCGAGCTGGCGCGCGATGACGTCCGACAGGCCGCCGGGCTGGCCGGCGATCTTCGACGCCCATTGCGAATCGAGCATCTCGGTGCCCATCTTCGTGCCTTCGTTGTCCATCATGTCGGCGTTCATGGTGGAGTCGCGCATGCTCTTGAGGAGCTGCTGCGTGAACATCGTCTCGAACTGCTTGGCCGCCTCACGCACGGCGCTCTTGGGATCCTGCTGCGCCTTGACGCGCAGGTTCTCCAGGCCGCCGGCCAGGTTCAGCGACGCCGGCGTCGGCGTGTTGGTGATGGACGCGATGCCGCCGGCCATGGTCAGATCACCTCGATGTCGGCGGTGATGGCACCGGCCGACTTCATGGCCTGCAGGATCGCGAGCAGGTCCTGCGGCGTGGCGCCAAGCGCGTTGAGCGCCTTCACCACGTCGGCCAGCCTGGTACCCGCAGGCATGTTCACCAGCGCGCCGGCCTGCGACGAGATGGCGATGTCGGTCTTGTCGGTGACCACCGTCTGGCCGCCCGAGTTCGGGGCCGGCTGGCTCACCTGCGGGTTGGAGTTGATCGTCACCGACAGGCTGCCGTGCGCCACGGCGCACGGCGCCAGCGTCACCGCCTGGTTCATCACGATGGAGCCGGTGCGGGCGTTCATCACGATCTTGGCGGCGGGCGCGGACAGGCTGATGTCGAGGTTCTCGAGGTCGGCCAGGAAGCCGACGCGGGCGTCGGCGTCCATCGGCGCCTTCACCTTGATGACGCGGCCATCGAGCGCGCGCGCGATGCCGGCGCCCTTGCTGGCGTTGATGGCGTTGGCCACGGCGCGCGCCGTGGCGAAATCGGCCGAGTTGAGGTCGAGCTCCAGCACGTCGCCCTGCGACAGCGGCGTGGGCACCGACTTTTCGACCGTGGCGCCTTCCGGGATGCGCCCGGCGCTGAGGTGGTTGATGGTGACCTTGGAGCCGCCGGCGGCCGCGCCGGCGCCGCCGACGATCATGTTGCCCTGCGCGATGGCATAGACCTGCCCGTCGGCGCCCTTGAGCGGCGTGGCCACGAGGGTGCCCCCGCGCAGGCTCTTGGCGTTGGCGATGGACGAGACGTCGATGTCGATCTGCTGGCCGGGCTGCGCGAAGGCGGGCAGCGAGGCGGTGACGATCACGGCCGCCACGTTCTTCAGCTGCATCGTGGTGCCCGCGGGCAGCGTCACGCCCAGCTGTTGCAGCATCGACTGCAGGCCTTGCGTGGTGAACGGGGCCTGCGTGGTCTGGTCGCCCGTGCCGTCGAGGCCGATCACCAGGCCGTAGCCGATCAACTGGTTGCTCCGCACGCCCTGCACGGCGGCCACTTCCTTCAGGCGCGTGGCGTGCGCCGGCGTGGCGAACAGCGCGGAGATGATGACCAGGATGATGGCGGCGATGCCGATGCGCAACGCGGTGCGGTCGGACACCTGGTGGCGCGAGTGCACGCTGCGATGGCGCAGGTGGCGGGTGGACGAGGCGGAGTTGAACATCAGAGTTGCCCCAGGCGTTGCAGCATCTGGTCGGAGGTCTGGATGGCCTTCGAGTTGAGCTCGTAGGCGCGCTGCGTGGAGATCATCGACACCAGCTCCTCGACCACGTTCACGTTGGAGGTCTCGACGAAGCCCTGCTGGATCCGGCCCAGGCCGTTGGTGCCCGGCGCGGCGGCGCTCGGCGAACCGGAGGCGGCCGTCTCGGCGTAGAGGTTGCCGCCCTTGGGATCGAGGCCCTGCGGGTTGGCGAAGGCGGCGAGCTGCAGCTGGCCCAGCGTGCTGGGCGTGGAGGTGCCGGGCAAGGTGGCGCTGACGGTGCCGTCGGCGCCGATCGACACGCTCTGCGCCTGCGGAGGAATGGTGATGCCCGGCTGCACGATGTAGCCTTCGTTGGTGACGACCTGGCCTTGCGAGTCGAGCTTGAGCGCGCCATCGCGGGTGTAGCCGGTGGTGCCGTCGGGCATCGTCACCTGCAGGAAGCCGTTGCCGCTGATGGCCACGTCCAGCGAGTTGCCGGTCTGCTGCAGCGAGCCCTGGGTGAAGTCGCGCGCCGTGGCCACCGGGCGCACGCCCAGGCCGACCTGCAGGCCGGTGGGCAGCTGCGTCTGGTCGGAGGTGGCCGAACCCGACTGCCGCATGTTCTGGTAGATCAGGTCCTCGAACTGCGCATGGCTCTTCTTGTAGCCGTTGGTGGCCACGTTGGCGAGGTTGTGCGAGATGTTGTCCAGCTGGAGCTGCTGGGCTTCCATGCCGGTTTTCGAGATCCACAGTGAGCGAAGCATGACGTTGAACTTTCGTTCGTTTGATACGTCATGATCCCGAAAACTTGAGGGTGGGATGCGCCGGATAAGGCGGCTTTACCGGGGGCTTATCCCGGCTGGAGGCTTCAGTTCTCCGAGAGCAGCTTGGAGGCGGCCTGATCCTGCTTCTCGGCGTTCTCGAGCATCTTCATCTGGTGCTCGAACTGGCGCGCGGCGGCGATCATGCCCACCATCGTGGCCACGGGGCTCACGTTGGAGCCCTCCAGCGCGCCCGACTGCACGCGGGCGGTGGGGTCGGCGCTGAGGTCGCCGGATTCGCCGCGGAACAGGCCGTCGGTGCCGCGGTTCATGGGCACGTCCGGCACCACCAGCTTGAGCTTGCCGATCTGCTGCGGCTTCTGGTTGTCCACCTTGGCCGTGATCGTGCCGTCGTCGGCGATGTCCACCTGCGCGTTGGCCGGCACCGTGATCGGGCCGCCGTCGCCATTGACCTGCAGGCCGCCGAGGGTCGTCAGGACGCCCTCGGAGTTGACCGCCAGCGAGCCGGCGCGGGTGTAGGCCTCGGTGCCGTCGAGCGACTGCACGGCCATCCACGACTTGCCGGTCATGGCCACGTCGAGGTTGCGCCCGGTCGGGTTGATCGGGCCCTGCTCGTCGTTGTAGCCGGGCGTGGTCTCCAGCGAGAACACCCGCGTGGAGGCGCCGTCGCCGCGCACCGGCACCGCGCGGAACGCGGTGAGCTCGGCGCGGAAGCCGTTGGTGGTGACGTTGGCGAGGTTGTTGGCGAGCGAGTCCTGGCGCTGCAGGGCGGCTTTCGCGCCCGACATCGACAGGTAGATCATGCGGTCCATGGTCGTCGCTCCCTACGGGTTCAATCAACGCAGGTTGACCAGCGTCTGCATCGCCTGGTCCATCGTCTTGATGGTCTGGGCGTTGGCCTGGTAGTCGCGCTGCGCGGTGATCATCTGCACCAGCTCGGCCGTGAGGTCGACGTTGGATTCCTCCAGCGTGCCCGAATTCAGCACGCCCAGGTTGCCGTCGCCGGCCACGCCGACGGTGGGGCCGCCCGACGCGGAGGTCTGCTTCCAGGCGTTGCCGCCGATGGGCGACAGGCCCTGCACGTTGCGGAACGTGGCCAGCTCCACCTGGCCGGCGGCCTTGGTCTGGCCGTTGGAGTACTGGGCGATCAGCTTGCCCGAGTTGTCCACCGACACGCCCGTGAGCTGGCCGGCCGTGTAGCCGTCCTGGATCATGTTGGTGACGCCGAAGTTCGAGCCGAACTCGGTGGCGCCCGACATGTCCAGCGCGATGCCGGTGATCGGCAGCGTGGCCGCACCGGCGGCGTTGGTGGAGGCCGGGATGTTCAGTGTCACGGCGCCACCGGCCGGCGAGATCAACGCGCTGCCATCGGTGGAATACGTGAGCGAGGTGATGGGCTGCGGCGCGCCGGCGGTGCCGTTGACGGTGGCGCCGTTGGCCGTGGCGTACACGTCGAAGGTGTCGGTGCCGGTCTTCTGGAAGTAGTAGCTGACGGCCACGTCCTGGCCCTTGGCGTCGTACATCGTCACCGAGGTGGCGTTGTTGTACGTCTTCTGGTTCGTGAAGTCGATCGCCGGGCCCGTGACGGGCGTCGTCACCGCGTCGCGCGAGTCGAGGTTGAACTCGATGGTGCTCTTGGTGGTGAATTGCGGGTCGATGCCGCCGGTGGGCAGTTGCAGCGGCTTGGCGGCGCCCTGGACGATGGCACCCTGCGCGTCGGCCGGGTAGCCCAGCAGCTTGTTGCCCTGGTCGTTGACGACGTTGCCGGTGTTGTTGACCTTGAACTGCCCGTTGCGGGTGTACTGCACCTGGTTGGTGGGGTCCTGCGTCTGGAAGAAGCCGTTGCCGTTGATGGCGAGGTCGAGCGGGTTGCCCGTGGGCGTGAGGTTGCCCTGGTTGAACTGCTGCGACACGGCGGCCACCTGGACGCCGATGCCGGCCTGGATGTTGTTGGACGCCGAGCCCGTCATGGCGCCGGCGTACATGTCGGCGAACTCCGTCCGCGACGACTTCTCGCCGAACGTGTTGGAGTTGGCGACGTTGTTGCCGATGACTTCGAGGTTCTTCGAAGCGGCGCTCAGGCCGGACAGGCCTTGCTGGAAGCTCATGGAGGTCTCCTGAAACGGAAAGTGTGCGGTTCGCGGGGTTTAGAGGAAGGCCCAGACGGCGTCGTAGGCGACCCGCTTGCCGTTGTCGAGCTCGACTGCGAGCTTGCCGTTCATGTTGCTGACCGCGTCGATGGTGTTGAAGGCCAGCGACAGCGAATCGAGCGGCGCGGCGTTGTTCATGGCGTTGACCTTGAACGTGAGCGGCTGGCCCTGGGCCGAGACGGGCACCTCGAAGTCGAAGCTGTGGCGGCCGGCCTCCTGCGGGCCCATCTTCACCGTGCCGATGGTGGTGCCTGCCGGATTGAGGATGTCCACGCTGACGCTGGTGGCCGGGCTGGTGATCTCGAAGCCGCCGTCGCCCTTGTGGGACTCGTCGTCCACGCGCAGGCTGTTGCCCTCCGTGACCACGTCGTGGCCCACCAGCGCGGCGCCCTGCATCGTCTGCAGCTGCGTGAACTGGGCGTCGAGGCCACTGACGGTCTTGTTGAGGGTCTGCACGCCCTGCACCGTGCTGATCTGGGCCATCTGGCTGGTGACCTGCGCCGAGTCCATCGGGTTGAGCGGATCCTGGTTGGACATCTGCGCCACCAGCAGCTTCAGGAAGCGGTTGGACTGGTCATCCGCCGAGGTGGCGCCGCCCAGGCCGGACCCGTCCACGCCCGACGCGGCGGCCTTGCCCGCCTTGGCGACGGCCTTGCCGCCGGCGGCGGTGGCCGCCGAGGCGCCGAAGCCGCCGAGGTTGTTGAGCGCCGGGTTGTTGCCGGAAATGGATGAGATGGACATTCATTGAATCCTGGTTCGATCAGCCCTGGCCCATCTGCAGCGTCTTCATCAGCAGCGTCTTGGCGGTGTTCATCACTTCGATGTTGTTCTGGTACGAGCGCGAGGCCGAGATCATGTTGACCATCTCGTCGACCGCGTTCACGTTGGAATACGTCACGTAGCCGTCGGAGTCGGCGCTCGGGTTGGCCGGGTCGTGCACCTTGCGGCCGGGGGACTGGTTCTCGGTGACGCCGGACACCTTCACGCCGGCGCCGGGCGCGCCGTCGGGCGTGTTCATCAGCACGGTCTGGAACGTGACCTCGCGCGCCTTGTAGGCCTTGCCGTCCGGGCCGGCGACGGTGTCGACGTTGGCCAGGTTGGAGGCGACCACGTTCAGGCGCTGGCTCTGCGAGGAGACCGCGCTGCCCGAGATGTCGAAGATCTTCATCATGCTCATGGTTCAGCTCCTGATCAGCCCTGGCTGGGGCTCTTCATGGCGTCGAGCATGGTGCGGACGTCCGTGTTGATGAATCGCAGCGTGGCCTCGTACTTGACCGAGTTGTCGACGAAGCTGGCCCGTTCGCGGTCCATGTCGACGGTGTTGCTGTCGAGGCTGGTCTGCGACGGCGCCGCGTACTTCAGGCCCAGCTCGCTGGTGGAGCCGGTGCCGATGGGGATGTGGCCGCGTGCCGTGGTGGCCGCGCCGGCCAGGGTGGAGCCGGCGGCCTGGCTGCCGGTGGCCTCGCGCAGGGCCGAGGCGAAGTCCATGTCGCGGGCGACGTAGCCCGGGGTGTCGGCGTTGGCGATGTTGCCCGCGATGATGCGCTGACGCTCCGCCCGCAGCGTGAGCGCCTGGGCCTGGAAATCGAGCGAGTTGGTCATGCGGTTCATCGGGGGTCACCTTGGCACGGAGGTAGGGCCATGGAGAGCGATTGTGAAAGTCAAGCCGGGAAACTGAAGGCCGATAAGACAGGGGAACGGCCTTCATTTCGAACCACCGGCGCGTGTCGGGTTCTCTAAAGTGGCCACATCCCCCAAATCCCCAGGCCCAGTCCCTTGACCCATCCCCTTGCCACCGTCGCCGCCCTGCCCGCTCCCCGCCTCGCTGGCGTGGTGCTGACCGTGCTCGTGGTCGCCTGCGCCCCGGCGCATGGCCAGGACGACGCACCCGGCTACACCCCCGACAACGTGCTGCTGCAGCAGGTGGAATCGATGGCGCGCAACGGCGCCTCGGCCGCCACGGCCCGGCAGACGCAGGGCGTGCGGGTGGACGTGAAGGTGGGCAAGCTGGATCCGCGCCTGAAGCTGGCGCCCTGCCAGCACATCGAGACCTATCTCCCGCCGGGCCTGCCCGTGTGGGGCGCCACCCGCGTGGGCATGCGCTGCACGCAGGGCGCCAAGCTGTGGAACGTGTCCATTCCCATCCAGGTGAGCGTCTACGCGCAGGCCACGGTGGTGAAGACGGCCCTGGCCGCGGGTACCGTGCTCGACGGCGGCCAGCTGGGCCAGGCTGAGGTGGACATCGCGGCGGCGCCCGGCGCGGCCGTGGGCGACCCGATGCTGGCCGTCGGCCGCACGCTGGGCCGAAGCGTGGCCGCCGGTGCGACCCTGCGCCAGACCGACCTGAAAGCCAGGCAGTACTTCGCCGCCGGCGAAACGGTGCGGGTCACCGCGCTGGGCGCCGGCTGGCAGGTCGTCACCGAGGGCCAGGCGGTGGGCGCCGGCATCGAGGGCCAGCCGGTGCGCGTGCGCACCGAATCCGGGCGTCTCCTCACCGCCCGCCCCACGGGCGACCGCCAGGTCGAGGTGACTCTGTGAGCCGCCTGGGAATTTTCGAGATCTCGAGAAATACCGCTAAAGTTCGTTTCGGGACTGCCGAAACAGTCTCACACCGCAAAGGGATGAGGGCATTCATTCCCGCGTTCAGGAGAGCACCATGAAGATCGGCACCATCACCAGCACCGTCGCGACGACCGCCATCGACACCGATCGGCGTACCGCGCGCGAGCAGAGCACCACGTCCTCCGTCAGCACGACGTCGGACGACGACTCGAGCACCCAGGTCGAACTGTCCCCGGAGGCCACCATGCTTTCCCACGCCAGCCAGGATCCCTCGTTCGACCAGGCCAAGGTGGAGCGCATCGCCCAGGCCATCCGCGACGGCAACTTCAGCATCAACCCCGGCGCCATCGCCGACAAGCTGCTGTCCAACGCGCAGGAACTGCTCGGCCGCTCGCAGCCGCAGCACTGAGCCTTCGTCTCGCTGATTCGACGCTGATCGGACCCTCGCGGTGACGACCTCTCCTGCTGCCTCGCGCGTGCCCGCGCAAGCCTCGCCGTCGCCCGACACCTCCTCGCTGGAAGCGTCGCTGGCGGCCGTCGAGCTGGCCATCGCCACGCTCGGCCACACCCTTTCCCAGCCCGACATCGCGGCCATCGAGACCGCCTCCACCGCGCTGCACGAAGCCATGCGCGCGGCCATGAACGAGTTCGCCAAGGTGGCGCGCCGCGGCACGATGCCGGTGGCCCTGCGCAACCGCTTCGCGATGGCCAACGGCCAGATCGCGGCGCAGCGCGAGGCGCTGTTCCGCGCCACGTCCATGGTCGAGCAGAACCTCGAGATCCTCATCCCACGGCCCATGGCCGAGACCAGCGTCTACTCGGCATCCGGCGCCAATCAGCGCGGACCAGGCCGGATGATCGCGGCGAGCTGACGCGCCGAACCGAAGGGGCCTGGCCCCTTCCTGGCAAGCACGGGCCCGATCGGGGCCCGTTTGCGTTCTGGCGCCACAATCCACCGATGCATCCCACCCTGCAGGCCGCGCTTGCCGAGGCCCGACCCCTGATCGATGGGCGCGGCTGGCTGGCGCCGTCTCCGGAAACGATCGCCTCCGCCGAGCGCCTGCTCGCCCTGGTCGAGCCGCTCCAGCGCCAGCCCGACCTGCAGGCCGAGCCCGACGGCACGATCTCGTTCGAATGGGAGGCCGGCGAACACGGCTGGCTCACGTTGACGGTCGACGACCAGGGCCAGCTCACGCACAGCGCCGTGCTGGGCGAGGACGAGTTCACGCAGACCGAGGCGTTCGGCGATGTCCTGCCAGGCTGGGCCGACACCCTGCTCGTGCGCCTGCTCGGCGCGGGTCACTGAGCGGCGTCAGGCCGGCGTCGCTTCATCGGCCGGCACGCACACCTGGTTGCGCCCGCCGCGCTTGGCGGCATAGACGGCGGTGTCGGCGCGCCCCAGCAGTTGCTCCACCGTCTCGCCACGCAGGTGCTGCGCGGCGCCGACCGATACGGTGGTGCGTACCAGCGGCACGCTCATCAGCGATGCTTCGGCCACGCCGTGGCGCAGCCGCTCGGCCACCTCCAGCGCGGACGGCAACGTGGTGCCTGGAAGCACCACCACGAACTCCTCTCCGCCGTAGCGCGCGCACGTGTCGCCCTGGCGCAGGTGATCGCGCACGCGTTGCGCGAACGCGCGCAAGGTGTCGTCGCCGGCGCCGTGGCCGTGGGTGTCGTTCACCAGCTTGAAGTGATCGATGTCCAGCAGCAGCACGCTGAAGGGTCGGTCGGTCAGCGCGGCCACCTGCACCTGCTGCTTCAGCAGTTCGTCAAGCGCGCGGCGGTTGGGCTGGCCGGTGAGCGCGTCGGTCTCGGACTCGTGCCGCACCAGTTGCAGCGCCTCGCTGAGCTGCGCGGCCAGCGACGCGTTGCTCAGCTGCAGGCCGATGCCGTGCAGCACGCTTTGCGCGATCGAACGCATGTGCACCGTGAGCAAGCCGCAGAAGATCGTCAAGCCGAACACCAGTTCCATGCCCACCGGATGCGCAGGGCGCAGCAGCGCCGCCAGCTCCACGGTAGCCCAGATCGACACCATGACCACGACGTAGGCGCGGTAGTACGTGATGTAGACCGGCGCGTTGACGGCGGCCACTCCGCACAGCACCGCGCCCAGCCAGGGATCCAGGGTGCCGCTGTAGCCCACCAGCAACCACGCGACCGAGCCCCAGGACACGGCGTCGAGCACCGCGACGGCGAGCAGCCGAGCCTCGTGCCGCGACCGGTCGGGGCCCGTGCGCACGATGGAATGCACGAGTGCCAGCGTCAGCAGCCAGGTGCAGAAGAAGCCGCCCAGCCACACGAGCACGTGCGAATGAGGGGCGCGATCCCACGCGAACCAGGCCACCAGCAGCCATCCGAATGGCGTGGTGGCCAGCACCTTGCGCAGCGCCAGTGCGCATTGGCCGAAACCGATCTGCCGCGTCAGCTCGGAGAGCTCGGCGTCGGGACGGGTCGGAAGCACGGTGGGAAACACGGGGTCGAAAGGAGGCAGCGTGCCGCCGTCGCTCAGCGTCCGTTGCCGCCGGCCGCGGCCTCTGCCAGGCGCTTCTTCTCGCGCATCCTGGCCATCTCCTCGTCCTCGGCCTTGTGGCGCGCCTCGGTCTTCTTGCGCAGCTCCTCCACCGGATCGTCCTTCGGAGCCTCGACCTCGTCGTCGCCCATGTCCAGCGACAGGCCGCCGGAGTCGCCCAGCGACGATGGCTCGCCGCGCTTGCTGCGCAGCTTGATGTTCAGGCGCAGTTCGTTGGCCGAATCGGCGTTGCGGATGGCCTCCTCGAAGCCGATCATGCGCTTCTCGTAAAGCTCGAACAGGGCCCAGTCGAACGTGGCCATGCCCAGCTCGCGCGAGCGCGACATCACGTCCTTGATCTCGTTGAAGGCGCCGTTGAAGATCTTCTCGGCGATGGTGGGCGTGTTCAGAAGGATCTCGATGGCGGCCGCGCGACCCTTGCCGTCCTCGCGCCGCACCAGGCGTTGCGAGACGATGGCGCGCAGGTTGGCCGACAGGTCCATCAGCAGTTGGGCGCGGCGCTCCTCGGGGAAGAAATTGATGATGCGCTCGATGGTCTGGCTGGCCGAGTTGGCGTGCAGCGTGCCCAGGCACAGGTGGCCCGTCTCGGCGAAGGCGATGGCGTGCTCCATGGTCTCGGCATCGCGGATCTCGCCAATCAGGATCACGTCGGGCGC
Source organism: Burkholderiales bacterium (assembly GCA_038208735.1). Taxonomy (GTDB): domain Bacteria; phylum Pseudomonadota; class Gammaproteobacteria; order Burkholderiales; family Burkholderiaceae_C; genus Scleromatobacter. The sequence continues at coordinate 34,919 of JBBQYL010000006.1, forward strand.
CTGGCGCAGCGTGTTCTTCAGCGCGTGGTGCCAGCTGTGGGTGTCCACGCCCACCTCGCGGTGCGTGACCAGCGACTTCTGCGACTGGTGCACGTACTCCACCGGGTCTTCCACGGTGATGATGTGGCCCGACGACGTGCGGTTGCGGTGGTCGATCATCGCGGCCAGCGAGGTCGACTTGCCCGAGCCGGTGGCGCCCACCACCAGCACCAGGCCGCGCTTGGCCATCACCACCTCCTTGAGCACTTCGGGCAGCTTGAGCTTCTCGAAGTTGGGGATCTCGGCAGCGATCGTGCGGCAGACCAGGCTCACGCACTGCTGCTGCACGAGGATGTTGATGCGGAAGCGGCCCGTGCCGGGAATCGTCACCGCGAAGTTGCACTCGAACTCCCTGGCGAACTCCTCGCGCTGCTTCTCGGTCATCATGGCGTGGGCCAGCGCGCGGGTGACGTCGGCCGTCAGCTTCTGCGCGGTCATCGGCTTCATGCCGCCGTCCACCTTCATGCTGGGCGGAAAATCGTTGGCGATGAACAGGTCGGAGCCGCCGGCCGCCGACATGGCGGCAAGCAGCTTGTGCATGTAGGTGCGGGCTTGTTCTTCGGTGAGGGCAGACATGGGGCTCCGGGGCGGCAGGGGTTGCGCGTTTCGCCCGCAAGATTGCCAGCGAAGCGGTGCCGGGAATCGGTGGATGAGCGGGACAAAGCGAGCGGAGGTTCCGCTCAAGTTCCCGCACCGACCGGATTTCCCGCGCGTCATCGGACTCATCGGCCGCGCGGCCGCGAAGATGAAGCCGGAGGCGGCACAAATGCTCGCCCTGGGCCGCTTCGTGGGCTCGCCCGGCAAATCCCCTCGCGTTCTCAGCCCGGATCGACCTGGATCCGCAGCCCGCCGGCGTCCAGCCGCACCTTCAGGTGTCGGTGGCGCGCCAGGTAGTGCACCAGCACGGCCGCGGCGGCGAAGCCCGAGGCGCCGCCCACGCCCAGCGCCCAGCGCGGGCCCAGCGTGTCGGCCACCCAGCCCACCACGGGCGCGCCGATGGGCGTGCCGCCCAGGGCGATCGCCAGGCGCATCGCGGCCACGCGGCCGCGCATGGCCGGCTCGACGGCCAGTTGCAGCAGGCTGTTGGTGGTGTTGACGAAGGTGAGCGCGGTCACGCCCACCAGCACCAGCGCAGCGGCGAACGACCAGTAGCCGGGCATCAGCGCGGCCAGCGTGCAGCCCACGCCGAACAGCGCGGCCGACGACATCAGCAGCTCCCGCCGCGGCGACTTCCTGCGCGCCGCGAGCAGCGCGCCGGAAATGGTGCCGACGGCCATGATGGACATCAGCAGGCCGTAGCGGCTCGCGTCGGCATGGAACACGCTGACCGCCATCGTCGAGATGAAGAGGGAGAAGTTCAGGCCGAAGGTGCCGATCAGGAACAGCATCCAGAAGATGGCGCGCAGGTCGGGCCGCCCGCGCACGTAGCGCAGCCCCTCCAGGAACCCGCTGCCGCGCGGCGCCCCGCCCTCGCCCGGATGCACGTGGCGCACGTGGCGGCGCAATGCCCGCAGCGCCACCAGCACCGCCAGGTACGACAGCGCGTTGACGATGAAGGCCCAGCCCGTGCCCAGCGACGACAGCAGCACGCCGGCGATGGCCGGGCCCACCATGCGCGCCGCATTGAACGAGGTGGAGTTCAGGCCCACCGCATTGGACAGGTCGCGGTCGCCCACCAGTTCCGAGACGAAGGTCTGGCTGGCCGGCGAGTCGAACGCGGTCACGCAGCCCAGCAACAGCGCGAAGGCGTACACGTGCCACAAGGCGACGACGCCGGTCAGGGTGAGCAGGCCCAGCGTGAGCGCCAGCACGAACATCGCCGACTGCGTCGCCATCAGGATGCGGCGCCGGTCGAACCGGTCGGCCGCCGAGCCGGTGAACGGCAGCAGCAGGATGTGCGGCCCGAACTGCAGTGCCATCACCACGCCCAGGCTGGTGGCGTTGTGATGCGTCAGCTGCGTGAGCACCAGCCAGTCCTGTGCGGTGCGCTGCACCCAGGTGCCCATGTTGGAAACAAGTGACCCTGCGGCCCAGGTGCGGTAGCTCGGGTTGCGCAGAGAACGGAACGTGCCTTCGCTCATTCGTGTGCTTGCGAACCCGGGTTGCCGCCGTTGAATCGACCGAAACGGCGCGCGATCAGCACGGCCAGCACGAACGCGCCCGCGCCGAACGCCAGCGCGTGATCGAGCGCGCGCAGGTCGAAGCTGCCCACGCGCGCCAGCAGCACCCAGGCCACCACCCCGTTGAGGAAACCCCACAGCACGTTGACGGTGGACGACGATCGGCCCTCGCCCGGCGGCGTGGCGAACGGGCTCTGGAAGGCCTGCCCCATGGCGCCCGCCACGATGTGCGGGATCGCGTTGAGCGCGAAGGCGCCGCCGAAGAACCAGGCGACGTAGTGACCGATGTTCATCGGGAAGCTCCTCGGGTGGACAACAGCGCGAGGACGCCAGCGGCGCCGACGGTCTCGGCGATGCTGGGAAAGATCCGGGGGGTGCTGTTCTCGTGCACCAGCGGATGCAGGTCGATGACCACCCGCGCGGTCTGCGCATCGAGCGTGGTGACAGGCATGGCTTCAGCTGTCTCCGAGTCGACCCACCAGGGCGATGGCGTCGGCCAGCGTGCGCTGCTCGTCGGCGTCCAGGCGATCGATGGCGGCGGTGAGCCAGGCGAGCTTGGCCGCATGGCGCTGGCGCCGCGCCTCCACGCCCGGCTGGGTCAGCGAGAACAGGATCTGGCGGCCGTCGGTGGGATGGGCCTGGCGCTGCACCAGGCCCTCCTGCTCCAGCTCGGCCAGCAGCGTGCCCATCGATTGCGGCTTCACGAGCTCGGCGCGCGCGAGCTCGGCGGTGGTCATCGGCCCGTGGCGTTGCAGGCGTCCCATGGCGGCGGCCTGCGACCAGCTGGGGCCCTCGGTGCCGGCCTCGCTGCGAACCCGGCGCAGCAGCACGCCCATGCCCTGCATCAGCTCGGCGGCGGCGACTTCGGACGACGGGGGATGACGACGCGATGACATGCCGCCAGTCTAATGGATCGACAGTCTATCTTGCAAGTTTGACTTCCAAAGTCCCTCGCCACAACACCACTTGCCGTTTTCTCCCGACACCGCCTGGAGAAGCGCGTCGAGCGTTTCGAGATCGTGCCGCTGTCGTCCGCCGAGGCCGTGCGCTTCTCGCAGGCGTGGGCGCGGATCCCGGCCGCGCCACCCACCAAGCTGGCGGCCTGAGGCCGCGCGCGGCGCCGCCTGGCGCGCGCCCAGGGCCTCAGCCCTGCGGCATCTGCGACATGTCCATGACGAACGTCTCCCAGATGTGCCCGTCGACGTCCTCCAAGCTGCGGCCGTACATGAACCCCAGGTCCTGCGCCGGGTTGACGTCGGGCTTGCCGCCGTGCGCGTCGGCGGCCGCCACCATCGCGTCGACGGCCGCGCGGTCGTCGGCGTTCAGCGCCAGCATCACCTCGCTGGCCACGTGCGCGTCCGAGATCACCATGAAGGCCGACGTCTCGTCGGAGAACTGCGGGTTGTTGACCGCGCCAATGGCCTCGTAGAAGGTCCTGGCCTTGGCGAGGTCACGGACGGGAAGGTTGACGAAGATCTGCTTGGTCATGAACGCTTCCTTTGGAGGTCGGATTCGTTGACGGGCGCTGCGCGTTCAGGCGAACCGCATGTTCACACGACGATCGACGGCTGTCGATTTCGACATGCTCACAGGCCGGGCTTGGCGATCATCAGCCAGAAGATCGCCAGCATCGCGACGAACGCGGGGTAGCCCAGACGCTCCCAGCGCCGTGCAGACGTCGCGTAGAGCGCCGGCAAGGCGGCGCCGTCGCGCACTGCCGCGTCGGCCATGGCGGCCATCCGGATCTGCAGCCACACCACGGGCAGCCAGCAGGCGCCGGCGAACACGTACAACGCCAACGCCAGCGCGATCCACGGCGTGGCCAGCGGCAGGCCCAGCAGGTGAACCAGGGCGAGCCCGGAGACGGGCTGGAAGATGCCCGCCGGCGTGGTGAACCACCAGTCGGCGCGCACCACGAGCCGCACGACCAGCGCCCGCGCCGCGGGGTTCGCGCTGCGGTTGGCGAAGAACATGAAATACGCGGAGCCGAATCCGGTGCCCACCAGCACCACGCTGGACAGCACGTGCAGCCACTTCAGCACGAGGTACGCACTCATCGGACGTTCCTAGCGAGGATCCACAGCATCGCCGCGACGGGAATGTTCTTCGTCAGCGGACCCAGCGGATGGCGCCACAGTCCGGGCAGCAGGAAGGTGGCCGCCACCGTCATCGTGATCATCGCGCACAGCGCCGCAAGATAGGTGAGCCGACGCGGCAGCGCGAGCAGCAGCACGCCCAACACCGCGTCGACCGCCGCGCCAAGCAGGATGCAGGCGTCGCGCCAGCCTGCATCCGACATGCCCGCGGCGACGAGCAGGTCGGTGCTCTGCCCGTGCCATTCCCAGACGCTCGCCGCCGCGGTGGCGAGCCACAGGAAGGCGACGCTCAGGCGCATCAGGCGCGCGGCGCCGGGATCGATCGCAAGAGGTGGGCGGCTCATTCGCCGTCCCGCACGTCGGTGACCATGCCCCAGCGCGCGAACTCGGGCTCGAAGTCGGCAAGATCGAGCAGGCCCATGCACGTGGAGGCCCCGGTCGCGATGTGATGGCCGCGCGCCAGGCGCCGAGCCAGCAGGATGGCCGCCATGCACGGGATCTCGGGCCCGTGGTCGTCGTCCGCGGCGATGTGCCAGGCGCGGCGGGCAGGCGCGCCCGTCGGGTCCGACCCTTCGACGCGCACCACCATGCCGCCCAACGACGACCCCATGAAGTCTGTCAGGCCGGCGATCCGGTTCAGGAAGCCGGCCAGCCGGGAAGGCCGGGTGATCAGGCCGAACGCACGAAGGCTTGCGAGCAGCGCGAATGCGCGCTGCGCGATGCCGACCTCCAGGGCCGCCCGGAACATCACGCGCTGCGTCACCCCGTAGCGCGACGGAAAGAGTTCGAGGTCGGGGATGTCGCACAGGGCGCCCAGCCGGTCGCGCAGGCGCGCGAACTTCACGCGGCTCGGTCGGGCCCAGCCGCGTCGAGACTGCCACCGGCCGTCTTCCCACACCGGGATGGACTCGCCACAATAGCTCAGCACGGCCGCCATGGTGGCCTCGCCCCGCGGCGCGGTCTGCGCAGGCGCGATGCACACGTCGATCGAGTCGATGCGCTGCCACTGCGCGCACAGTTGGTCGACGACGGCCGCCGACAACGCCGGCACCGTGCTGGCGCCGGTGATGGCGCAACGGCCGGCCGACACGAAGGTCTCCTGCAATGCCGCGGGGAAATCGCAGACGAAGCGGCGGCCGTCGGCCAGGTCGACGTAATGCGCCCCGGCGGCAGCGGCGGCCCGCGCGACGTCGTAGCCCTGCTGCTGGAACGGACCCGCCGTGTGGATCAGGAGTTCAACGCCCAGGCGCCTCAACGCGCCCGAAAAGTCGGCGGCGGCGAGATCGATGGCGACGGGCCGGCAGTCGTGTCCAAGCGCGTCGGCCAGCGCCTCGGCGCGCCTCAGGTCACGCCCGCCGATCAGCAACTGGATGGCGGGGTGCCCTGCCAGGGCGCAACAGATCCGCGCTCCGAAGTTGCCATAGCCTCCCAGCACCAGTGTCTTCATTGTTCATGTCCGATGGAGCCGACCAGGCTACGAAACGCGGCGTGGCCGACGGCACGGCGCATTGTGAAGCAGGGGGTGCCCTGCCCCGTGTCCGCCAAACGAGCCGGCAGACCCGTTACAGTCGCCCGCAGGACGAAGGCCGAGCCGAACGAATCCACAAAGAGGAGAGAGAACCATGAAGATCCAGGAATCCGTCGAGACGTGCATCACGAAGAAATACGCCGACTTCTCCAGCAACGCCACCCGATCCGAGTTCTGGTGGTTCATCCTGTTCCTGTTCGTCATCCAGGTCGTGCTGAGCGTCATCTACCGCCCGCTCGCGATGATCTTCGCGCTCGCCACGCTGGTGCCCTACTTCGCCGTGGGCACGCGACGCCTGCGCGATACCGACCACAGCCCGTGGTGGTGGCTCATCGGCCTGGTGCCGCTCGTCGGATCGATCGTGCTGATCGTGTTCTTCGCCAAGCCGGGCAAGACGCCGGTCACGCCGACCTGAGACGCGCACCGTTCTTGGGAAATCCTGCGTCGCGCTGACACGATGAGTCGCCTGCCCAGGCTCGACCGGCCCACGAGCGAGCAGATCGCCGCCCTGCCGCCCTACGAGGCGCTGGGTGCCGATCACATCCACGTGCTCGAGACGGCCGCGCAGCTTGAATTCGCGGCCCGTGAACTGCGCGCGTCGGTGCGCGTGGGATTCGACACCGAAAGCAAGCCGATCTTCGTGGCGGGCACGCCGCAGACGGGCCCGCACGTGCTCCAGTTCGCCACGCCGAACGACGCGTTCATCGTGCAGCCCGCGCGACCCGGCATGGCCGATTTCCTGCGCGAGATGATCGAGTCGGACGACATCGTCAAGGTGGGCTTCGGCCTGGCCTCCGACAAGCCGCAGATCTGGAACAGCCTCGGCCTGCGGCTGGGCAAGTCGATCGACCTGTCGTTCCTGGTTCGCAGGCTGGGGTTCGATCAGCCGGTGGGGCTCAAGGTGGCCGTGGCGGTAGTCCTGGGAAGGCGCTTTCCGAAGTCGAAGACCGCCACCACGTCGAACTGGGCCAACCTGAACCTGACCGCGCAGCAGTTGCAGTACGCGGCGAATGACGCGCACGCGTCCCTCAGGATCTTCCAGGCGTTGGAGCACATTCCGGCGAATGGCGTCGTGCCGCGGGATCCCGCCTGACTCGCCCGGTTCGCCGTTCCACGCCCGGCGTGCCTGCAGACAACATTTGCTGGGGAGATTCCGCGAACTTGTGAGGGGGACTTGGCATCGTCGGGCCGTCGAGGCCGCGACGATGCCCGCGGCCGGCTTGATCACGCGCCGTGGTGGCCTGACGCGAACTGCCGCCCACGCGCACGGGCTTCTTTTCGTGACCGACGAAGGGGACGCCACCTCGCCAATGGTGTCGTCCTGCGCGGAGCCGCAGGATCACCCCGGCGAGTGAAGCGGTCTCGGGGGTGGATGCCGCGACGGTGCGCCCAATGACGGGACGATGCCGGTCGTCGTTCACGAAAAGTAGCGCCGGCATGTCGATCCGCGATTCGCGTCAGGCCCGATGTTGGGTGACTCGGCTGGCCGCGGGCATCGTCGCGGCCTCGACGGCCCGACGATGCCAAGACCACTTCACAAGTTCGCAGACTTCTTCCTCAGCGAATGTTGTCCGCTGGCACACCGGGCGTGGAACGACGAACCGGGCGAGTCGTGACTGACCCAGCGACACCCCGCAATCCGAGTCACCCGTAATCCGACGCGCCCCGCAACCCGACGCACCCCGCAAATCGACGCACCCCCGCGATCCGGCGATGAACCACGAAAAAGCCGCCCGGAGGCGGCTCTTGCGAAGCGAAGCGGGGCGAACCCCGCCGCTCACCACTCGCGCAGCTTGACCCGCAGGCGGGCGATCGACTGGCTGTGCAGCTGGCACACGCGGCTCTCGGTGACCTTGAGCACCGCGGCGATTTCCTTCAGGTTCATGTCGTGCTCGTAGTACATGGACATGACGTACTGCTCGCGCTCGGGCAGGTGCTTGATGGCCTCCACCAGTGCCTCGCGCATGCGGTGGTCCTGCAGCATGGACAGCGGATTGACATCGTCGTTCGACACGTGGCGGTCGAGGTAGTCGTCGCCGCTCTCGTCGCCCGACATGTCTTCCAGGTACACCAGCTGCGTGCCGCGCACCTTGCCCAGCACCTCCTGGTACTGCGTGAGCGACATGCCCATGGACTCGGCGATCTCGCTTTCCTGCGGGGCGCGGCCGAGCTTCTGCTCGAGCTTGTGCACCGCGGTCTCGATCTCGCGCTGCTGGCGGCGGCCGCCACGGCTCATCCAGTCGCTGCCGCGCAGCTCGTCGAGCATGGCGCCGCGAATGCGCTGGGTGGCGAACGTCTCGAACTGCACGCCCTGCTCGCTGTCGAAGCGGGACATGGCGTCGTGCAGGCCGATCATGCCGACCTGGATCAGGTCGTCGATCTCGACGTTGGCCGGCAGCTTGGCAATCATCTGGTGCGCAAGGCGGCGCACAAGCGGGCTGTACTGCTTGAGCATCGCGTTGGCGTCGGGTTTGCCTTTGGCGGTGTACATGGCGATCTCCAGATTCTTGTTCAAGCGGACAGGTAGGAAGACGAGGCGTCTCGTGCGGGCGCGCGGTTGCGCGCGGGCGCAACGGGCGACGGCGCGGGAGCCGGGATGCTCAGCTGGGCCGAAGCCAGGCGCATCAGGTCGGGGCCGGCGCCCTCGCCGAAGGCGAGGGTGCAGTCGATGGTGGCGCAGTCGTGCATCGCGGCGGCCAGGAAGCGGTCGGCGCAATCGGACACCCGGCGGGCGATCTGCGCCGGGGTGGGGCCGCGACCCTTCACGCTGGGCATCACCAGGTCGAAGCTCATGAGGCCCAGGCGCTGCACCAGCAGCTTCAGGGCCGCGTAGGCGTGGGTGAGGCTTTCGCTGGCACCCGAGGCCAGCAGGATCGGACGCAGCGGCTGCTCGCCCAGCATGCGGGCGAGCACGCGCGCCTCGGCGTGGATGACGACGACGTCGACGTCGCTCACGACGTTGAGCATGCGGGGAATGAAGCTGGCGCACGAGCCGCGCGTGTCCACGTGCTGCATCGGCAGGCCACGGGCGGCCAGGTAGGCCAGTTGCGGCGACAGCGGCTCCACGCAGGCGGGCAGGTCGATGAAGGCCAGCTCGCCGGGTTCGGGGGCGGTGTCGGCGGCGTCCACCACCAGCGTGTTCAGGCCCTTCTCGGCGAACACGCTCGCCAGGCGCGCCAGCACGGCACCGTGGTGCTCCACGTGCGGGTTGGCGACCACGGGCACGATGACGGCGCGGGACGCGGCGAACATGCGCCGCAGGCCGTCGGCCTGGTCAGTCGGGGGGAGGTTGCGTTGACGGGAGGTCATGTAAGCGACTATGTCCGTGCGGGCGTGTGGGCGATCGGCTGAAAAACGGTGTTTCGCGGGACGTTCAGACGCGCAGCGCGGCGGCCGACTGCTGGTTCAGTCCGGCGTGCGCGAACACGAGGTGCACGTCCTGCGGATCCATGCGATAGGCCGCGCTGCCGCCGCCCTTGAGCGCGCGGTGCACGAGCGCGTTGGCCGACAGGTGGTGCCAGTCTTCCGGCACGCGCTGGCCGTTGGCCACGCCGATGTTCTTCAGCTTGTGGCGGATCAGCGCGTCGAGCGCCGGCGCCAGCTTCACGGCCTCGTCGATCTTGGACAGGATCACGCCGGTGCAGGCCGAGGCCTTCCAGTTGATGATCACGTCGTCGATGGTCTCGCCTTGCGACGAGGCGTCGACCACCAGCACCTTCTTGATGGAACGGTGCGCCAGCATCTCCAGCAGCTCGCGGGTGCGGCCGTCGCGCTGGGCCATGCCCGCGGTGTCGATCAGCACCATCTTCTTGCCGGCCAGCAGCTCCAGCAGGTCTTCCAGCGACGCGCGGTCGTGCGCGGTGTGCACCGGCACGCCCAGGATGCGGCCGTAGGCGCGCAGCTGTTCGTGGGCGCCGACGCGATAGGCGTCCAGCGTGATCAGGCCGAGGTTGGCGGCGCCGTGGCGCGCGGCGAAGCCGGCGGCGATCTTGGCGGTGCTCGTGGTCTTGCCGACGCCGGTGGAGCCGATCAGCGCGAACACGCCGCCCTGGTCTTCCATCGAGAGTTCGGCTTCGTTCGTGAACAGGTTGCGCTCGAGCACGCCGGCGGCCCAGGCGTTCTCGTCGGCGGCTTCGGCCGGCAGCGCGTCGACCATCTTGCGGATCAGCGCGGGCGAGAAGCCCACGTCCAGCAGCTTCTGGGCGAGCAGCGCCTGGCGCGGCTGGCGCTGCAGCTTCTCCATGAAGGCCAGGGCGCCGAAACGCTCCTCGATCAGGCCCTTCATCGAGCGCAGCTCGTTGACCATGTCCAGGTGGTTGTTGCGGCTCACCACCTCGGCCAGGTGCGTGACCGAGGCAGACGGCGGCTGCACCGGCTCTTGTGCGTAGTCGTCGTGCAGCACCGGGGCGTTGGCGAAGGATTGCGGTGCGGGGCGCTCGGCGCGTTGCGGCGGCAGCGTCGGCTCGACGCGTTGTTGCGGCGCCGCGCGGCGGGGAGCCACCGGTTGGGGCGCGTCGAAGTAGTCGTCGTTGGCGTCGTTGACGCCGGGGTGATTTTCCATGGCCTGCAGCTGTTGCTGCCGGGCGTTGGCGCGGGCGACGGCGGTGCGGGCGGCGCCGGCCTGGGCCAGGGCGCTGCGCGTGGTCTCGACGCGCGGCGCCGGCGTGTCTTCCACCGGGGCGGCGTGCAGCTCGGCATGGCGCCGCTTGAGCATGCGGTCGCGCACGTAGTCCTGGAACGACAGCGTGCTCATGGCCAGCTGGTCGGCGTCGGCCTCCACTTCGTTGTGCGGCACGCCCATGCGGTTGGCGAGCTCGCGCTGCGCGCCGGCGAGGGCGGCATTCTGCGCGGCGGCCGGGGCCGGGGCAGCGGCGCGCTGGGCCGGCGAGCGGCGCGGGGCCACTTCCTCCGGCAGGGCGGTGAGGCGTTCGAGGCCGGCGACGCTGTCGGGCGCCATGGCCAGCACTTCGATCCCTTCGGCACACGGCTTTGTCGAGAGCACCACGGCGTCGACGCCAAAAGCCTGGCGCACGAGCGCAAGGGCTTCACGCGACGTGCGCGCGGCGAAACGTTTGACGTTCATGCGGTACCTCCGATGATCGAGCCGATCCGGATCGAGTGGGTTTCAGGAATTTCGCTGTGAGCCAGCACCTTCAGGCGCGGGGCGGCTCTCTTGAGGAGTCGGGCCAGGGGCGCGCGCAGCGCGTCCGGCACCAGCAGGCAGGCCGGGTGGCCCTTGTCTTCCTGGCGGCGGGCCATGTCGGTGGCCTGGCGGGTGAGCGTGTCGGCCACGCCCGGGTCCAGCACGGCGCCGTGGGGCGACGTCAGGGCCTGGGTGACCATGCGCTCCAGATCGGGTTCGAGGGCGATGACGTCGAGCTCGCGGACCGGGCCGTAGATCTGCTGGACGATGGCCGGGGCGATGTGGGTGCGGATGCGGCGGGCCAGTTCGGCCGGGTCGGTGACGCTGCCGGCGTGTTCGGCCAGCGATTCCACGATGGAGCGGAAATCGCGGATGTGCACGCCCTCTTCCAGCAGCAGCTGGAGGACTTTTTGCAAAGGTGCGATGGCGAGCATTTTGGGGATGACGTCTTCGATCAGCTTGGGGGCCAGCTTGGTCACGTGTTCGACCAGCATCTGGACTTCGTTGCGGCCCAGCAGGCGAGCCGCGTTCACTTGCATCAAGTGTGAGAGATGGGTGGCCACCACAGTCGGACAATCAACCACCGTATAGCCGGCCATTTGGGCACTTTCCCGTTGGCGTTCCTCGATCCACACCGCGGGCAGCCCGAAGGCGGGGTCGACGCACTTGGTGCCCGGCAGCTGCAGCGTGGTGCCGCCCGGATTGATGGCCAGGTGCATGCCCGGAAACGCCTCGCCCTCGCCGATGACCGCGCCGCGCAAGGTGACGCGGTACATGCTGGGCTTGAGCTCGAGGTTGTCGCGGATGTGCACCGAAGGCGGCAGGAAGCCGACGTCTTGCGCGAACTTCTTGCGCACGCCCTTGATGCGGGCCAGCAGGTCGCCGGAGCGCGTCTTGTCGACCAGGGCGATCAGGCGGTAGCCCACCTCCAGGCCCAGGATGTCCACCGGCGTGACGTCGTCCCAGCCGGCCTCGGCGTCGGCCGGCTTGGGCGGCGGCGGCACCTCGGCCTTGGTCTTGGCGGCGATCGCGTCGGCCTCGGTCTTGCGCTTCTGGAAGCGCGCGAACCAGCCGGCGGCGCCCGCGATGAGCAGGAACACGAGGTGCGGCATGCCCGGGATCAGCGCCAGGGCGCCGACGATGCCGGCGGTGATGCCCAGCGCCTTGGGCGAGCCGAACAGCTGGTTGCGGATCTGCGAGCCCGAGTCTTCTTCCTTGCCGACGCGCGACACCACCATGGCGGCCGCTACCGAGATGAGCAGGCCGGGGATCTGGGCCACCAGCGCGTCGCCCACCGCCAGCACGATGTAGGTGTCGGCGGCGTCGCCGGCCGACAGGCTGTGCTGCACCACGCCGACCACGAAGCCGCCGATGATGTTGATGAACAGGATCAGGATGCCGGCCATGGCATCGCCGCGCACGAACTTCGACGCGCCGTCCATGGAGCCGAAGAACTCGGCCTCGTCGCCCACTTCGCGGCGGCGCTGCTTGGCCATCGCCTCGTCGATGAGGCCGGCGTTCAGGTCGGCGTCGATGGCCATCTGCTTGCCGGGCATCGCATCGAGGGTGAAGCGCGCGCCGACTTCGGCGATGCGCTCGGCGCCCTTGGTGACCACGATGAAGTTGATCACGACGATGATCGCGAACACGATCAGGCCGACGGCGAAGTTGCCGCCGATCAGGAAGTGGCCGAACGACTCGATCACGTGGCCGGCGGCGCCGGGGCCGGTGTGGCCTTCCATCAACACCACGCGGGTGGAGGCCACGTTCAGCGACAGGCGCAGCAGCGTGGTGATGAGCAGCACCGTGGGGAACGCGGCGAAGTCCAGCGGACGGACGAGGTTGGCGGCCACCATCATCACCATCAGCGCCATGGCGATGTTGAAGGTGAAGAACAGGTCGAGCACGAACGACGGCAGCGGCAGCACCATCATGGACAGCACCATGACGATGAAGATGGGCGCCATCAACGCCTTGCCGATGGCGGCGTTGCCGGTGAGGTTGGCGAGGAGCTTCTTGAAGTCGTTCATTCAGGGCTCTGGAGGTCTTTACTCGGCGGTGGCCGACGCGGCGCGCGGCGGACGGCGGCGCTTGGGCTTGGCGGGTCCGCCGGTGAGCGGGTCGAGTTCGGGAGGCACGTTCACGTCGGGCGCGCGCAGGTTCAGGTTGGGCGCGGCGCGCAGCTGGTACACCCAGGCGAGTACCTGCGCCACGGCGGCGAACAGCATCGCCGGCACCTCGCCGTCGATCTCCACGTGGGTGTAGAGCGCGCGTGCCAGCGGCGGGGCCTCGAGCACGGGCACGCCGGCGTCGCGGGCCAGGTCGCGGATGCGCATCGCCAGGCGGTCGGTGCCCTTGGCCACCACGCGGGGGGCACCCATCGCCGCCTGGTCGTACTTCAGCGCGACGGCATAGTGGGTCGGGTTCATCACGACGATGTCCGCGGCCGGCACGGCCTTCATCATCCGGCGACGCGCCATCTCGCGCATCTTCTGCTTCATCTTGGCCTTGACCTCGACGTTGCCCTCGGACTCCTTGTGCTCCTGCTTCTGCTCCTCGCGGCTCATCTTGAGCTTGTCGAGGTAGCTCTTCTTCTGCCAGAAGACGTCGACGGCGGCCCAGGCGGCCAGCACCAGCAGCATCATGAGGAAGCCGGCTCCCAGCGTCCGGCCCACCGTGGCCAGGCCGTCGGGCAGCTCGGCGGTAAGCACGCCGCCCAGCTGCGCGAAATGGTTCTTCAGGTACACGGTGCCGGCGAAGCCGACGGCGATGGCCAGCGCCGAGGCCTTGAGCACGGTCATCAGCTGGTGCGGGCTGAACAGCCGCGCCACGCCCGAGATCGGGTTGAGGCGGCCGAAGTCGGGCGACACGGCCTTCAGGGACATGTTCCAGCCGCCGAACGCGATGTTGGCGCCCACGGCGGCCGCGGCGAACAGGCCGCCGGCCATCAGCACCACCATGAGGCCGCGGGTGAACAGCCCGACGGCGAACTCGCCGGCGACGTGCGGGTCGGCGATCACGCGGTGGTCCAAGGTGAGGCCGTCGGCCAGCAGGTGCTGCGAATACGCCGTGAGCCACGGCATCACGGTGAACAGCAGCGCGGCGGCCAGGCCCATGGCCACGAAATGACCCAGGTCCCGCGAGCGCGGGACATTGCCTTCCTGCCTCGCCTTGCGAATCTTCTTCGCTGAGGCGGGGAGGTTGCGGTCTGCGGAGTCTTGGCCGGCCATTTGGAATCAGGAATGTCGAATGCGGAATTCGGGCAGGGATGCGTGTGACGACATGTTGCCGGCGAGGGCCGAAAACTTGAGCCGGAAAAGAGGCCGAAAAGCCGCTTCATCCGGGGCTCCTTCGTCGGGGCGAAAGCCCCTGCCGGGCAGGGCCCAAACCGTCCAGCGAGAGAAGCGGGGCAAAATCCGGGCTTTTCCCCAGACGCAAGACGATGTTCCGTACCCTGCTGAAGTCCAAGATCCACCGCGCCCGCGTCACGCACTGCGAGCTCCACTACGAGGGCTCGTGCGCGATCGACGAAGACCTGCTGGACGCCGCCAACGTGCGCGAGAACGAACAGGTGCACATCTGGGACGTGGACAACGGCGAGCGCCTGGTGACCTACGCCCTGCGCGCCCCGCGCGGCAGCGGCATCATCTCGCTCAACGGCTCGGCCGCGCGCCGCGCCGCCGTGGGCGACCTGGTGATCATCGCGGCCTTCGCCATGGTCCACGAGGACAAGCTCGACGACGCCCAGCCCAGGCTGGTGTTCGTGGACGAGCACAACCGCATCAAGCCGCGCCCGCCGTTCGTGGGCCATACCGAAGAGACCGTCGCGGCGAGCAGATGACCGCCACACTCACGGGCTCCAACGAAGGCTGGCGTGCCCGCAGCCTGAAGGCCGTCTGGCATCCCTGCACTCAGATGAAGGCGCACGGCTCGCCCGACGGCCCGCAGCTGGACAGCACGCCGTTGATCGCCATCGCGTCGGCAGAGGGCCCGTGGCTGGTCGACGTGGAGGGCAGGCGCTACCTCGACGGCATCAGCTCGTGGTGGAC
>JBBQYL010000007.1:0-48873 GCA_038208735.1 Burkholderiales bacterium
GGCCACGTCGAAGCCGATGCCGCCCGCGCCCACGATGGCCACGCGCTGGCCCACCGGCTTGCCGTGCAGCAGCACGTCGATGTAGCTGAGCACCTTGGCGTTGTCCTGGCCCGGGATGTGCGGATCGCGCGGCGCCACGCCGGTGGCCAGGATCACTTCGTCGAAGCCGCCGGCGGCCAGCGCCGCGGCGTCCACCCGCGTATTCAGGCGCAAATCCAGCGTGGGCAAGGTCTCGATGCGACGGCCGAAATAGCGCAGGGTCTCGGAGAACTCCTCCTTGCCCGGCACGCGCCTGGCCATGTTGAACTGGCCGCCGATGCGCGCGGCGCCGTCGAACAACACGACCGAGAGCCCGCGCTCGGCCAGCGTGGTGGCCGCGGCCAGGCCGGCCGGGCCCGCCCCCACCACCGCGAAGCGGCGCGGCGTGGCCGCCAGCGCGATCTTCAGATCGGTCTCGAATCCGGCGCGCGGGTTCACCAGGCAGGTGGCCTGCACGTTGGAGAAGGTGTGGTCGAGGCAGGCCTGGTTGCAGGCGATGCAGGTGTTGATCTCGTCGGCCCGCCCCTGCGCCGCCTTCTCCATGAAGGCCGGGTCGGCCAGGAACGGACGCGCCAGCGACACCAGGTCGGCCTGCCCGAACTGGTCGATGCCCGGGGCGAGGAGGCCCTCGGCCACCTCTGGCGTGTTGATGCGGTTGCTGGTGACCAGCGGGATGGTGATGCCCGCGGCGCGCAGCTCTGCCCGCATCTTGCCGGTGACCCAGCCGAACGCCGCCCGCGGCACGCTGGTGACGATGGTGGGAATGCGCGCCTCGTGCCAGCCGATGCCGGTGTTCAGGAGGGTGGCGCCCGCGGCGGCCACGGCCTTGGCGAGCTGCACCACCTCGTCCCAGCTGCTGCCCTCGGGGATCAGGTCGATCATCGAGAGGCGGTAGACCAGGATGAAGTCGGGGCCCACCGCTTCGCGGATCCGGCGCACGATCTCCACCGCCAGTCGCATCCGGTTCTCGTAGGCGCCGCCCCACGCGTCGGTGCGGTGGTTGGTGTGGCGCACCAGGAACTGGTTGATCAGGTAGCCCTCGCTGCCCATCACCTCGACGCCGTCGTAGCCGGCCTCGCGCGCCAGCACCGCGCAGCGCACGAAGGCGCGGAGGGTGCGCTCGATGCCGCGTTCGCTCAGCGCCCGCGGGGTGAACGGAGAGATCGGGCTCTGCAGGCGAGTGGGGGCGACGCACAGCGGCGAGTAGCCGTAGCGGCCGGTGTGCAGGATCTGCAGCGCGATCTTGCCGCCCTCGGCATGCACCGCGGCCGTCACCTGGCGGTGGCGGCGCGCGCCCGAACGTGTCCACAAGGTGCCGGCGAACGGCTTGACCCAGCCCTCGAAGTTCGGCGCGAACCCGCCGGTGACGATCAGCCCCACCCCATGCCGCGCCCTTTCCGCGTAGAACGCCGCCATGCGCGGGAAGTCGCGCGCCGCGTCCTCCAGGCCGGTGTGCATGCTGCCCATGATGGAGCGATTGCGCAGGGTGGTGAACCCGAGGTCGAGGGGGGCGAGCAGCTTCGGGTAGGGCGAGGACATCGTTTTCTTGTGGGCGAGCGCGGGCTGGCGGGAATCCGGGATGGTAGGGCCGAAGCGCTTTACACCGGGCTGCCAGAATCGACGCCGCACACTGATTCGGGTCGGGCGCGGGCGAACTTTCCGACCGATTCGAGCTCAGTGTCTGCGGGGGCATTGCCCCGACGCATGGCGGGCGGTCAGGCCGATGGCAACAGACCGGCAACACGCCATGCCCCATAATGTTGGATTCAGATGACAGGCGTCCGCCTGGAAAGTGGAGTTTTCTCGATGAACAAACGTGAGTTCCTGGCAGCGGGCGGCGCCGTGCCTTTGATCCTGGCTGGTTGCGGTGGCAGTGGTAGCGGCAGCGCCCCGGTGCGCCTGGTCAACGCCAGCGTCGGCTATCCCACTCTGGGATTCATGGACGAGTCGACCCAAGCCACGTCCGCGGACGTCGCCTACGGCTTCGCCAGCCCGTTCGAGAACGTGCAGGCGGGTGCCGTCGGCATCACGCTGACCGTCGCCGGCCAGGCCGCCACGGCGTCGCAGGTCCGCACGATCAACAAGGACAACCGCTACTCGCTGATCGCCTACGGCTTTCCCAACGAGCTGAAGTCCGTCCTGCTCACCGAGAGCACGGTCACGCCGGACAGCGGCAAGGCCAACGTCAACGTGCTGAACACCTCGGTGGACATCGGCGCCGTCGACGTCTACCTGTCGGCCTCGCAAGACCTGGCCGTTTCCACGCTGATCGCCTCGAGCGTCGGCGGCGTGTCGCAGAGCGCGTTCGCCGGCATCCTGGCCGGTTCGTACTTCATCACCGTGGTGGGTGCCAACAGCATCGCCAAGGGCATCAGCGACGTCCGCTTCCAGACCCCTTCGGCCATCGTGCTGACGGCGCTCGAAGTCCTCACGATCATCCTGACCCCGGGCGCCAGCGGCGTCCTGGCCAACGCGATCCTGCTGACGCAGGGCACCAGCGCTGCCGCCAGCGCGACCGTGCCGTACTACAACCTCACCGCGCGCGTGCGCGCCGTGACGGCGGTTCCCGGCCAGCAAGCCTCGGTCACCGGCACCAACACCACGACCAACACGACCGGCACGACCGCCACCTCGGTCGTCATCCTCGCGACGAGCACGACGCCGCACTATTCAAACTACTTCGTCGTCAACACCGGCACGCCGCCGGTCGTCCTGGTCGGTGGAACCGCCGTTCCCGTGATCATGGACGTCACCACCACCAACGCCACCACCGGCGTGGTCACGGTCACGCCGAACCAGCCGGGCGTCCTGGCGGCTGGCGGCGACTACACGCTGCTGGTCTATCTGAACGGCAGCACGCCCACCGCCCGACTGATCGCCGACAACAACACCGCTCCGGTGACGTCGTCCGGCGTCAAGTTCCGCCTGATCAACCTCGCCTCGAACAACCCGGGCCTGCAGTTGTCGATGGCGGTCAACTCGATCAGCGTGGCCTCGAACATCGACTACGCCACGGCGTCGACGTATACCGAGGTGACGGGCGTGCCCCAGGGCACCGCATCGCTGCTGGAAGTCAGCGACGGTCCCACCACCCTGGCGTCCAAGTCGCAGGTGTTCCCGGTGGGCAACATCTTCACGGACATCGTCGTCAGCGTCCCGGATGCCACCACGTCGACCGGCGTGCTCAACTTCATCCTGGCGTCCTCCGGCACGTCCTGAGCGTTCGCGCTCCCATGAAAATGGCGCCCCGCGGGGCGCCATTTTTGTTGGTGCGATCCAGGCGCTCAGCGCCCGGGCGGCACGCCGAACTTGCCGGCACGGAAGTCCTCCACCGCCTGGAAGATCTCGGCCTGCCGGTTCATCACGAACGGCCCATACTGCGCGATCGGCTCGTTCAGCGGCTTGCCGGCGATGACCAGCGCGCGCGCGCCGTTGGCCCCCGCCTGCACTCGCACGCCGTCGCGATCGGCCGCGTTGGCCAGCACGGCCATGCGCTCGCGCGGGACGCGCGTGGGCGCGGCGCCGCCATCGATATCCAGCTCGCCCCGATAGACGTAGACGAATGCGTTGTGGCCGGCCGGCAGCGCCTGCTCGAACGTCGCGCCGGGCTCGAGATGCAGGTCGAGAACCAGCGGCTCCGTGTGGGCCTTCCGCATCGCGCCGACCACGCCGTGGCTCTCGCCCGCGATCACGCGCGCGGTGACGCCGGGCAGGCGCAGCTCGGGAATCTCGCCGGTGGGAATGTCGCGATAGCCGGGCGCGGTCATCTTGTCGACGGCCGGAAGGTTGAGCCACAGCTGGAAGCCCTCCATGCGGCCTTCCTCCTGCTCGGGCAGCTCGCTGTGGATCAGGCCGCTGCCGGCCGTCATCCACTGCACGCCGCCGTTTTCAAGCAGCCCCTGGTTGCCCGCCGAATCGCGGTGGCGCATGCGGCCGGCAATCATGTAGGTGACAGTCTCGAAGCCGCGGTGCGGGTGGTCGGGAAAGCCGCCGATGTAGTCGCCGGCGTCGTCCGAGCCGAACGCGTCGAGCATCAGGAACGGGTCGAGCCGGCGTTGCAGCGGCGGCGTGAGCACGCGCGTCAGCTTCACGCCGTCGCCGTCGCTGGTGGCCTGGCCCGTGACCAGGCGCTCCACCGGGCGCGGCTTGCGCACGGCGGCATCCGGGGTCACGGTGGTGGCGATGTCGGTCAGGGTCGGGGTCATGTCGGTGTCCTTGGTGGCGGCCCCGCGAAGGCAGGGCCGCGAGGTGGTTACGCGATGGCGGCGATCTCGGCGCGGGCCGTGGCCAGCGCCTTGGCTTCCGCGTCCGGGCCCATGGCCAGGCCTTCGGCGTAGATGAACTCGATGTCGCTCATGCCCAGGAAGCCCAGCGCCTGCTTCACGTACGGCACCATGGTGTCGTGCGGCTGGTCGCGGTAGATGCCGCCGCGCGTGAGCACCGCATACACCTTCTTGCCCTCGACCAAGCCTACCGGGCCGCTGGCGGTGTACTTGAACGTGAAGCCGGCCTTCATGATCGCGTCGATCCAGTTCTTCAGCTGGCTGGTGATGCCGAAGTTGACCATCGGCACGCCGATGACGATGACGTCGGCGGCCTTCACCTCGTCGATGAGGGCCTGGTCGAGCGCCATGCGGGCGTGCTGCTCGGCCGAGCGGGCGTCCGCCGGCGTGAACAGGGCGCCGAGCGTGGCTTCGTCCAGCGCCGGATGCGGCGCGGCGGTCAGGTCGCGCAGCGTCAGCGAGGCGGCGGGATGGGCGGCGCGCAGGCGTTCGACGAGCTCGTTGGCGAGGCGGGTGGATTGCGAACCTTGGCCGTTGGACCAGGCGCGTGCGCTGGAATTGATCTGCAGGATGTTCATGGGGGGCTCCTTGGGGTGCCGGGGTCGATCAGTCGAACGGAGGTTTCCGTTTGACAGGACTGTATTGACGACACGGGCGCGACGGAAGCCATCGGATTGCACATCATTGTTCTGCTGGCGAGACAATGGGGCCACGCATCTCCGATGCGGCCGCCTCCCCGGGCGCGCGCGCGAGTCGCCCCGGCCTGACCGGGCGCCTCAAGCCGTCTTGCCCGCCGCGCGCGCCTCGCGACGGCGCCTCATCCACGCCTGCCGCTTCACCCCCAGGCCCGCGGCCAGGGGCAGCACCGTGAACAGGAAGGTGACGATGCCGCCCAGGATGTTGACGTGCAGCCAGTCGAAGGGCGGGTCGGCTTGCGTCGGACGGCCCGCCCGGGAGACGATCGCCGTCACCATGACCGCGTTCTCTGCCACCGGCACGCCATGCTGCTCGAAGACGGGTCGCACCACGCTCGGAACCACGCCGTCGACGCGGATCAGCACGGGGCCGGCCGTGTCGCCCGCGGCCCGCTGCAGGTCGTAGAGCTGCTGCACTTCGCCGAACTGCGCCACGAAGTGCACCGGATCGCCCTGGCGCCAATCGGCGGTGGCCACCGGCACGTAGATCGCCTCCGTCCGGCTGCTACCGCTGGGGTTGGTGGACTGCCGCGACAAGGCGCGATCCCACAGGGGCACGCCGCCTTCCAGCGCCAGGTGGCTGCCGTTCTCCGGCCGCACCGGCTCCACGTCGCGGCTGAGCTGCAGCGGCGCGTAGGCGCTGACGACGTCGACGCGGCGCAGGTGCCAGTCCCAGCCGTACCAACCCAGGAGACAAGCCCAGAACAGCGTCATGAAGGTAGCCCACACGATCAGGCCCAGGCGCCAGCCGGTGGGGGCGGCCATCGGGACTTTGTGCGGCGCGACGACGGCGGTGGCGGTGGCGATCGGTGCGGCGACGGCTACGGGCTGCGGCGCGACCGGGCCGCCGATGGCACGCCGGATCTTCTGGACGAACTCGATGACGTAGATGACGCCCATGATGACCAGGCACAACCCGATCACCAGGACGAAGGCGCTGATCGAGCGCGAATAGGTGCCGTCGCTTCGCGCCTGGGCGGCGTTGATCCAGCCAATGGGCCCGGTCTCACCGATAACCGCGTAGAGCGTGAAGGCGAGCACGACCACGATGCCCAGCATCGTCAGGATGAATTTGCGCATGTCCGTTTCTCCTCGGATGAATCGACGGACGTCTCCGGTTCGGGCGTCCTTGATTCACCGTACGCAATTGCCCGGGCAAACCGGACAGGCGCACCCGGCCTCGGCACATGACGGTGCCGGAACCCGCCGGCCAACCTCCGGTTCCCCATCGGGATTCCCTGATACGCTGGAGCGCAACATGGCACCAGACGACAAGCTCCGCGAACCGGATGTCTTCATATGAGCCTCGACGCCGACGACCTGCTCCTGTTTGCGCGCGTGGCCGAGTCCGGCAGCTTCAGCCGGGCGGCCGAACGCGTGCAGCTGCCGAAATCGACGGTGTCGCGGCGCATCGCCGCGCTGGAGAAGCGGCTGGGCGAACGGCTGCTGCAGCGCACCACCCGCAAGCTGGTCATCACCGAATTCGGCCAGGGCGTGCTCGACCACGCGCGCGCCCTGTCGGAGGAGGTGGACGCGGCGCTCGCGTTCGCGTTGTCGCGCCAGGCGCGGCCCAGCGGGCGGCTGCGCGTGTCGATGCCCGGCGATTTCGCCAGCAACGCGCTGGAACAGCCGCTGGCCGACTTCGTGCGCGACTTCCCCGCGGTGGCGCTGGAGCTCGATCTCTCGCCACGCCGCGTCGACCTGATCGGCGAGAACTTCGACCTGGCGATCCGCATGGGCGCGCTGCAGGACGACGCGCAACTGGCCGCGCGCCGGCTGGCCGTGTTCAGCACCGGCCTGTACGCGGCGCCATCGCTGCTGCGCGAGCACGGCGAGCCGCTGGAGCCCGCGGCGCTGCGCACGATGCCGGCGCTGATGCTGCTGTCCCGCGCCGGAGAGGCGTGGCCCTGGATGCTGTCGCGGCGCGACCCGGCGGGCGCCGCGGATGCGAGCCAGGCGGGTCGTGCGGGCACGGCCCCGGCGACCGAGCAGGTGGTGCCGGCGCAGCACGTGCGCGCCAATTCGCCCGACGTGCTGATCCGGCTGGCGCGCCGCGGCGCCGGCGTGGTGGCCGTGGCCGATTTCTTCGCCGAGCCCTACCTGGTGCGCGGCGAGCTGCAGCGCATCCTGCCCGACTGGAGCCTGCCCGACGCCGATTGCTGGGCCGTGTTTCCAGGACGCCGGCTGATGCCCGCGAAGACGCGTGCGTTCATCGACATGCTGGCGCGGACGATGAGCGTCTGCGCCGAGGCGGTGGACGCCTCGGCGGCGGCCGTCAACGCGTCGCCGGGCCGATTCCGCGTGGACTGAACGCGGCTGGACGCAGCTGGACGCGCTTGCGGCGTCAGTGCGGCAGCCGCGTGAGCGCGCGCTGCAACGCCCGCGCGGCCGGCGCGGCCTCGCCATTGGACGGCGTGGCCGACGGGGCGCTCCAGCCCTTGGGCAGCTCGTGCAGCACGGTCTTCGCGTCGAGCGATCGGATGGGGATGTTCACGTCGGCCGGAATTCGGCCCTGGGCCACCAGGCCTTCGTAGCGCAGCGCGGTCACGCGCAGGAACGACGTGAAGTTGCCCACGCCGCCGCGCGCCAGCACCAGCTCGTCGTACAGCTTCTCGATGAGGTGGACCACCGCCATGCCGTCGCGCCGGGCGATCTCCTCCAGCACCTCCCAGTAGAGATGTTCCAGCCGGATGCTGGTGACCACGCCGTGCAGGCGGACGGAGCGCGTGCGGCTCTCGTAGCTGGCGGGATCGGCGCTGATGAAGATTTCACACATGCAGGACTCCTTGGCGTGGCCGCGTCGGCAGGGCGCGCGGCTCTGAAGGCCGGCGGCGCACTCGGTGCCGCCTGCCGACGAATGTACGCCTGCGCGCCGGAGGTCGCCAGGGACGAACCCGCCTCTTCAAGGGGAGATGGGCTCGGGGAATGCGAAGCGGTGGCCGTCTCCTGGTGGTTTGAACCCAGACGGCGATTCCTGGAAGCTCACGCCATGAGCGGGTAGTCATCGGATACTTTCGTGTGCCTGACATGACCTCCTCGCCGCTGACCGAACTGCACCGCCGCCGACTGCGCGCCATCTGGCGCTCGGCCGGCTGGCCCAGCCAGGACCTGGTCGAGGTGGAGCTGCTGGCCGCCGGCTGGGTGGAGCGGCTGCGCGACGGCCACGGCCGCGAGACGCTGCGCGTCACCGACGCCGGCATCGCGGTGCTGGCCGCCACGCTCGCGCGCAACCGCGCCGCGCGCGACGCCCACGAGGCGCTGATCGGCCGAGTGGCCGTAGCCATGCAGCGCGCCGGGCGCATCGCGTGGCGCGGGCTGTCGCTGCGCGTGCGCACCGGCGACGACGCGCTGGGCACCGGCCGCTGGACGGTGGCCCGGCCCGATCTCTTCTCGGTGCGCAGCACCAGCGTCGAGGACTACCTCGAGCCGGTCGTCCACGAGATCAAGGTGCGGCGCGCCGACCTGCTGGGCGACTTGCGCAGGCCGGCCAAGGGCGAGGCCTACCGGCAGATGGCGCGCGAATGCTGGTACGTGCTGGCCGAAGGCGTGGGCGACGCGGACGACGTGCCCGACGACTACGGCGTGATGGTGGAGCACGACGGCGTGCTGGACGTTCTTCGCCCGGCCCCGCGACGCGCGCTGCGCCTGCCGTTCGCCACCTGGATGGCGCTGGCGCGCGCCACGCCGGAGCCGTCGGAGGAGTCGGCGCAGCAGGCGCTGGGCGACGCGGACGCGGACGCCGCCGACTGAGTCGCCCGCGCGGGACGCCCGCCCGCCCGCCAACCCGCAGGCCGACCCCACCCACCCGCCGACCCACCCGTGAGCGCGCACACGCGCGCCCGCAGTCGAAGACAATACCGGTTCGCGCCCCGAGTCGCGCGCCAGCCCGCCGCCTACCGGCATGCGAGGCCGGCCGCGTGCCGCACATCCCTATTCCCGGAGACCCGTCCCGATGAGCCGACTGCCGCATTCGCCCGCACGATCCCTGAAGCTGTCCGCCCTGGCCCTCGCGCTGGCCGCGACGCTGGCCGGCTTCGGTACCGCGGCCCAGGCCATCGAGGCGCCGCAGGCCACCAGCGTGGCCTGGCAGGACGCCGCCAGCGACGCCGACATCGACAAGGCCTTCGCCACGGCCAAGGCGCAGAACAAGCCCGTGCTGCTGTACTGGGGCGCGGTGTGGTGCCCGCCGTGCAACCAGCTCAAGGCCACGCTGTTCAACCGCCAGGACTTCGCCGAGCAGTCGAAGAGCCTCGTGGCAGTGCACCTCGACGGCGACACGCGGGGCGCGCAGAAGCTGGGCACGAAGTTCAAGGTATCGGGCTATCCCACGCTGATCCTGTTCAGCCCCGACCGCAAGGAGCTCACGCGCCTGCCCGGCGAGGTGGACGCGGCGCAGGTGATGCAGCTGCTGCAGCTGGGCATGGCCAGCGGGCGTCCGATCGCCCAGGTGCTGGCCGATGCCCGCGCCGGCAAGCCGTTGACGGGCGGCGAGTGGCGCCTGCTGGCGTTCTATTCGTGGGACACCGACGAGGGCGCGCAGGCCGTGCCCGCCGCCGAGCGCGGTCCGCTGCTGCGCAAGCTGGCGGCGGCCTGCCCGGCCAGCGAGTCGGCGGCCGGCACGCGCCTGATGCTGAAGTCGATCGGCGACGGCGACGAGGCCAATGCGCCGGCGCCCGACGCCGCCACGCGTGCCCGTGTCGCCCAGGTGCTGGCCGACCCGGCGGCGAGCCGCGCCTACATGGACGTGCTCACCAACGGCGCGTCCGACATCGTCAGCGCGCTCGCGCCCGAGCCGGGCGCCGACCGCGCCGGCCTCGTCGCATCGTTCGACGCCGCACTGGTGCGCCTGCAGGCCGACACCACGCTGTCGCGCGCCGATCGCCTGGGCGCGCTGTACGCCCGCGTCGACCTCGCTCGCCTCGACCAGCCCAAGGACACGCTTCATCCGAAGCTGGCGCCGGCGCTCGTGAAGGAAGTGCGCGACACCGCGGCTGCCACCGATCGCGAGACGGCCAACGTCTACGAACGCCAGGCTGTCATTCCCACCGCCGCGCAGCTGCTGGAGCAGGCCGGCCTGTGGAACGAATCGGCGACGCTGCTCAAGGGCAGCCTTGCCAAGAGCCCCGCACCGTACTACCTGATGAGCGAACTCGGCTCCAACGCGCGCAAGCAGGGCCGCACCGCCGAGGCGCTGCAGTGGTACCAGAAGGCTTTCGACAAGAGCGAGGGCCCCGCCACGCGCCTGCAGTGGGGCTCCGCCTACCTGAGCGTGCTGGTCGACCTGGCGCCCAACGATTCGAAGCGCATCGAGTCCACCGCTCAGACGGTGTTCGCCGAGGCCGCCGCCCAGCCCAACGCGTTCGACCAGCGCAGCGGCCGTTCGCTGCAGCGCGTGGGCAAGAAGCTCCAGAAGTGGAACGCCGACGGCAAGCACCAGGCCGTCGTCGACCACGTCGCCACGCAGCTGCAGGGCGTCTGCGCCAGGCTGCCCGCGGGCGACCCGCAACGCGCCACCTGCGACGGCGTCTTCAAGCCCGCCGCTGCCGCCGCCAAGGCCTGATCACTTTCACCCACTCGTTTCCATCGTCATGACCCTCTACAACAAGCCCCTCGGCACGCCGCTCAGCCCGGCCGCCACCCGCGTGATGCTGCTGGGCAGCGGCGAGCTCGGCAAGGAAGTGCTGATCGCGCTGCAGCGCCTGGGCGTCGAGACCATCGCCGTCGACCGCTACGAGAACGCGCCGGGCCAGCAGGTGGCGCACCACGCGCACACCATCACGATGAGCGACCCGGTGGCGCTGCGCGCGCTGATCGAGCGCGAGAAGCCCGACCTGGTGGTGCCGGAGATCGAGGCGCTGGCCACCGCCGAACTGCAGAAGCTGGAGGACGAAGGCGTGGTGCGCGTGGTTCCCACCGCACGCGCCGCGCGCCTGACGATGGACCGCGAAGGCATCCGCCGCCTGGCCGCCGAGACACTGGGCCTGCCCACCAGCCCGTACGTGTTCTGCGACTCGCTGCAGGAGCTGCAGGCCGCCATCGACGACAGGATCGGCTATCCCTGCATCGTCAAGCCGGTGATGAGCAGCTCGGGCAAGGGCCAGAGCAAGCTCGACGGACCGGACGACGTGAAGGCCGCGTGGGACGACGCCATGGCCGGCGGCCGCGTGAGCCATGGCCGCATCATCGTCGAAGGCTTCATCGACTTCGACTACGAGATCACGCTGCTCACCGTGCGTTCGCTGGGCGCCAACGGCGCGGTGCAGACCAGCTTCTGCGCGCCGATCGGCCACGTGCAGGTCAAGGGCGACTACGTGGAGAGCTGGCAGCCGATGCGCATGGATCCGGCCGCGCTGGCCAGCGCCGAGCGCATCGCCAAGGCCGTCACCGACGACCTGGGCGGGCAGGGCCTGTTCGGCGTCGAGCTGTTCGTCAAGGGCGCCGACGTGTGGTTCAGCGAGGTGAGCCCGCGCCCGCACGACACCGGCATGGTGACGATGATCACGCAGTGGCAGAACGAGTTCGAGCTGCACGCGCGCGCCATCCTGGGCCTGCCGGTGGACGTGTCGCTGAAAAGCCCGGGCGCCAGCGCCGTCATCTACGGCGGCGTGGACGCCAAGGCGCTGCAGTTCGACGGCCTGGCCGACGCGATGCGCGTGCCGCAGACCGAGGTGCGCCTGTTCGGCAAGCCCGAGAGCTTCGTCAAGCGCCGCATGGGCGTGGCGCTGGCGCACGACGCCGACGTGGAACGCGCCCGCGTGCTGGCCAAGGAGGCCGCGGGCAAGGTCACGCCGAAGGCCGTGGGTTGAGCGTTACTTGAGAAGGCCTTCGGCCCTCATCGCGGCCTGCACCGCGGGACGCGCCAGCATGCGCTCGCGATACGCTTCCACGTTCCCGAACCCCGACAGATCGAGCCCCAGGCCGGCGGCCCAGTTCGAGATCGTGAACAGGTAGCAGTCGGCGATGCTGAACTGCGCGCCCATGAGGTAGTCGTTGCCTTCGAGCTGGCGGTCGACGTAGCCGAACTTGTCCTTCAGGCGCGCCGCGAAGATCTCCTTGGCCTCCTGCGGCATCTTCG
Source organism: Burkholderiales bacterium (assembly GCA_038208735.1). Lineage (GTDB taxonomy): Bacteria > Pseudomonadota > Gammaproteobacteria > Burkholderiales > Burkholderiaceae_C > Scleromatobacter. The sequence continues at coordinate 12,093 of JBBQYL010000007.1, forward strand.
GGTTGAACAGCGGCGAGAAGCCCTTGTGGAGCTCGCTGGTGATGAAGTTGAGCCACTCCTGCACGCGATAGCGCGCCAGCGTGCCCGAGTCCGGCGCCAGGCCGCAGCCCGGCGCATGGTCGGCGATGTATTGCAGGATCACGGGGCCCTCGCTCAGGCGCGTGCCGTCGTCGAGCTCCAGCAGCGGCACCTGGCCCTTGGCGGTGACCTGGTAGTAGTCGCTGCCGTCGGCCAGCGTGTGCGTCTGCAGCGCGGCCTTGACGAGTTCGAATCGGATGCCTGCCTCGCACAGCGCGATGTGCGGGGACAGCGAGCAGGCGCCGGGGCTGTAGTAGAGCTTCATGACGGACTTTCGGTGCGAGAGGGAGTCGCTCATGATGCCCAAAACCGCGTCGGCGCGCTTGGGCGAACCTGTTACGCTGGCCGCCTCGCACCTTCGCCGGACCGCCAACGTGACCAGACCCATCCTCGACGAATCCCGCGTCCATCCCGCCATCCGCGGCCGCCTGTCGGACGAAGGCAAGGACGTCATCGCCGAAGTGGAGGCCGCCGTCGCCGCCAACGCCATCGTGGTGGTGGGCATGCGCTGGAATCCGTTTCCGGGCAAGGCGCGCAAATGGCTGGACGCCGCCGGCATCCCCTACAAGTACATCGAGTACGGCAGCTACGTGAGCCAGTGGCGGAAGCGCCTCCCGCTCAAGCTGTGGACGGGTTGGACCACCTTCCCGATGATCTTCGTCAGCGGCCAGTTCATCGGCGGCGCCACCGACCTGATGCGCATGGACCCGACCACCCTCAAGAAGAGCACCGCTGCCTGGCCGGCGCGCGCATGAGCGGCGCTGCAGCGCGCTTCGCGCGCGCCGTCGCACTGACTCTCGGCACGGCCGCCATCCCGGCCTTCGCCTTCGCCGCCTCGGACGTCGCCGCGGGCAGCGTCACGCCGCTGGCCCTGCACACGTGCCGCCTCGCCGGGCTGGAGCACGACGCGCAGTGCGGCGTCCTCAAGCGCCCACTCGACCCCGCGAAGCCGCAAGGCACGCAGATCGACCTGCACGTGGCGGTCATTCCCGCGCTGGCGCGCCAGAAGCTGCCCGACCCCGTGTTCCTGTTCGCCGGCGGCCCGGGGCAGAGCGCCATCGGCCTGGCGGGCACGTTCGAGCACCTGGTGTCGCGCCTGGCCGCCCGCCGCGACCTGGTGCTGGTCGACCAGCGCGGCACCGGCCACAGCGCGCCGCTGCAATGCGACGTGCCCGATCCGGAGGAAGCCCTCGCGCGCGCACTCGACCGCTCGCGCGCGGTGGCCGCGCTCGACGCCTGTCGCGCCAACCTGCAGAAGCTGCCATGGGGCGACCTGCGGTTCTACAGCACCCCCATCGCCATGGCCGATGCCGACGCCGTGCGCGCGGCGCTCGGCGCCGACAAGATCGACCTCGTGGGCATCAGCTACGGCACGCGTGCCGCGCTCGAATACCTGCGGGCGTATCCGCAACACGTACGCCGCACCGTCATCGACGGCGTGGCGCCGCCCGACATGGCGCTGCCCCTGAGCGACGACGTCGACGCCCAGTCGGCGTTGCAGGCGCTGTTCCGCGACTGTGCCGCCGAGAAGGCCTGCGCCGTGGCGCATCCGGCGCTGGCGCAGCGCTGGCAGGCCCTGCTGGCGTCGCTGCCGCGTGCCATCGACGTGGCCGACCCCATCACCGGCAAGCCGCTGCACGCCACGATGACGACCGAGGCGGTGCGCGGGCTGGTGCACTCGCCGCTGTACACGCCGGCGCTCGGGGCGATGCTGCCGCACGCCATCGACGAGGCCGCCGACGGCCGCTTCGGCCCGCTGCTGGCGCTGTCCACGTCGGTGGGCGGCCTGCCCACCGACATGTCGGAAGGCCAGCACTTCTCGGTCATCTGCGCCGAGGACGTGCCGCGCCTGCCGCCGTCCGCCGGCCCGGAGAGCGACGCCGGCGCACAAGGCCTCTATCGCGCGGTGTGCGCGCATTGGCCGCGCGGCGACGTGCCGCCCGCGTTCTACACGATCCCCAAGAGCGCCTCGCCGGTGCTGCTGCTGTCCGGCGGCCTCGATCCGGTCACGCCGCCGCGCCACGCCGAGCGCGTGGCCAAGGCCCTCGGGCCCGACGCGCGCTCGGTGGTCGTCGCCAACAACGGCCACAACGTCACCGCCATCGCGTGCATGCGCGACGCCGTGTTCCGTTTCGTCGACGCCGCCACCGACGCCGGGGCCCAGGCCGTCGACATGAGCTGCGCCGCCAAGGTGCCGCGCCCGCTCGCGTTCCAGCCGCTGTTGCCGGCGCGCGCGGTGCCCGCCACCAACGACCCGAATCGATTCGATGACCCGTCGCCGCGCTCGCCCGACGCCGCGGCCTCCGCTCCGAAGGATGCGCGATGATCGCGATGGACGACCTGCGCAAGCAGTTCACGAGCGGCCGCGGCCGCAAGGCCCGCACGGTGGTGGCCGTCGACGGCATGACGCTGCATGCGCAGGACGGCGCCATCACCGGCCTGCTGGGCCCCAACGGCGCCGGCAAGACGACGAGCCTGCGCATGCTCGTGGGACTGGTCACGCCGGACAGCGGCACCATCCGTGTGGACGGCCTCGACATGCGCGTCGACCCACAGGGCGTGCGTGCGCGCCTGGGCGTGCTGTCCGACGCCCGCGGCCTGTACCCGCGACTCACGGCACGCGAGAACATCGTCTATCACGGCCGCCTGCACGGCGTGGCCGACGACCTGGCGCAGGCCCGCTGCGAGCACCTGGCGCGGCTGCTGGAGATGGAGCCGCTGCTCGATCGACGCACCGACGGATTCAGCCAGGGTGAGCGCATGAAGACGGCCCTGGCGCGCGCGCTCGTGCACGACCCCGCCAACATCGTGCTCGACGAACCCACCAACGGCCTCGACGTGGTGGCCACGCGCGCGCTGCGCGAGGCCTTGCGCGTGCTGCGCGACGAAACGGGGAAGTGCATCGTGTTCTCCACCCACATCATGCAGGAGGTGCAACGCCTTTGCGATCGCGTGGTGCTGGTGGCCCATGGCCGCCACGTCGCCGATGGCACCGTGGCCAGCCTGTGCGAGCAGGCCGGCTGCGACGACTTCGAGGACGCCTTCGTCCGCCTCGCGTTCGGCACGGAAGGCCAGCCGCAATGAGCAACGCAATCGCAAGCTGGACGGTCTTCGTCAAGGAGCTGAAGGACGCACTGCGCGACCGCCGCACGTTGATGGTGGTGTTCTTCACGTCGATCGCCATGGGGCCGCTCATGCTGGTGCTGCTGTCGTCGCTGGTCGGCAAGTACGAGAAGCGCGCCGAGGCCCGCGAGATCGTCGCCATCGGCCTGGACGCCGCGCCCACGCTGCGCAACTACCTCGAGCGCCAGACCTACGTCATCAAGGCGGCGCCCCACGACTGGGAGGGCCAGCTCAAGGACAGCAAGCTGGGCGATCCGGTGGTCATCGTCCCCGACACCTTCGAGGACGACCTCGCCCACGGCCAGCCGCCGCGCATCCAGCTCGTCTACAGCAGCGCCAACGGCCGCGCCCAGGCGGGCGTCGGCGCCATCGAGCGTTTGCTGCAAGGCTTCGGCAACGAGCAGGCCGCGCTGCGCCTCGTCGCCCGCGGCGTGGCACCGGGCGTGATGAACGTGTCCAGCGTCGACGAGCACGACATCGCCGACAACGCCTCGCGCGCCGCCCAGCTCACCGCCATGGTGCCCATGTTCGTGATGATGGCCGTGCTGTACGGCGCGCTCAACGCCGCGCTCGACACCACCGCCGGCGAACGCGAACGCGGCTCGCTCGAGCCGCTGCTCGCCACGCCGGCCACGCGCACCGCGCTGGTCATAGGAAAGTGGGGCGCGGTCTTCGCACTGGGCCTGCTCATCGCCGTGCTGTCCTGCATGAGCTTCCTGCCCGCGCAGAGGCTGCTGCGCAGCGAACAGCTCGCCGCGCTGTTCCGCTTCGGCTGGGTGGAAGCTGCGTGGTTCATCGGCCTCCTCGCCCCATTGGCCGCTGCCCTCTCCGCACTGATCATGGCCATCGCCATCCGCTGCAAGACCTTCAAGGAAGCCCAGGCCAACACCGTCGTCCTGACGCTGGCCGTCAGCATGACGCCGATGATCAGCCTGTTCAACCAGGAAGGCGAGTCCGGCTGGAACCTGTGGGTTCCCGCGCTGGCACAGTCGACACTGATGAACCGCGTCCTGAAGAACGCCCCGATCAGCGCGATGGACGTCGCGCCAAGCCTGGTCGTCTGCGTCGTCCTGACCGTGGCGGCGCTGATGTTCGTGAGTCGGCAGTTGACGAAGCGGGCGGCGCAGTAGGGCTGGGGTCGCGGCTGCAGGGAGGCGTTAGATGGCGTCCATACCGCGACCAGGTGATGCTAGGTCGACCGACACCTGTTACCTTCGAGAGCGGATGTCGCCTTTCTGTGTCTCGTCCTGCTGAATGCAGGCGGTAACGTCATCGCGATGTATGTTGCCTGTCTACAGTGGCAGAGTCCCCGATCAATCTAGGATTGATGACGTCATGTTGAATTCGCGATTCAATCAGAAATGTCTTGATGTTCTGCACGCGGGCAGCGTGCGCGATTTCTCCAAGCAGATCGAGCGATTCGCTCAAGATCTCGGTTTCTGCTCAGTGGCGGTACTGGTGGTGACGGATCACTCACCTACATTTACCGAGTTTCAGACGGTCACCAACGTGCCCGCCGACTACCTGGATGAATTCGAAAACTTAGAAGCCAGCCGGATCGACCCGGTCAGTCAGCATTGCAAGCGATCAGTGACCCCCATCGTGTGGGATCGCGAAACATACACGACCCCCGACCAGAAAGAGCTCTGGGAGCGACAGTCTCAATTCGGACTCAGGAGTGGCTTTGCTTTCGCGATGCACCTCGGTCGAGGCAGACACTACATGTTCGGCGCAGATTGGCAACACGATCGCTGCGACACAGTGCATAGCTACAAACAGATTTTCGAAGATCTACTTATCTTCGCAACCCACGCACAGGCTGCAGCGTTTGATCTATGCATGCCATCCAAACCCGATCCCAACAATAGTTTGTCATTGACGAAAGGCGAGCTCGAAGCTTTAAGGTGGACGATGGACGGTATGACTTCGTGGGAGGTTGCGCGCGAGATGTCCATTTCCGAGCGGCACGCTACGTTGCTACTAGACCGTGCGATGAAGAAACTCGACTGCTCTCGGAAATACGAGGCTGTATTGCGTGCCATCCAGCTGCGTCTCATCGAATGTCCGTAGGGTGGCAACTCTGCGCCCATAGTTACGCTGTTCTCAAGAGCCTCTGAACTTCTTCCTGCCATGGCAGTCTTCGAACGAACTGATTGAAGTGCAAGGCAGCAGTTGTCTCAGGCAAGAAATGGCCATCGGCTGTAACCAACTGCAAATTGGTAATCACCGACATTGGGTCGACCATGGCGACCACCCCGTCCGCGACTTCGATCCATTCCCAGGCTAGGCCGGCTTCGGCCCCCTTGGATAGACCCCAAATCGTGCTGCCGGAACACGGCTCTGCTCCGGCTCCAGAACTTGTAACGCGCGTGGAGAGGTGAACAAAGCGAGGTCGCCGCTTCAAATTAGCCTGCCAGAATACGGGAGGCCAAGAGTAGAGCGCCCAAGGCCGTGACGCTATCGACGCATTGAACGTGGTAGGGTTTGGTGTCAGCATGAGCCGAAGTCTGGACAAACCGCGTTGATCGGACTAGCTGTCAATCCTGTCAGGGGTCGACCCATTGCCCGGACGCACGAATGGATACCAGCACTCGCTGGGCGCCAGTTCGTCTCCGATGAGTCCCAAGGGTCCTTGGTACTGTCGTAAACGACCCTAGAAGTAGGAGCGGGTGATGTCGGGGCGAATGTTGGAGGGCGGCTACCTGGCCGTCATGGAAGCGAAGACGCTTGCGGAGTTTTCCGCCCAGTTGGTGCGCTTCGCCGAAGGCTTGGATTTCAAGTTCGTGAATGCGTTGGTCATTACTGATCATTCACCTTGGCACTCGGAGTTCCAGACCGTTGACAACACCCCGGCAGAATACGCGGCTGTGTACCAGGATCTCCAGGGGGCTCAACGCGACCCGGTCATGCAGCACTGCAAAAAAGCTGCCATCCCGATCGTGTGGGACCAGAACACGTATGTCTCGCAGGGCGCTGGAGACTACTGGGAATGCCAAGCGAAATACGGGTACGTAACCGGGATCGCAATGGCGCTTCACCTGCCAGGCGGTCGTCATTTCTTCATGGGCGTAGACCGCGACCAGCCTCTATCGAAGGATGTCCGAGCGACGACAAGAATCGTGGCGGATTTGCAGCTCTTTGCAGTTCATGCCCAAGATGCAGCATTCAGGATTTTCCCGTCACGGCTGCCCAAGTCTGTCGACGCGCCAAACCTGACGCCCAGAGAACTAGAGGCTCTCCGCTGGACCATGGAGGGTAAGACGGCATGGGAGGTCGGGGCAATCATGAGCATCTCAGAGCGTACCGCGGTGTTGCATCTACAGAATTCCATGCGCAAGTTGTCGAGCGTCAACAAGCACCAGGCAGTACTAAAGGCACTTCGCCTGGGGCTGCTTCGGTAGCTAACCGCACCTGTAAGACTTGACAGTGTCCAAGCAGGTCATCGGCTGGTTCAATCCCTACATGCGCACGAAGCGCGTCTACCGGGAACAGCCAAATGAATCAGATCGTCAACACTTTGATTTCTGCGCTCGGCTTCGAGCGTCGGAGTCGAGCAGCAAATGACTTGCGTTCTGACGCCTACAGCCCGATGACGGAACTCAGGGATGCATCTTTGGCGCTCGTCGTAGGCGGCGATGGCGATGCAGTCGCCGGAGGCCCGCGGGGCGGCTGGAAGGCTTCGTCGACCTCCACGGTCTCATAGCTCACCCAATTGGCGCCCCACGAGCCGACCTTGAATTTTCATCCATACCCCCTGTGGGTTTGGAATCCCAAGACCCTCCACAATCAGCCCCTCCAGTTTCGGGAAAGTCGCTAACGCGACGGAAGCGCTTACTGAAGCTGATTGACTCTTGGGGTGCCGACGGCCTCCGTCGGCACCCCGCTCTTTTTCTCTGAGGTCGAGGGTCGATCATCGAAAGCCGCGTAGCGAGTGCTTGCACTCGCCGCGGCCTTTGTCGTTCAAGACGGCCGCGTGGCGTGTTCGAGGCGGGTGAGCCAATGCATGGCGTGGCTCGTTTTGTCGCCGCACATCTCGCGGGATGGCTGCAGGCCGCCGCAGAACGCGGGTCGTTCGGAGCGGCCGAAGATGCGGCAGCGCATGTCGACGTCGAGCTGCACACACGGGACGCCGGCAGGTTTGCCTTGGGGCATGCCGGGGATCGGGCTGGTGATCGACGGGGCGATGCAGCAGGCGCCACAGCCGGGGCGACAGGTGGCTTCCAGGTTCGCTCTTGTGGCTTCGGAGAGGGGGAGTGCAGCCGGCATGGCACGATTGTCCTCGCTGGTGGCGCTCGAAGGCGAGGCCGCCTAAAATCGGCCTTCCCCAACCCGCCTCCGTGCGGCGTGTCCACTGGATACCGCCGTGCGTCGCAGCGTGGGCTTCCCTCTCGATCCGGCCGCGATGGCTCGGTTCATGCGCAGTGAGTTGCCGGTGATCTATCCCCAGGAATTCGACGTCATCGTGGTCGGCGGCGGCCATGCCGGCACCGAAGCCGCGCTCGCGGCCGCCCGCATGGGCAGCGCGACGCTGCTGTTGACGCACAACATCGAGACCCTCGGGCAGATGAGCTGCAACCCGTCGATCGGCGGCATCGGCAAGGGCCACCTGGTGAAGGAGGTCGATGCGCTGGGTGGCGCGATGGCGGCGGCGACTGACGAATCGGGCATCCAGTTCCGGATCCTCAACGGCTCCAAGGGGCCGGCCGTGCGTGCAACGCGCGCGCAGGCCGATCGCATTCTCTACAAGGCGGCCATCCGCCATCGTCTCGAGAACCAGCCCAACCTGTGGTTGTTCCAGCAGGCCGTCGACGACCTGGTGGTCGAGTCGGTGGACGGCGCCGACCGGGTGACCGGCGCGATCACGCAGTCGGGCATCACGTTCCGCGGACGTACGGTCGTGCTGACCGCCGGCACCTTCCTCGACGGCAAGATCCACATGGGCTTGGAGAACTACAGCGCCGGACGGGCAGGGGATCCACCGGCACAGCGGCTCTCCGCGCGCCTCAAGGAGCTCAAGCTGCCCCAGCGCCGGTTGAAGACCGGAACGCCGCCGCGTATCGATGGTCGCTCCATCGACTTCTCCGAGCTGATGGAACAGCCCGGCGACGGCATGCCCGATGCCAGCGGCAACATCACGACGGCGATGCCGGTGTTCAGCTTCATGGGCTCGGCGTCGCAGCATCCGCGCCAGATGCCATGCTGGATCACGAATACCAACGCCCGCACGCACGAGATCATCCGCTCCGGCTTCGATCGCAGTCCGATGTTCACGGGCGTTATCGAAGGCGTCGGCCCGCGCTACTGCCCGAGCATCGAGGACAAGGTCAATCGCTTTGCCGACAAGGACTCGCACCAGATCTTCCTGGAGCCCGAAGGGCTGACGACGCACGAGTTCTATCCGAACGGCATCTCCACCTCCTTGCCCTTCGACATCCAGCTGGCCGCCGTCCGGTCGATGGCCGGCCTGGCCAACGCGCACATCCTGCGCCCCGGCTATGCCATCGAGTACGACTACTTCGATCCACGCGAGCTGAAGAGCACGTTCGAGACGCGCTCCATCGCGGGCCTCTTCTTCGCGGGCCAGATCAATGGCACCACGGGCTATGAGGAGGCCGCGGCGCAGGGGCTGTTCGCAGGCGTGAACGCCTCGCTGCGCGCCGCGGATCGCGCCGACTGCTTCGTGCTTCGTCGCGACCAGGCCTACCTGGGCGTGCTGGTGGACGACCTCATCACCAAGGGTGTCACCGAGCCCTACCGCATGTTCACCAGCCGTGCCGAATTCCGGCTGCAGCTGCGCGAGGACAACGCCGACTTGCGCCTGACCGAACTCGGCCGCCAGCTGGGCTTGGTCGACAACGCACGCTGGGCTCAATTCAGTCGCAAGCGCGAGGTGCTGGCGCGTGAGACTGAACGCCTTCGCTCGACCTGGGTGCACCCCAACATCCTGCCCGCCTCGGACGCCGAGCGGCTGCTCGGCAAGGCGCTGGAGCATGAACACTCCCTCGCTGACCTGCTGCGCCGTCCCGGAATCAACTTCGACACCGTCGTCGCCATCACCTCTGTCGCACGACCGCAGGTTGATGTTTCACGTGAAACATTGACCGCGGAGCTCGGCCCACAGCTGGCAGGGGAGGTGATCGAGCAGCTGGAGATCGCCACCAAGTACGCCGGCTACATCGACAAGCAGAACGAGGAAGTCAGCCGGGCCCAAGGCCTGGAGGAGCTCGCGCTTCCCACCGAGCTGGACTACAACCAGGTCACGGCGCTCTCCTTCGAGGTGCGCCAGAAGCTCAGCCAGCACCGGCCCGAGACACTCGGCCAAGCCACACGAATCTCCGGCGTCACGCCCGCGGCCATCTCGCTGCTTCTCGTCCATTTAAAGAAGAAGCGCTTCAAGGGCTTCTCACATCCGACCGCCTCTCCCGCCGAACATGCCGCTTGAATACGGAGACCCGTCCCGCCTTGACGGTCGACTCGAGGCGCTCGCGCCCACCCTCGGACTCGAGCTGCTCGCGACCGAGCGCCAGCGCCTGCTGGCCTATCTGTCGCTGATCCAACGTTGGACAAAGGTCTACAACCTCACGTCGGTGCGCAACACCGGCGAGATGTTCACGCATCACCTGCTGGATTGCCTGGCCGTCGTGCTGCCGCTGCGAGCCGGTACCGGCACCGCAGGGCAGGGCAAGTTGCGGCTGCTGGACGTCGGAAGCGGCGCCGGTTTGCCGGGCGTCATCCTCGCCATGTTGAATCCGACGTGGCAGGTGACCTGCGTGGACGCTGTGGCCAAGAAGGCCGCCTTCGTTCGTCAAGCGGCTGCCGAGTTGGGGTTGCCCAATCTCCATGGCATCCATGGACGCGTCGAGTCGCCCGGCACCTTCAAGGCGCCTGAGTTCGACCTGATCACCTCGCGCGCCTTCGCATCGATCCTGGATTTCACCTCGCTCACCCGCCCGCTGCTCGCGCCCCATGGGCAGTGGGCCGCGATGAAGGCCAACCTGTCGGCCGAAGAGCGCGCTGGGATCCCGACGACCGTCGAGATGTTTCACGTGGAACAACTGACGGTGCCTGAATTGAACGAAAAACGCTGCCTCGTGTGGCTACGGCCACGGGATCAGGCTGACGCGGCGGCAAAGTAGCCGCGACAATACGGCAGCACCTTTTCCGCTCAACAGCGCTTTCACCGGTCACCCATGGCGAGAATTTTCTGCATCGCGAACCAGAAGGGCGGCGTCGGCAAGACCACCACCACGGTGAACCTGGCGGCTGGCCTCGCGCTCGTCGCTCAGCGCGTCCTGCTCGTCGACCTCGACCCGCAAGGCAACGCCACGATGGGCTCCGGGATCCAGAAGCGAGAGCTTCCGCTGACGGTCTACGACGTACTGCTTGAAAGCGCCACGATCCAGGAGGCGGTGCAACGCTCGACCAGCGGTGGCTACGACGTGCTGGGCGCCAACCGGGAACTGGCCGGCGCCGAAGTGGAATTGGTCGCGCTGGAGCGCCGCAACGAACGCCTGCGCCGGGCCCTGAAGGCCGTGGCCGACGACTACGACTTCGTCCTGATCGACTGCCCCCCGTCGCTGAACCTGCTGACGCTGAACGGACTGTGCAGCGCCCACGGCGTCATCGTGCCGATGCAGTGCGAGTACTTCGCACTCGAGGGCGTCTCCGACCTGGTCAACACGATCAAGCAGGTGCATGCCAACCTCAACCGCGACCTGGAGCTGATCGGCCTGCTGCGAGTGATGTTCGACCCCCGAATCACGCTGCAGGTGAACGTCAGCGACCAACTGAAGGCGCACTTCGGCGATAAGGTGTTCAACACCGTCATCCCGCGCAACGTTCGCCTGGCAGAGGCGCCCAGCTATGGCCAGCCTGGCGTGGTGTGGGATCCCGCTTCACGTGGAGCGGTGGCTTTCATCGAGTTCGCACGCGAGATGGTCGAGCGCGAAAACGCGCCCGCGCTGGCCACCCGCTAGGGCTCGATGTTCGGGTCGCGCAGCAGTTCTCGCAGCGGCCCGAACGTCCACGACCGCAAGGCCATCACGGCCGTGAACCCCCGCTTGTGCGCCGGCGCCAGTCGCTGGTCAGCCTGGTGCTGCTGGGCAAAATCCTGGGCGAGGCGCTGCAAACGCTCCTGGAACACCTTGGCCATCGGCAGGCTGATGTGTCCGTGCACCAGGCTCACCATCTCGTTCTCGCCGTCGAATCCGCCCGCGAAGTAGTCGACCACGCCATGGTCGCGGAAGAACTGCATCACCGGACCGTTGGCGCGCCAGCGGAAGGTCTTGGCCACCTTCAGCCGGTAGCGATTCAGCGGCTTCAGCTCGATGATGCCCAGGCGATCCAGCTGGGTCAGGTGGCGCACCGCCTCGGCGTCGGTGAACGCGTACATGCCCATGATCTGCTCGTAGGGCCACTGGCTCAGCGCGCACAGCGCCATCACGAGCAGCCGCTTGTCGCCGACGACGGCGCGCTCCTGCTCCAACGTCAGCTCGTCGCGTAGCAACTCCAGGTCGGCCACCTTGCGGGCGAGCTCCGAGAAATCGCACTTGAGCACGCGGCAGATCTCGTCGATTCGCTTGAGCGGCATGTCGCCCTTGGCGAACATCCGCTTGACGCTCGACTCTGCCAACCCAAGCTCGCGCCCCAGGTCGGCGTAGGTCAGGCGCGCGAGCTTCAGCTCGCTCTTCAGGACGTTGACGATCTCTGCGGTGGAGCTCATGGCGGGCGTGGCAAAAAGTATCCGTGGACGATACCTCACGAGGCAGCGCCCGGCACTCGTCGCAATCCCGTTGCGGGTCATGCGAGCGCTGCGCACCATCGCGACTTCTCCAATTCGGACGCTTCACATGAAACCCCCTCCGGCCTCCCGCGTCATCGTCGCGCTTGCCATGGCCTTTGCCTGCGCCGCCCATGCCCAAACCAACGCCAGCGAAGTGAGCGAGGCCTCGCTGGTGCCCGTGGCCATCTCGGTCGCACTGCCCGTGGTGCTGGTGGCCGGCGTCGGCTCCATCGTCGTGACAGGCGTCGAGGCCAGCGCGCAGGGCACCGTGTGGGTCGTCGAGAACGTCGCCGACGGCGTGAAGGGCAGCATCTGCTTCGCCGGCAGGGCGGTGGGCACGGTGAGCGTGGCAGTCGGCACGGTGATCACCGTCACGACCGTCGCCACCGACATGGTGCTCAGCGCCGCCGGCCATGTGATCGCCTTCGTGCCGAACGAGATCGGCCGAACGCTGTCCTACAACCAGCGGGTGTCGCGATGAGCCGGCTGTGGCGCCTGATCGTGGGTGTCCTGGTGCTCGTCTCGTCCGCCGCCATGGCCGGGCAGACCTGCGATGCGACGCCGCCCGACACGCTCAGCGTCACCCGCGGGCTGGCACTGGCCGAGCGCGTCCAGCAAAGCCTGGACGCCACCGATGCCCGGGTGGTGATCATCGCGCGCGCCGGCCAGGACCTGCGCAAGTACGGCCTGGACTGGTCGCACCTGGCGTTCGCCTATCGCGAGGACACGCCCACGCCCTCCTCCAGCGATCGCGCCGAACGCTGGCCCGCCAGCGGCGCCGCGCTGTTCGACGGGCCGCCGGCGCGGCGCGTGCCGCGCAGCACCTGGCGCATCGCCCACAAGCTCAACCAGTGCGGCACGGCCGAGGCCGCGGTCTTCCGCCAGGGCCTGGCCGAGTTCTTCCTCGACACGCCGTTCCGCTATGAGGCCGCCTACGTCATTCCGAGCCCGGAGATGCAGGCCGCGCTGCTGCAGGTGCTCACCGACGACCGGCGCCTCGTGCAATGGCACACCCCCGCCTACAGCGTCGTCGCCTACCCGTGGTCGACGCGCTACCAGCAAAGCAACCAGTGGGCGCTCGAGACGCTGGCCGGCTCGCTCGACCCCGCCGCCAGCACGCGCGAACGCGCGCAGGCCTGGCTGCAACTGCACGACTACCAGCCCACCGCGCTGCACATCGACGCGCTCACGCGCCTGGGCGGGCGCATCACGCGCGCCAACGTCGCCTTCGACGACCACCCGAACGCCAAGCGCTTCAGCGACCACATCGAGACGGTGACGGTCGAATCGATGTTCGCGTGGCTGCAGCGCACGCAGCTCGCCGGCCCCGCCACGGTGGTGCGGTGACCCCCGCGAAAGCGGTCGAAAGCGAGGGTGTCGCCGAGGGCGCGAACGAAGGCCTGCGGCTACAGTCGGCACAATCTCCGCAGATCCGTTCCTCCATGAGTGAAGCCCACCCCAGCCAGTTCGCGCTCCTGTCCCAACGCCGCTTCGCGCCATTCTTCTGGACCCAGTTCTTCGGCGCCGGCAACGACAACGTCCTGAAGTTCGCCTTCACGGTGCTGGTCACGTACCAGCTCAGCGTGTCGTGGCTGCCGCCCGAGAAGGCGGGCCTGGTCATCAGCGCGGTGTTCATCCTGCCGTTCGTGCTGCTGTCGGCCACCAGCGGGCAGCTGGCCGACAAGTACGACAAGGCGCGGGTGATGCGCTTCATCAAGTCGTTCGAGATCCTGATCATGGTGCTGGCCACCTGGGGGTTCGTCGGCCAGCAGGTGCCGGTGCTGCTGGGGTGCCTGTTCCTGATGGGCGTGCACTCCACGCTGTTCGGCCCGGTGAAGTACGCGTACCTGCCGCAGCACCTGGGCGAGCAGGAGCTCACGGGCGGCAATGGCATGGTCGAGATGGGCACGTTCGTGGCCATCCTGCTGGGCCAGCTGGCCGGCGGCCTGCTGGTGGTAGTGCCCGGCATCGGCCCCGAGCTGGCGGGCGGCACGTGCCTGGCCATCGCGGTCATCGGCCGGCTGACGGCGCAGGCCATTCCCGCCTCGCCGGCGCACGACCCGCGGCTCGATATCAACTGGAACCCGGTCACCGAGACACTGCGCAACTTGAAGCTGGCGAGCAAGGACATCGTCGTGTTCCGCTCGCTGCTGGGCATCTCGTGGATGTGGTTCTTCGGCGCCACCTTCCTGTCGCAGTTCCCGTCTTTCGCCAAGGACGTGCTGCATGGCGACGTGCACGTGGCGTCGCTCCTGCTGGTGCTGTTCTCGGTGGGCGTGGGCATCGGCTCGCTGCTGTGCGAGGTGTTGTCGCGCCGGCAGGTCGAGATCGGCCTGGTGCCGCTGGGCGCGATCGGCATGAGCGTGTTCGCCATCGACCTGTACTTCGCGGTGAACCACCTGGCGGCGCCCACCACGGCGCTGTGGGGCCTGGCCGACTTCGCGCGCCAGGGCCAGCACGTGCGCCCGATGATCGACCTGTTCATGCTGTCGCTCAGCGCCGGTCTCTACAGCGTGCCGATGTATGCGCTCATCCAGATGCGGGCGCTCGCTAGCCACCGGGCCCGCATCATTGCTGCCAACAACATCCTCAACGCGCTGTTCATGATCGCCAGCTCGCTGATCGCCGGGGCGCTGCTGCACTTCGGCGTGAGCATCGGCGGCGTGTTCCTGATCACGGGCATCGCCAACGCCGTGGTGGCCGGCTACATCTTCTGCCTCGTGCCGGAGTACCTGCTGCGCTTCATCGCGTTCGTGCTCACCCGCACGGCCTACCGCTTCCGCATCCAGGGCGACGCCCACATCCCGGCCACCGGGCCGGCCATCGTGGTGTGCAACCACGTGAGCTTCGTCGACCCGGTGCTGTTGATGGCGGCCAGCCCGCGGCCCATCCGCTTCCTCATGGACGCGCGCATCTTCCGGACGCCGGGCCTGGGGCTGTTCTTCCGCCTGGCCAAGGCCATTCCCATCGCGTCGAAGAACGACGACCCGGTCGCCTACGAGGCCGCCTTCGCCGCCGCCGACCAGGTGCTGGCCGAAGGCGACCTGCTCGGCATCTTCCCGGAGGGCGGCATCACCAACGACGGCACGCTCAAGCCGTTCAAGGGCGGCGTCATGCGCATCCTCGAGACGCGTCCGGTGCCGGTCATCCCGTTGGCGCTGCAGAACCTGTGGGGCTCGTTCTTCTCGCGGGTGGAAGGCCCGGCCATGACCAAGCCGTTCCGCCGCGGCCTGTTCAGCAGGGTGGGCCTGAACGTGGGGCCCGGCATCGCGCCCGACGCGGTCACGCCCGAAGGCCTGCACCACGAAGTGGGGCAGTTGCTGGCCGCGAGAGTAGTGTGAAGAGGGCGGATCGGCGCCGGCCAGACGGGGATTTCACCGTTCGGCCAGGGGAATGGCAGCTTACCCGGGGTGGTATCGCGACGACGCCCGTGCATCCTTAACGTCACCTTGACAATATGTCGCCGACGCATCGCCTACCATCGCGCTTTCGTCTCTCTCATCCATCATGCCGCAACGTATTTCTGCCCTCGCGCCCGCCCGCACCTTCGGCGTCGCCGCCCTGACGGTCGCCTCGCTGGCCACCCTGTCCGCCTGCGGCGGCGGCGGTGGCAGCAGCGGCAACGCGGGTGGTACACCGACCGCGACGGTCACGGCCATCGTGCCCAATGCCACCAAGTACGGATCCGCGGCCACCATCACGATCAACGGCACGGGCCTGGACAGCACGCTGGCGGTCACCTCGTCGGTCTGTACCGGCATGACGCTGCAAGCCGGCAGCACGGCCACCAGCGCGACGTACCTCTGCACGGTCAGCGGCGGCCTCACCGGTTCCGTCATCGCCAAGTCCAACGGCACCCAGGTCGGCATGGCTACCCTGACGGTCCCGGCACCCATCGTGCGATTCGCGATCAACAACGGCCTCGGCGCGGTCGGCAACATCGACATCACGCTCGCGCCGGACAAGGCGCCGAAGACGGTCGACAACTTCCTGCATTACGTGAACACGGGTTGGTACGCCAACACGATCTTCCATCGCCTCGTTCCCAACTTCGTGGCCCAGGGCGGCGGCTACTCGGCACCGGTGACCAACCTGTCGACGGCCACGTTGAAGACCGGCCTGGCGACGCCGATCACCTACGAGAACAGCGGCCTGACCCACGTGTACGGCACCATCGCGATGGCCGCCACCTCCACGGGCCAGGAGACGTCGCAGTACTTCTTCAACGTCAACAGCGCCAGCGGCGGCAACAGCGGCCTCAATGGCAACTACACCGTGTTCGGCAGCATCTCCGCCGGCACGACCGTGCTGGCGTCGATCCTGGCGGCGCCTGCCGACTGCAAGACCACGGTCGACTTGGCCGGCAACCCCGAGACCGACTGCCTGCCGAACCCGAACGTGGTGGTCACCACCGCCACGCAGACGCAGTAAGCGGCGTCGACAGCACGCATGACGTTGGCGACCTTGCGCAAGGCAGTCTTCCTCGATCGCGACGGCGTGATCAACCTCGACCACGGCTACGTGTACCGATGGGAAGACTTCCAGTTCGTGCCGGGCGCCATCGACGCGATGCGCCGCCTGCGTGACGACGGCTACGCGCTGGTCGTCGTCACCAACCAGGCGGGCGTCGCGCGCGGCTACTACACCGAGGACGATGTCCTGCGGCTCGGCGAACGCATCCGGACGCACCTTGCGGAGGAGGGCATCGAGCTCGCGGCGATCGAATATTGCCCACACCTGCCCGAAGGCCCTGTCGCGGCCTACGCGTGCGTCTGCGACTGCCGCAAGCCCGCGCCGGGCATGGTGCTGCGCGCCGCCGCGCGGCTGGGGCTGGATCTTCCGGCCTCGCTGATGTTCGGCGACAAGCCGTCCGACCTGCAGGCCGCACGCGCGGCCGGGGTCGGCCGCTACGCCTTGCTGGCGACCGACGGCGTGGGCGAGCCAGACTTGCTGGACGGTGAATTGGGCGGGGCACCGCGCTTCCGCGACCTCGCCGAGGCGATCGCCGCCTGGTTGCCGGCCGCCGCTGGAACCGCCGGCTAGGCGCCGGCGCGGCGCAAGGCGCCGTCGCGAGCCTCTATACCCCTCGCCCGCGATCGCGCGCGAAGCTCACCCGGAACTCGGCGAAGCGCCCTTCGTCGAGCGACGCGCGCACCTCGCGCATCAGGTTCACGTAGTAGTGCAAGTTATGGATGGTGTTGAGCATCGGGCCCAGCATCTCGCCGCACCGATCGAGGTGGTGCAGGTACGCGCGGCTGAAGTTGCGGCAGGTGTAGCAGGCGCAGCTCGCGTCCGCCGGCGACTCATCGCTCTTGTGGCGCGCGTTGCGCACCTTCAGGTCGCCGAAGCGCGTGAACAGGTGGCCGTTGCGCGCGTTGCGCGTGGGCATCACGCAGTCGAACATGTCCACGCCGTGGGTGACGCCGTGCACGAGGTCCTCGGGCGTGCCCACGCCCATCAGATAACGCGGCTTGTGCGCCGGCAGCCGGTGCGGCGTGTGGGCCACCAGCCGCTGCATGTCCTCCTTGGGCTCGCCCACCGAGACGCCGCCGATGGCGTAGCCGGGGAAGTCCATCGCCACCAGGGCGTCGAGCGACGCCTCGCGCAGCGACTCGAACATGCCGCCCTGCACGATGCCGAACAGCGCGTTGGCGTTCTCCAGCCGCGCGAACTCGTCGCGGCAGCGTGCGGCCCAGCGCAGCGACAGCTCCATCGACAGCCGCGCCTCGCGCTCGGTGGTGAGCACGCCCTTGGTCTCGTAGGGTGTGCATTCGTCGAACTGCATGACGATGTCGGAGTTGAGCACCGTCTGGATCTGCATGCTGATCTCGGGCGTCAGGAACAGCTTGTCGCCGTTGACGGGGGAGGCGAAGCGCACGCCTTCCTCAGAGATCTTGCGCATCTCGCCCAGCGACCACACCTGGAAGCCGCCCGAGTCGGTGAGGATGGGCGCCTTCCAGGCCTCGAACCTGTGCAGGCCGCCGAACTGCGCCATCACGTCCAGGCCAGGACGCATCCACAGGTGGAAGGTATTGCCCAGGATGATCTCGGCGCCCATCTCCTCGAGCGAGCGCGGCAGCACGCCCTTGACGGTGCCGTAGGTGCCCACCGGCATGAAGACGGGGGTCTGCACCACGCCGTGGTTCAGCGTGAGCTGGCCGCGGCGGGCATGGGCATCGGTGCCCAGGATCTCGAATTTCAACATCCGCGCATTGTCGCCGCGCAAATGGAAACGGGCGACGCGAGGGCCTCGCGTCGCCCGTCGGGCAGTGCCTGGAAGCGGAGGAGGGAGGGGCTCCGCGCCAGGATCAGCCGCGTTCGCCGACCATCAGCTTGTGGGTCTGGCGCCATTGCGCCAGCTCGGCCTTCACGTCGGCGCGGGTGCGGCCGGCGTACTGGGTCTGCGGCACCACGGCGACGGCCGGGGCGTTGGCGAGCTCGCCGACCGCGTTCAGCTGGCCTTCGGCCTTCAGGTTGCGCGTCTCGGCGACGACGGATTCACGGGTGCGTTCCTGCGTCTGGTCGGCCTGCGCGGCGAGGCTCTTGCCTTGCAGCGTATCGGCGCGGTCGATTTCCTGAGCCATGGCGCCCACGGCGGTGGCGGCGAGCAGGGCGGCGGCGATGACTTGGCGAACTTGCATGATGAACTTCTTTCTTCAACAGTTTGAGGATGTCCGGGGGCGTGCCTTCTGGGCTTCCGGCCGGGCCTCGGTGACGCGTTGTGTGTGTCTGCGCTTCATCGATGTCTTCACTGTATTCCCGCCTTCTATGTGGATAAAGGAGCAGCCGTAGAATTGTTTATTGACGTTTCAGAAAGAATCAGATGGATCAGCTGCGCGCCATGCGGGTGTTTTCCCGAGTCATCGACGCCGGTGGCTTCGCCAAGGCCGCCGTCGCGATGGACATCGCGCCGGCAGTGGCCACCCGCCTCGTCGCCGAGCTCGAGGAACACCTGGGCGCTCGCCTGATCAACCGCACCACGCGTCGCCTGGCGCTCACCGACGTCGGCGAGGACTACCTCGAACGCGTGCGCAACATCCTCAGCGAGGTGGACGACGCCGAGGCAGTGGCCGGCATCGCCACCGCGGAGGCGCGTGGCCGGCTCAGCGTGCTGGTGCCGCCGGGCTTCGCGGTGCACCAGCTCGCCAAGCACCTGCCGCGCTTCCGGGCGCTGCACCCCAAGGTATCGCTGGAGCTGACGGTAAGCGCCTCGGTGGAGACGCCCGACGAGAACCACGACGTCACGATCATCGTGCAGCGCGCCCGTCCCATCGAGGGCGCGTTCATCGCGCGGCGCGTCGCCACCTCGGAGGTCATTCTGTGCGCGACGCCGGAATACCTCGACAAGCACGGCCGGCCGCTGCATCCGTCGGACCTGGTGCAACACGACACGCTGATGCCCAACCCGCCCAGCGAACACCGGGAACTGACCTTCAAGCCGGCGTGGGGAGACGGCCCGCCGCAGGTGGTCGACATGAAGAAGGTGCCCTCGCTCATGACGACTCACATCGACACGCTGTACGCCGCCGCGCTGGCCGGCCTGGGCATCATCGGGTTGCCATCGTTCGTCGCCGAGGACGCGTTGATGGAGCAGGCGCTCGAGCGCGTGCTGCCGCACTGGCACATGCAGACGGTGACGCTGTTCGCCGCGATGCCCACGCGCAAGCACGTGCCGATGCGCACCCGCGCGTTCGTGGACTTCCTGCTCGCCACGTTCGGCGGAAGCGACCGCGACCCGTGGCTGGCCGCGGCAGGCTGCGAGAGCTGCTGAGGCCTTACGGCTCGACGCGGTCCAGCAGCATGGCATCGCCGTAGCTGAAGAATCGGTAGCGTTGCGCGATGGCGTGCGCGTACAGCGCGCGGATGCGCTCCATGCCCGAGAACGCGCTCACCAGCATCATCAACGTGCTCTTGGGCAGGTGGAAGTTGGTCACCAGCCGGTCGACCACCTGGAAGCGGTAGCCGGGCGTGATGAAGATGCGGGTCTCGCCGGCGCCGGCCTGCAGCGAGCCCGGCGAACCGGCCTGGCGCGCGGCCTGGGCGGCCGACTCGAGCGCCCGGACGGTGGTGGTGCCGATGGCCACCACGCGGCCGCCGGCGGCGCGGGTGCGCCGCACGGCGTCCACGGTAGCCTGCGGCACGTCGAACCACTCGGTGTGCATCTTGTGCTCGCCCAGGTCGTCGCTGCGCACCGGCTGGAACGTGCCCGCGCCCACGTGCAACGTGACGCGCGCGGTGTGCACGCCGCGCGCGGCGATCTCGGCCAGCAGCGCGTCGTCGAAGTGCAGCGCGGCGGTGGGCGCGGCCACGGCGCCGGGACGGTCGGCGAACACCGTCTGGTAGCGGCGGACGTCGTCGGCCTCGTCGGCGTGCGTGATGTACGGCGGCAGCGGCACGTGGCCGTGCTGCTCCAGCAGCGCGAAGACGTCGGCCGGAAAGCGCAGGTGGAACATCGCGTCCTCGGGACCGCAGCGACCCAGCACCTGCACCTCGAACGCGGTGCCGGCGGCGACGTCGCCGAAGGTGAGCGTGGTGCCGGGCTTGGGCGACTTGCTGGCGCGGATGTGGGCCCAGGCCTCGCCGGGCGGCAGCACGCGCTCGACAAGCACCTCGACGCCGCCGCCGGTGGCCTTGGTGCCGTACAGCCGGGCCTTGATCACGCGGGTGTCGTTGAACACCAGCAGGTCGCGGGCGTCCAGCAGGCCCGGGAACTCGCGGAAGATACGGTCCACGAAGGGCGTCGACGTGCCGTCCAGCAGGCGCGAGGCGCTGCGCTCGGCGGCCGGATGCTGCGCGATCAGCTCGACGGGCAGGTGGAAATCGAAGTCGCCGAGGCGATGCTCGCCGGATGGCGGTGGCAGGTGCACCGCATCGCGGGGCAGCGCGACGTAGTCGTCCGCCACGATCTCAGGACGCGTGGGCGGCGGTGGTGTCCTGCGACTTGTCGGACTTGTCCCAGGCCCAGGCGAAGGCCAGGCTCACGCCGAAGACGGCAACCATCAGGAAGACAAAGCGGGCAATGAGGCGCATGTTGTTCTGGCAAGGGAGAGGGCCGCCGAAGCGACAGCCGATATTGTCAGGCAACTGGCGCGCCGGGTTGGTATCGGCTTGTACTGCGATGTGCGGATTCGTTCGATTTGCACGCCTGGCACACCAGGAAACAACACGGCAGGCGCGAGAATGCCCCGCATGTCCAGCAAGCCCGCCGATGCCGCCGTCGCCAAGACCCCGCGCGAATCCGCCGCCAAGGCCGAGCTGAGCGCGCCGCAACGCGCGCTGCAGCGGCTGGGCCTCGTGCGCGCCATCGACCTCGCGCTGCACCTGCCGCTGCGCTACGAGGACGAGACCCAGGTGACGTCGATCGGGCGGGCCCGCCCCGGCGAAAAGGTGCAGGTGGAGGGCAGCGTCATCGAGTCGCGCGTGGAGCAGCGCGGCCGGCGCCAGTTCGTGGCCAGGATCACCGACGAGTCGGGCGTCGAGCTGGTGCTGCGCTTCCTCAACTTCTATCCCTCGCACTTCAAGACCTTCGCGCCGGGCCAGACCGTGCGCGTGCGCGGCGAGGTCCGCGGCGGCTTCTTCGGGCGCGAGATGGTGCACCCCACCTTCAAGGTCGTCACGCCCGGCGAGCCGCTGCCGCCGTCGCTCACGCCGGTCTATCCGACCACGGCGCAGCTGCCTCAGCCCTACCTGCGCAAGGTGGTGGCCGCGAGCCTGGCGCGTGCGCCGCTGCACGAAGTGCTGCCGCCCCAGGTGATCCCGGCGGGCCTGCCGTCTCTGCGCGTGGCGGTGGAGACGCTGCACCATCCGCCGGCCGACGCGTCGCTGCACGAGCTCGAGGACGGCAGCCATCCGGCCGCGCAGCGCCTGAAGTTCGAAGAGTTGCTGGCGCAGCAGATCTCGCAGCTCGCCTCGCGCGCGGAACGCGCGCTGCTGCGCGCGCCCGAGATCGTTCCCCGGCCCGGCGGCCTGCAGGAGAAGCTGCTGGGCGTGCTGCCGTTCGGCCTCACCGGCGCGCAGCGGCGCGTGGTGGACGAGATCGTGGCCGACCTGGCCGGCCCGCGCCCGATGCACCGCCTGCTGCAGGGCGACGTGGGCGCCGGCAAGACCGTGGTGGCCGCGCTGGCGGCCGCCGTGGCCATGGACGCCGGCTGGCAATGCGCGCTGATGGCGCCCACCGAGATACTGGCCGAGCAGCACTTCGCCAAGCTGGTGCAGTGGCTGGAGCCGCTGGGCATCCAGGTGGCCTGGCTCAGCGGCAGCCGCAAGGGCAAGGCGCGCGCGAAGGCGCTCGAGCAGGTGGCAAGCGGCACGGCCAGGCTCATCGTGGGCACGCACGCGGTGATCCAGGAGGGCGTGAAGTTTGCCCGGCTGGGCCTGGCCATCGTCGACGAGCAGCACCGCTTCGGCGTGCAGCAGCGGCTGGCGCTGCGGCGCAAGCTGGCCATCGAGGGGCTGGAGCCGCACCTGCTCATGATGACGGCCACACCCATTCCGCGCACGCTGGCCATGACCTATTTCGCCGACCTGGACGTGAGCACCCTCGACGAGCTGCCGCCCGGCCGCACGCCCGTCGTCACCCGTGTGTTCGCGGACATCCGCCGTCCCGACGTGGTGGAGCGCATCCGCGACGACATCGCCGCCGGCCGCCAGGTCTACTGGGTGTGCCCGCTGATCGAGGAGTCGGAGGACGCCGAGAACGCCGCCGCGGAGCACGCCGGCCGCGCCGAGCCGCTCACGCTGCAGAACGTCACCGACACCCACGCCGCGCTGGCCGCCGCGCTGCCGGGCATCGGCGTGGGGCTTCTGCACGGCCGCATGCGGCCCGCCGAGAAGGCCGCCGTGATGGCGCAGTTCAAGTCCGGCGCGCTGCCGGTGCTGGTGGCCACCACCGTCATCGAGGTCGGCGTGGACGTGCCCAACGCCAGCCTGATGGTGATCGAGCACGCCGAGCGCTTCGGCCTGGCCCAGCTGCACCAGCTGCGCGGCCGCGTGGGCCGCGGCAGTGCCGCCAGCGTGTGCGTGCTGCTCTACGCGCCGCCGCTGTCGCTGGTGGGCAAGGAGCGCCTGAAGGCGATGGCCGACACCACCGACGGCTTCGAGATCGCCCGGCGCGACCTGCAGATCCGCGGGCCGGGAGAGTTCATGGGCGCGCGCCAGTCGGGCGACCAGTTGCTGCGCTTCGCCGACCTGGAGGAGGACGCGCCGCTGCTGGCCCACGTGCGCCAGATCGCGCCCGAGCTGCTGGCCAGGGCGCCCGGCGCCGCGTCGGCCCACGTCGACCGCTGGCTCGGCGGCAAGCTGGAGTGGATGAACGCTTGAGCCAGTGCATGATCACGCGCACTCAGTGACGTATAAAGCTATGGACAGCCTTGCCAATAGCGGGGATCCTAACTCCACCGGCGCCGCCGCTGGCCGCGCCCCAAGAGATTCGAGGGAGCGACGGATCCGGCTTTGCCGGGCCGTTCGCGGCAGGCCCCTCGGGGGCAGCGAGCGCCAGCGAGCGTGGGGCGCCATTTCTACAATAGGGCCATGACACTCACCGAACTGCGCTATATCGTCGCGGTCGCCCGCGAACGGCACTTCGGCCGCGCAGCGGAGGCGTGCTTCGTGTCGCAACCCACGCTCTCGGTGGCCATCAAGAAGCTCGAAGAGGAACTCGACGTCAAGATCTTCGAGCGCGGCAGCAACGAGGTGAGCCTCACCACGCTGGGCACGGCCATCGTGCGCCAGGCCCAGAGCGTCATCGAACAGGCCGCCGTCATCAAGGAAATCGCCAAGCGCGGCCAGGATCCGCTGTCCGGCGCACTGAAGCTGGGCATCATCTACACGATCGGCCCGTACCTGCTGCCGCAGCTGGTGCGCCATGCCATCGAACTCACGCCGCAGATGCCGCTGATGCTGCAGGAGAACTTGACCGTCAAGCTGATCGACATGCTGCGCACCGGCGAGCTCGACTGCGCCATCATGGCCGAGCCGTTTCCCGACAGCGGCCTGGCCATCGCCCCGCTGTACGACGAGCCCTTCGTGGTGGCCGTGCCGCGCGCCCACGCGCTGGCCGGCGAGACGTCCATCTCGTCGAAGCGCCTGAAGCAGGAGACGATGCTGCTGCTGGGCACGGGGCACTGCTTCCGCGACCACGTGCTGGAGGTCTGCCCCGAGTTCGCCCGCTTCTCCAACGACGCCGAGGGCATCCGCAAGAGCTTCGAGGGCTCGTCGCTCGAGACCATCAAGCACATGGTGGCCTCGGGCATGGGCATCACCGTGGTGCCGCGGCTGTCCATCACGCACGGCATGGACGACCCGCAGTCGCACGCGCTGGTCAGCTACATCCCGTTCGAGGCGCCGGTGCCCACGCGCCGCGTGGTGCTGGCCTGGCGGCGCAGCTTCCCGCGCTACGAGGCCATCGCGGCCCTGCGCAACGCGGTCTACGCCTGCACGCTCGAGGGCGTCACCCGACTTTCGGACTAGCGCTCTGGAACTCGAACCCGCTCCCACCGTGCGTGCCTGGCTGGCAGCGCTCACGCTGGGCCTGCTGTGTGCCGTCGCGGCGGCCGCGCCCGTGGTCGACGAAGCGCCGGCTGGGGCGGCCTCTGCGCCGGCGGCCGCCAGCGGCGCCATGACCACGCCGCCGCGCGTGCTGCACGTGGTGGGCGCCGACAACTACCCGCCCTACCTGTTCCGCGACGAGGCCGGCCGGCCCACCGGGCTGGTGGCCGACGAATGGGCGTTGTGGGAGAAGAAGACCGGCGTGCATGTCGACCTGCAGCCGGTGGAGTGGTCGGAGGCGCTGCGCCGCGTGGCCAAAGGCGACGCCGACGTCATCGACACCATCTTCTGGTCGTCCGAGCGCGCGCGCACGATGGACTTCACCGCGCCGTTCGCCGACGTACGCGAGCCGATCTACGCGGACAGCGGCGTCAAGGGGCTGGTCGACCTGGACTCGCTGCACGGCTTCCACGTGGCCGCGCTCGCCGGCGACGTGTGCATCGAGCGGCTGCACGCCGGTGGCGTCACGCTGATCGATACCTATCCCAGCTACCAGAGCCTGATCGCCGCGGCCGTGGCCGGCGGCCCCAGGATCTTCTGCATGGACGGCCCGTCGGCCGAGTACTACCTGTACAAGGCCAACGCGTCGCAGCGCTTCCGCGAGGCGTTCGTCATG
Source organism: Burkholderiales bacterium (assembly GCA_038208735.1). Lineage (GTDB taxonomy): Bacteria > Pseudomonadota > Gammaproteobacteria > Burkholderiales > Burkholderiaceae_C > Scleromatobacter. Next base: position 37,238 of record JBBQYL010000007.1, read on the forward strand.
TACTACGGCCACATGCATCGCGCGGTGCGGCGCGGCGACGGCGCCACGCTGTCGCTGATCGAGAAGGGCTTCGACGAAGTGTCGCCGGCCGAGAAGAATGCGCTGGAGGACAAGTGGTTCGGCGCCGCGCTGGCGGGCTCGCGCTGGCTGCGCGTGGTGGCCGTGGCGGCCGCTGCGCTGGCCTTCGCGGTCATCGTCGCGGTGCTGTGGGGCCTGGTGTTGCGGCGCGCCGTGCGCGACAAGACGGCCGAGATCGACAGCCAGTCGCGGCGCCTGCGCACGCTCATCGACACGCTGCCCGATCTCGTCTGGTTCAAGGGCGTCGATGGCCGCTTCCTGGCCTGCAACGTGCGCTTCGAGCGCTTCATCGGCGCGCCCGAGAACGAGCTCCTGGGCCATCCCGCCAGCGCGTTCCTGCCGGCCGCGGTAGCCGCCGAGTTCGCCGCGGCCGACCAGCGCGCGATCGAGGTGCGCGCGCCGGTGCCGCACCAGTTCACGCTCACGTACGCGCACGACGGCCACCAGGAGCTGGTGGAGTCGCTGCACACGCCGGTGTTCGGCTCGCACGGCGAGCTGGCCGGCGTGCTGAGCATCGGCCGCGACGTCACCCAGCGGCGCGACGACGAGCGCCACCTGCGCCGTCTCAACCGCCTGTACCAGGTGCTGACCAACGTGCACGCGGCGATCGCGCGCGAGCGCGCGCCCGAGCCGCTGTTCAACGCGGTGTGCCAGATCATGGTGCGCGACGGCGGCCTGCGCATGGCCTGGATCGGCCGGCCCGACATGGAGGCCGGCGAGTTGGTGCCCGTGGCCTGGGCCGGCCAGAAGGGCGACTACCTCAGCCCGCCGCACGCCTCGCTGGCCGCCGGTCCGCGCGGCCTCGCGCCCAGCGTGCAGGCTTTCCGCGAGGGCCGCGCGATGCACTCCACCGACGTCGGCAGCGACCCCGACATGGTCACCTGGCGCGAAGGCGCGCTGGCGCTCGGCTACCGCTCGTCGTCGGCCTATCCGCTGAAGTCGCGCGGACGCACCGTGGGCGTGTTCACGATGTATTCGTCGGCCATCCAGTTCTTCGATGCCGGCGAGCTGGCGCTGCTGGAGCGGCTGTCGGAGGACATCGGCCGCGCCCTCGAGGCCTACGAGCTGGCCGAGGAGCGCGAGCGCGCGGTGACGGCACTGCGCGACAGCGAGGCGCGCTTCGCCACGATGTTCCGCACCAATCCCACCGGCCTGGGCCTGACCACGTACGAAGGCCAGCGCTTCCTGGAAGTGAACGACGCCTTCGTGTCGATGTTCGGCTACTCGGCCGAGGAGGCCATCGGCCGCAACGGCATCGACCTCGACACCTGGGTGGACTTCAAGGTACGCGACGAGGTGGTCGCGGTGCTGCGGCGCGACGGCGAGGTGCGCAACGTGGAAACCCAGTTCCGCACCCGCAGCGGCGACCTGTTCTACGCCTCGTTCTCGGCCACGCGCGTGTCCATCGGCCGCGAGGACCTGGTCATCGCGTCGTACTTCGACCTCACCGCGCAGCGGCTGGCCACGCGCACGCTGGAAGACCGCAAGCTGGAGCTGGAGCGCATCGTGTCGCAGCGCACGTCGGAGCTGAGCCGCGTGCTCGCCGCGATGCCCGATCGCTACTTCCGCATCCGCGAGGACGGCACGGTGATGGACTTTCGCGCCGGCGTCCATGTGGACAACTACGGCGATCCCGCGTTGTTCGTGGGTCGCCGAATCGAGGAGCTCCTTCCCCCGCAGGCATCGATCCCCCTGAACGCGGCGCTGCAGGAGGCCCTGGCCACCAAGCACCTCGTCATGACGGAGTACGCCCTGGCCTTCCCCGGAGGCGAGCGCCACTTCGAGGCGCGCACGCTGCCCCTGGGCACCGGCCAGGTGATCATGTTCGTGCGCAACATCACCGACCGCCACTCGCTGGAGTCCGATCGCGAGCGCGCGCGCCTCAGCGCGGTGGAGCTGGCCAACGCGAAGAGCGAGTTCCTGGCCAACATGAGCCACGAGATCCGCACGCCGCTCAACGGCCTGCTGGGCCTGGCGCAGATCGGCCTGCGCGACACCGCCGACACGCGCACGATGCACACCTTCGCCGCGATCCTCAACTCCGGCCGCCTGCTGCTGGGCATCGTCAACGACGTGCTCGACTTCTCCAAGATCGAGGTCGGCAAGCTCCTCGTGGAGCAGCGCCCGATCTCGCCGCGCGCGCTTGCCGAGGAGGCCGTGGCGTTGCTGCGCGCCCGCGCCGCCGAGAAGCCCATCGCGCTCGACCTCGCGTTCGACGCCGCGCTGCCGGAGCGCTGCGTGGGCGACGGCCTGCGCACGCAGCAGGTGCTGGTGAACCTGCTGTCCAACGCCATCAAGTTCACCGAGACCGGCGGCGTCGACGTGTGGGTGGGCGTCGACCCTGGCGCCGAGGCTCAGGGCGCGCAGATGGTCTACCGCGTCACGGACAGCGGCATCGGCATCGAGCCGGAACACCTGAAGCACCTGTTCGACGCGTTCCAGCAGGCCGACACCTCCACCACGCGGCGCTTCGGCGGCACCGGCCTGGGGCTGGCCATCAGCCGCCGGCTGGCCGAGCTGATGGGCGGCGACGTGCTGGTGCGCACGGAGCCGGGCGTCGGCAGCGTGTTCGAGCTGCGCCTGCCCTTCGTGGCCGCGCCCGAGGGGATGCCGGAGCAGGCGCCCGACGCCGCCTGGGGCGACACGCCGCGCCGCCTCGAGGGCGTGCGCGTGCTGGTGGCCGAGGACAACGAGGTCAACCAGATCGTGCTGGAACGCGCGCTGGAGCTCGAGGGCGCCATCACCACGCTGGTGGGCGATGGCCGCCAGGCCGTCAACCGCGTGCTGGCCGACGGGCGCGAGGCCTGGGACATCGTGCTGATGGACATCCAGATGCCCGAGATGGACGGCTACGAGGCCACCCGACGCATCCTCGAGCTCGCGCCCGACCTGCCCGTCATCGGGCAGACCGCGCACGCGATGCTGGACGAGCGCCGCGAGTGCCTGGCCGCCGGCATGGTCGACCACATCGCCAAGCCGATCGACTTCAAGCTGCTCGTCGACATGATCGTGCGGCAGCTGGGCTGAGTCAGGCTGACTTGCCCAGCCGCGCCAGCTCCGCCGCCTTGAGCGAGTTCATCAGCGACAGCATCGTGCCGAACGCGTTGCCGCCGCCGCCTTCGGAGCCGCCGATCTGGATCTGCGGCACCAGCGGCACGCGCGCGGTCTCGAACGCCTCGGCCAGGCGCAGCATCACGGTCTGCATCAGCTGCTTGTCGGCGCCTTCGCCCTCCAGCGCGACCGACTTCGCGTGGATGGCCGCGGCCTCGGCCTCGCCGACCGCCTTGATCGCCGCGGCGCGGCCCGCGCCTTCGTTCTCCTGGCGGAACCGGTCGCCCTGCGCAAGCGATTCGATCTCCTGGCGCCGGCGCTCTGCCGCCTTGACCAGCGCGGCCCCGTTGTTGTCCTTGATCGAGATGTCCACCAGCGAACCGGTGAGTTCGGCCTGTTTCTCGGCCCGCTTCTCGGCCTCGTTCAGCTCGCGCTGCTTGTCGGCCGCGATCTGCTTCTGCGCGAACGTCTCCACCTGCTCGCGCGCGATCTGGCGATCACGCAGCTGCGACATGATGTTCTCGATGCGGTTGTCGCCCGGCTGCGGCTTGGGCGTGCCGATCAGCACTTCCTGGAACTCGAGCGAATAGGCCTGGAAGCGGCCGTGCATGTCGATCGACGCGCCGGCCTGCAGCTCGCTGCGCGACTGGATCAGCTCGATGAACGTGCGCGTCTGCGACACGTTCTTGAAGTACGACGACACCATCGGGTCGAGCGTCTGCTCCACCAGCTGCTTCACGTTGCCGAACCGCTGCACCACCATCGGCGCCTTGCGGTAGTCGATGTGCACCACCACCGACAGCGGCAGCAGCGGCTCGAACGCGTCCTTGGTGATCAGCGTGATCTCGCGCAGGTTCGAGTCGAAGTTGGAGCCCGTGACACCGGTCTGCCACATCAGCACGAAGTTGGTGGTGGGCACGAGTTCGATCTTGCCGGCGTACGTGTTGAACGCGTACTTGCCGGGCATCAGCGGGTCGCGCCACACGCCGCGGCAGCCGGTCTCCACCAGCTCGCCGTGCGAGTAGTCGGCGCCCGACATGTCGTTGCCCTTGCGGCCCGTGTACGACACCACCACGCCGACGAAGCCGACCGGGATCACCGTCTTGGTGATCAACTCCACCGTGGCGAACAGCCGGTTGATGTAGTACGTGCCTTCCACCAGCACGCGCTCCTGCCGGCCGCGCTTGCCGCCGTCCTTCAGGAACTTCTCGGGCTCCTGGAACGAGTTGTGATGGTCGCCCACGTCCGGCGCGAGCAGCTCGTCGCGCGGCAGGGCGGGGCCGTCCTGCACGGTGACCACGGCCAGCAGGTCGGACGCATGCGAATCCTCGGTGCCCTTGATCACCAGCGGCGAGAATCCGCGGCGCAGGTCGAGCAGCTCGCGCATCTTCTGGTAGTACTCGCGCTCGGTGGCGTCCATCGTCATCGAGTACGTGGTCTCCTCCGTCATCACCACGAACAGCGCCGGGTTGATGATGTGCGTGCCCTCGCGCAGGATCTTGCGCTGCGGGCCCTTCTGGCCGCCGCCGACGAGGAAGGCGCGCACGTCGAGGAAGTTGTGCACCGTGGCGTTGTCGGCCAGCGTCTGCCCGGCGGGCAGGTCGACGCCGTCACGCGCGAACACGTAGCCGATCTTGCCCTGCGTCACCGACACCATCGGGCAGATGTGCACGCGGTACTGCAGCGGCGTGAAGAAGTGGAACCCGCCGCGGCGCAGCTCGGCCTGGAAGCCGGCCTCGCCATTGAGCGCCAGCAGGCCCAGTTGCACCGAGCCGCTGCCGCTCCACAGCTTCTCGACGACCCCGATGCGGTCGTTGGGGATGTAGCGCACCGCGCCCGTGAGCGAGGCGAGCAGCCACGCCAGCAGCAGTCCGCCGGGCACCATGCCGACCGCGGCGAGCGTGGCCGAGCCGGTGGTCCAGCCACTGTGAAAGAAATCCGAGAACATGATGACCTTCCTCGAGTGTTGTCACTCGTTGGTGTTGTGTCCGGGCGTGCGCAGGCCGCGACGGCGCGGGTGCGCCGCGTCGCTGGGAACCTGCACGAGGAAGCCCGGAACGGGAGCGCACGGCGTCACGCCGGCGCGACACGAGCGGCCCGCGGCCACATGGCCGCCAGCCGGAACGTTCAGCAAGGGAGCAGCGGAGTTGCCGTCAGGCCCGCTCCGACGCGAAGCGCCGGTGTCGGAGGCCCGGAGGGGCGTTGCAATCGCTGCGACCGCACGGCGAACACGCCGTTGCGTCGGACGCGGCAACCGGGTGGTTGCCGACCGGGGCCGGGCTCAGCTCACTGAAGCCGGCGAACGCGACGCACGGGGCGCCGCTGGAGCGAAAGGTACGCAAGTTGGACTCACTGTCAGCGGCCACGACGGGCCCGACAACAGGCATCTTGCGCCGCGTGTTGCGGTGCGTCAATGGGGCTGCGGATGGGGATCTAGAGTCTCGGCTCTAGCGCCGGGCCGCGGTTGGGAGAACGCTTCGCAAGTGCATTCGCGATGGTGCGCGGGAGACCTGGAAAACCGGCCGATCGGCGCGGGGCGAGTGGCTGGCAGCGGCCCAGAATGGACTGTGTCCATCGTCATCCACTGCGCCGCCCCGATCATGTCGTCCTCATTCTTCATGCGCCCGCTTGGGCTGCTCTGCCTGCTGTTGGCAACATCGCCAGCGTTCGCCGACGAACTCGCGGGCGCGAAGGTGCGGCCCAGCGATTGCAAGCCGAGGGATGCGGACAGTACGTGTGCGATGGCGGTGTCGGGGGCGACCGTGGTGACGCTACCGTTCGTTCCTGACGGTGTGCTGTACGACGGCCCGCTGGGTGGCGTACCCGCCATGGGATACGCTTACTGGGGCTTCGACTTCGTCGCGAACGAATCCGGCACACCGAGTCCCGTTCGCGATGATGAATTCATCAACCGCAGCACCGTGCCGGTCACGATCACATTCACCTTCCAACTGGCGACCGATCATCCCTGCAAGGTCGACTGCATCCCCAGCGTGCAGTTCCAGGCCGACGCCGGCTGGCACAGGATCTATCCGCCGCTCGTGGCCAATGGAACCCGGTTGACGACGTCGTCGACGTTTCACCCAGGACAGGGATATGGCTGGATCATCGCGCTTCGACAGCCAGGCAATCCGAGACTGACGGTCAGCGTCCCCAAGGGTTCGACGGCCACTTTGCGAAGCGTCGGCCTGTCTCCGATGCCGGCAATCGCGACGGAGATACCGTTCGTCACCTATGTCTGCGATTGCTTCAACGGCACCACCGCCCCATGCAGCAAGGGGACTCGCTTTTCAAATGGCCTTCTCGGGCCATGGAGCCAGGGCGATGACATGTACCAGCGAGCAGGCGCCTTCGACTGCGCCGTCGACCACTGATGTCCGAACGTCGTCGCATCATTGCGAAGCCGTCGTAAAGGTCCACGTTCGGTTGATCAGCGCGAGCGAGCCTGATGGGAAGCCGGTCGCGTTGCCAGCGAAGACCACGCGATAGGTCGTGTTCGAAGTCAGTGCGTTCAGCGGAATCAACGCAACGAATGACGCCGGCACCAGGAAGTTGGGATCGCTCTGGCTTGTCATCGCCTGCACGGGAATCGTCGCGCCTGTCGAGGCGTTGGACATGCCGAAAGTTTCCACGGCGACGGTCTGGTCCGCACCCACTGTGATGGAGACCGGCGTCCCAAGTGAGAGCACGTCCTGGCCGGGCACCGGGTTGGGAGACTCCAGGCCGAGACGGAGCGGCACGCCTCGCGCACCATCTACCGGCCATATCGCCGCGCCATTGATCGAGCCCTGGGGAGCTTGCCCAAGTCCACGAACCGGATCGGTTCCCGGCTTGGTGATGTCCATCACCAACGGCATCGAAATGCTTGCCGCCGCGCCGCTGTTCCAGCCGATCCCCACATCCACCGGTTCGAACGCCAGCATCGCCGCGCGGTGATAGACGCCATTGACAAGCACATCGACTCCCTGCGCGCCGTGAACGTTCCCGGCCATCACCTCCCATCCACCCACCGGCACATACCCCAGCGCCTCATCCCGATCCCACCAATGCACGCCCGAGAACCCCGTCGTGCCCGCGGTCTCGTCGTGCGTGAACGAGTCGTTCGCGATGATCCACGCGGCGTGCGCCTGCGCCGCCTGGTCCAGCGTCACGCTTTGCGCCAGCATGCCCAGCCCGGCAGCCAGCCGGATCTCGTTCAAGCGATTGAAGGCCGCCAGCCGATCGGCGTCGTAGCCCACCGGCGTGGGCACCCACAGCTGCGCGGCGATGGGGCCCGTGGGCGCCGGCGTGGGTGCGGGCGGCGGAGAGGACGGTGGCGGTTCGGGCGCGGTGCCGGCGGCACCACCACCGCCACCCCCGCAGGCGCCCAAGGCCCCCAAGGCGGCCAGCGCGGCAGCGGCGGTCACCGCGCGAAACAGGCCGGCGAGCGCACGCGGGCGCGCCACGTCGGCAAGAAGAGGGGGGATCTCGGGCAAGGGCGACATGCGGTGAACTCCTGGGTCGTGATGGCGACGGACGTCGGCCATCGCGAGCGACGTCCGGCGTCCGGACAAGACGGAAGCCATGCTTTCACGGCCATCCCGATCGACCAAGCCGCCAAGTCCCCACTTCATGGGAGTCGCGCCGCCGCCAATGTAAATCGGTCGGTTAATCGACCATTCCGCGCACCACGGTGGCCAGTCGCACCACAATCGGCACGATGCGAACTTTCTCCTGGTGGCTGCCCGCGGGCGTCGAACCCGCGGCGGCGTGGCTGCTCGCCAGTCGCATGCTGCGCGGCTTCGCCGACGGCTACGTGTCGGTGATGTTGCCGGCGTACCTGGGTGCGCTGGGCATGGGCGTGGTGGAGATCGGCGTGCTCAGCACGCTCACGCTGGCGGGCTCGGCGGTGGCCACGATCGCGGTGGGCGCGCTGGGCCATCGCTTCCGCGCGTCGCGCCTGATGCTGGCCGCGGCCCTCACGATGGTCGCCACCGGCCTGGGCTTCGCCGGCCTGCACGCGTTCTGGCCGCTGGCGCTGGTGGCCTTCGTCGGCACCCTCAACCCGAGCTCGGGCGACGTGAGCGTGTTCCTGCCGCTGGAGCACGCGCGCCTCGCCCGCGCCGCCGACACCAGCGCCGCGCGCACGGCGCTGTTCTCGCGCTACGCGCTGGCGGGCGGGCTCAGCGCGGCCGTGGGCGCGCTCGCGTCCGCGTGGCCCGCGTGGTGGAGCGCGCACGAGGGCGGCAGCGCGCTCGACGCGATGCGCGCGATGTTCGTTCTCTACGCGGCCATCGGCGCCGTGGTGGCGTTGCTGTACCGTGGCTTCATCGCCCACGAACACCGCGACCAGGCGGCCCGCGGCCAATCAGGCGCCGGCGTGAACCTCGACGCGCCGCAGCCGCTGGGCCCGTCGCGCGGCATCGTCATCCGCCTGGCCAGCCTGTTCTGCATCGACTCGTTCGCCGGTGGCCTGCTGGTGAACTCGATGCTGGCGCTGTGGCTGTTCAAGCGCTTCGGACTGTCGCTGGGTGGCGCGGGCCAGTTCTTCTTCTGGTCGGGCCTGATGATGACCGCCTCGCAACTGCTGGCGCCGGTGCTCGCGCGGCGCTTCGGCCTCGTCAACACGATGACGTTCACGCACATCCCCGCGAGCCTGTTCCTGATCGCGGCCGCCGTGGTGCCCACGCTGCCGCTGGCACTGGCCTGCCTGCTGATGCGCAGCATGCTGTCGTCGATGGACGTGCCCGCGCGCAACGCGTTCGTGATGGCGGTGGTGACGCCGCCCGAGCGCGCCGCCGCGGCCAGCTTCACCGCGGTGCCGCGCAGTCTCGCGTCCGCGCTGGGGCCCACCATCGGCGCGTCGCTGCTGGCCAGCGGCGTGCTGGCCGCGCCGCTGGTGGCCTGCGGCGTGCTCAAGATCACCTACGACCTGCTGTTGCTGGGCATGTTCAGGTCACACCCGGTCGACTAGGCCCCGGCCACGTGGATCCCACGACTGCGCGCAGGATGACACCCATTCCCTCAAACGACATCGGCGAGCAGCGTCTCCAACGCCTGCTCTTGGATGCCATAGAACCGCTTGAGCTCGGCGATCTGCGCCAGCACGTCGGCGCGCCGACGCAGCGCCTGCGGCGTGTCCTGGCGGCCCTGCCGGCACACGGCCAGGATCATCTTGTTCTTGCTGGTGTGCTCCAGCGCCACGAACTCGAACACCTGCGCGTCGTAGCCGTGCGCTTCCAGCAGCAGCGCGCGCAGCCCGTCGGTGACCATCTCGGCCTGCTGGCCCAGGTGGATGCCGTGCTGCAGCATCGGCTTGAGCAGCGACGGCATCTGCATCTGCGGGCGGATCTGCTTGTGGCAGCACGGCGAGCACATGATGATGGACGCACCCGCCCGGATGCCGGTGTGCAACGCGTGGTCGGTGGCGGTGTCGCAGGCGTGCAGCGCGATCATCACGTCGAGGCGCTGCGGCACGAAGCTGCTCACGTCGCCGGCCTCGAAGCGCAGGCCCGTCAGGCCGCAACGCGCGATCGCGTCGTTGCACAGTGTGACGAGGTCGGGCCGCAGCTCCACGCCCACCACGTCGAGGGCCCGCGCGGCGCCCGCGGCCTGGCGCCGCAGGTAGTCGTGGAGCGCGAACGTGAGGTAGCCCTTGCCGGCGCCGAAGTCGACGATGTTGAGCGGCGCCGTCGGGCCGACGCCCGCCGACTCCAGCGCGTGCGACATCACCTCCACGAACTTGTTGATCTGCTTCCACTTGCGCGCCATCGCGGGCACCAGCTCGTGGCGCGCCGTGGTGACGCCAAGCTCGACGAGGAAGGGTGCGTCCAGGCTCACGAAGCGGTGCTTCTGGCGATCGTGCTGCGCGCCGTCGTCGTCGCCGGCCGCGGCCACGGCCGGGCGCGTGGCGTCGTCGACGCCCAGCTTTGCGCGATGCAGCGTGTAGCGGCCCTTGCGGCTCATCATCAGCTGCAGCTCGGCCTCGCGCGTGAACAGGTGGGCGTGCGCGAAACGCGCGCCCACGAGGTCGGCGATGGTCTGCAGCGCCTTGGCCACCGGCTCGTTCCTGGTGATGTCCTTCGTGCGGTGCTTGTAGACGAACGACAGGCAGCGCTCGCCGCGCAGCACCAGCGGCCGCGCGGTGACGCGCTCCAGGTCGTCGTCCTTGGCGTTGGGCTTGCTGAGAAGCACGCGCTTGACGCCGCCGTCGGCCACGCCCTGCGCCAGCGCCTCGAGGAAGCGGTCGCGCTGCGCGAGGTCGGACAGCGAGCCGCTGCCGGCGTTCAAGGGTGCGGACGGCGCGACGGATTCGGAGGAGGCAGGGGACACGGTGGCCGCCGCGTCGCCGCGGCATCTGGTAAGCGAAAGCTGCATTTTCGCGCGGCGCGCGCTTTCGGGCCAAGGCCGTGCGACGATAGCCCTCCTTTGCAATTCGCCGTGGATACCGCATGACCCTGGCCTGCCTGTCGGCCGCGTGGCGCCTGGCCACCTCGCTCGCGCTCGCCGCGGCCCTGTTCGCCGCGCCTCCCGCGCACGCCGCCGACCCCATCAACTCGGTGCCCCGCGGGTTGGCGCTGGCGCCCGCGTCGGCACCGTCGGCCAGCACCAGCGGCGAACTGATGGTCGGCTCCAAGCGCTTCACCGAGTCGTACATCCTCGGCGAGATCCTGCGCCAGACCGCGGCCACCGCGGGCCCGGCAGAACATCGCGAGGGCCTGGGCAACACGGCCGTGGTGCTCGCCGCGCTGAAGGCCGGCGCCATCGACGTGTACCCCGAATACCTGGGCACCATCGACGCCGAGATCCTGGGTCACCGCACGCCCGCCACCCGGGAGGTCATCGCGAAGGAACTCGCCGCGCAGGGCCTGGGCCTGGGCGCGTCGCTGGGTTTTTCCAACGGCTACGCGCTGGCGATGCCCGCCGACGCGGCCGAGCGCCTGCACATCACCCGCATCAGCGACCTGGCCGGCCACCCCGACGTGGTGCTGGGCCTGTCGCACGAGTTCATGGGCCGCGTGGACGGCTGGCCGGGCCTGTCGAAGCGCTACGGCCTCACGGTGCGCCCGGTGGGCATCGACCACGGCCTGTCGTACGACGCGATGGCCAGCGGCCGCATCGCCGTCACCGACATCTACACCACCGACGCGCAGATCGCGCCGCGCCACCTGCGCGTGCTGGCCGACGACAAGGCGTACTTCCCGCACTACGACGCCGTGCTGCTGTACCGCCTCGACGCGCCCGCGCGCCACCCGGCGCAATGGCAGGCGCTGCAAGGCCTGGCCGGCCGCATCCCGGCGGCCACGATGATCGCGATGAACGGCCGCGCCGAGCTGCGCCACGAGACCTTCGCGGACATCGCCAGGGAATTCGTCGGCGGCCACTTCGACGCCACGGCGCAGGCCGCGCCCGGCGACACCGCCGACACCGCCGACACCGACCAACGCGACGCGCCGGGCCACCGCTTCGTCACGCGCCTGTTCGGCGCCGACCTCTGGCGCCTGCTGGGCCAGCACGTGCTGCTGGTG
>JBBQYL010000008.1:0-47796 GCA_038208735.1 Burkholderiales bacterium
CTGAAGGAAGGCATCCGCAAGCAGGTCGCCAACTCGATCCTGATCAAGATCAACCAGATCGGCACGCTGACCGAGACGTTCGCGGCGATCGAGAAGGCCGGCTTCGTCGCCGGCGAGCAGATCGCCATCGGCCTCGATTGCGCCGCCAGCGAGTTCTACAAGGACGGCAAGTACCAGCTCGACTGCGAAGGCCTGAAGCTGAGCGCCGAAGAGTGGACGTCCATGCTCGCGAGCTGGGTCGACAAGTACCCGATCATCTCCATCGAAGACGCCATGCACGAGGGCGACTGGGCCGGCTGGAAGCACCTCACCGAGGTGCTGGGCAAGAAGGTGCAGCTGGTGGGCGACGACCTGTTCGTCACCAACCCGCGCATCCTCAAGGAAGGCATCGACAAGGGCATCGCCAACTCGATCCTGATCAAGGTCAACCAGATCGGCACGCTCACCGAGACGTTCGAGGCCATCGAGATGGCCAAGCGCGCCGGCTACACCGCCGTCATCAGCCACCGCTCGGGCGAGACCGAAGACTCCACGATCGCCGACATCGCCGTGGGCACCAACGCCGGCCAGATCAAGACGGGCTCCATGAGCCGTTCCGACCGCATCGCCAAGTACAACCAGCTGCTGCGCATCGAGGAAGACCTCGGCGACATCGCCACGTACCCGGGCCGTGCCGCGTTCTACAACCTGCGCTGAGTGCGCGGACTGTAGACTTCGCTGATGCGAACCGCCCTCGCCTGACCCCATGCGCCTGGTCACCATCGCGCTGATCGTGCTCATCGCCTGGGTGCAGGCGGAGCTGTGGTTCGGCAAGGCCGGGTTCGCGCACGTGCACCTCATGCGCGGCGACCTGGCCACGCTGCGCGCCGCCAACGACGTGGCCCGCCAGCGCAACGACCAACTCCAGGCCGAGGTCTCCGACCTCAAGGAGGGCCTGGAGATGGTCGAGGAGAAGGCGCGCTCCGAGCTGGGCATGACCAAGCCCGACGAACTCCTGGTCGTGCTCACGCCCGGCAAGTGACATCGCCCGGCCTCCGGCCGGCGATGTCATCCTGCGCGAAGTCGCAGGATCCACTCCACCCCGCGATGTCATCCTGCGCGAAGTCGCAGGATCCACTCCCGCCGATGTCATCCTGCGCGAAGTCGCAGGATCCCGCCGCAAGTCCAGATGCTCGACGCCCTCCTCACTTTCCTCCACCCCCTGCTCGCCCCGGCCTTCACCGCCTGGAGCGTGCCAGTGACATGGGTCGAAGTCGTCGCCTTCGTCCTCTCGCTGTGGATGGTGGGCTGCGAGATGCAGGTCAATGCGCTCGCCTGGCCGCTCGCCATGCTCACCTCGCTGATGTACGCGCTGCTGTTCGCCGACAGCAAGCTCTATGGGGAGGCCTCGCTGCAGCTGTTCTTCGTGGCGATGTCGCTGTGGGGCTGGTGGCAATGGCTGCGCGGCCACGCCGATGGCGGCGGCGCCCTGGTGGTGCACCGCGCCACGCCGCGCCGGGCCGCCGTCGCCCTGGCGCTCACCCTGCTCGCATGGCCCGCCGTGGGCTGGCTGCTGCACCGCCTCACCGATTCCGACGTGCCCTGGCTCGACGCGCTGCCCACGGTGGGCAGCGTGCTGGGCACCTGGCTGCTGGGGCGCAAGTTCCTCGAGAACTGGTGGGTGTGGATCGCCGTCAACGCCGCCAGCGTCGCGCTGTTCGGCTACAAGCACCTGTGGCTCACCGCCCTGCTCTACGCGCTGTTCACCGTGCTGTCGTACGCCGGGCTGCGCTCGTGGAAACGCCTGCAGGGGCTTGCCGATGCCCGACGCTGAAGCCCAGCCGCTGCGCGTCGCCATCGTCGGTGCCGAGAGCACCGGCAAGAGCGAGCTCGCGCGCGCGCTCGCCGACGCGTTGGCGCGCGAGTTCGGACTCCGCGCCCGGGTGGTCGACGAATTCCTGCGCGAGTGGTGCGACATGCATGCGCGCACGCCCCGGGCCGACGAGCAGGAAGGCATCGCGCTGGAACACGCGCGCCGCATTCATGCGGCATCGCCGTCCGACACGGACGCACGGGGCATGGCCGCCGCGTCGGCCGCTGGTGCGGACGTCGTGCTCTGCGACACCACGCCCCTGATGGTGGCCGTCTACAGCGACCTGCTGTTCGACGACCGATCGCTGGAGCCGGTGGCGCGCGCCTGCCAGGACACGATGGACCTGACGCTGCTCACGTCGCTGGACCTGCCCTGGGTGGCCGACGGCCTCCAGCGCGACGGCCCGCACGTGCGCGGGCCCGTGGACGCCCGCGTGCGCGCCCGCCTGCTCGCGTGGGCCACGCCCTGGTCGCTGGTGAGCGGCTCGGGCCCCGCACGCGTGGCCAGCGCGCTGGACGCGTTGCGGCCGCTGCTGCGCGAACGCGCGCGCACGGGCCGCTCGGCCGGCCTGTTCAGCCGGCTCTCGGGCAGCCAATCGGGGCCGCCCGCACCGGCGTGGGTGTGCGAGCGCTGCGACGATCCGGCCTGCGAGCACCTGTCCGCACGCCGCTGAGCCGGCCCCAAGGCAAACGGCCCGGTGCCGGAAGGCAGCGGGCCGCGATTCACTCGAGGGGGCCGGCTTGCCGGCCGCGCGTCACCAGCAGTCGGCGGGGCTGTTGGAGGCGTTGGCCACGGTCTGCTTGCCGGTGTTGGTGATCATGTAGTCGCCGCACAGCGTGTCGCTGGTCTGCGAGCCGATGCGCACGGCCGTGGCGGCGAACGACGGCGACGAGGTGCTCCCGTTGGGATCGGGCACCACGACGGACATCTGGTAATAGGCGGCACCCCCACTCAACACGCTCATCGGCGCGGACGCCGTGACCGTGCCAGAGGAATACCCCAGCACCGGCGCCGACGTCGTGTAGATGTTGGCGGTGGACAGGTAGCGCTCCTCCCGCTGGGCGAGGTCCAACAGCGCCGTCTTGGCGTCGACGCGGCGCGTCTTCTTGATCGAGTTCAGGTACGCCGGAACGGCAAGTCGCAGCAGGATGCCGATGATCGCGACGGCGATCATCAGCTCGATCAGCGTGAAGCCACGCTGGTTGGGTCGACGGATCTGTAGGGGCATGTTCATGCGATCGGACTCCTTCTTGTTCAGCGCAGTTTGGTCCAAGTGACCGGAGTCACGGTTCCGCCGTGCCGAATCCATTGGTTCGAACTCCACTTGCCGTTGTTGGTGCCGGAGCCGACGTAGGTGTTGCCGTTGTAGGTGTACTCGGCGGCGGTACCGGCGGCGATGCCGCCGACGCCGCTGTAGAAATTGGTACCGTCGGTCAGCGGTGCCAGGTCACCACTGCCATTGCTGACGTCGATGGCCATGGTGAAGCCGCTGGCTTGCACCACGTCGCACGTCAACGGCTGCTCGGTCTTCGGAATGACCGTGTTCACGACGAACGAGTCCTCGATCTGCACCGGATCGAAGATCGTCTGCTCGCCCGTGCTCGGCAGGCTGAGTGCCCAGCCAAGCATCGTGTTGCCCGTGCCGCAGGCGCTGGAGCCCGACCAGCACACCGGGTTCGTGCTCACGGAGCGATAGCTGAGCCCGTCCTTGCCCGTCACCTGGGTCACCGACTGCACGGTCAGCGGCGCCGGGTTGCCGCCGGAGCCCGCAGCGAGGATCGGCTGGCCGGTGGTGCTGAGCGAATCGTACTTCGTGTCGGTGTTGGTGCCGTTCCAAGTGGACATGTTGGCGTCCCATACGCCGTACAGCGCCTGGACGCCCGATGCGAAAACCTCACCGCTGGTGGAGGTGATGGGCAGCTTTTGCCCAGTGCCGAAGGACACGAGCAGCTTCGGATATCCGCTGGCATTGGAGGCCGGGATGGCGGACACGAGCGGGGCGGTGGTGATCGGCTGGTTGCCGAGCGCCGTGAACACCTTGGTGACCGCCGTGCTCCAGTCCGTCGTGATCTTCGAATGCAAGTCGAAGCGCCACAGGTTGCCCAACGCGTCGCCAGCGTAGATGAAGTCGGTGATGTGATCGCCGTCAAGATCGGCGGAGGAAACCGACACGATGCCATTGCCAGGGCCCTGCCCTGCATCGATGTACTGGGTGTCGGAGACGGCACCCGCGCTGCTGAGGTGAATGATGAAGATACCAGCGCGGCCCGAGGAGCTGTTCAGTCCGTTGCCGAAGATGATGGCCCACTTGCCATCATGCAGGCGACGGATCAGGGGGGTGCCCACCGTCTGGCCGAAGTTGGTGCCGCAGGTGAGATTGGTGGCGCAGGCGATCGTGTCCGACGTCCATTCGCCGACCACCGTGGACTGCGCCGCGGCATCGCTGTCGTCGAAGGTGCTCGGATCGGTGATGTCGAGCGCGAACAGCGCGCTGACGGGCGCCGGGATGGTGGCGGTGTTGCTGTTGACGGGGCCCGTCTTGTGGCCGCCGGCACCGATGCCCGACACCAGCCACGTGTGCCACTTGCCGCTGTAATAGAGGTCACCCATGCCCGGGGTCGCGTCCACCTGGAAGTTGTGCTGGTACGCCGTGTTGGAGTAGTCGAGCGCTGCGGCGGCCGCCACTTGCGCGGCAATGGTCAGGTCGGCCGCAACCGGACGGATGGCGCTGACCACCTGGCCCGGAATGTAGGCGAGCACCTCCGTGCCCGTGTTGTTACTGAGCGTCGTGCCGTCCGCAGAGATCGTGCCCGCGCTGAAGCCGTGCATCAGACCGTCATTGGAGCCGACGTAGACCACGTTCGTGCGGGTCGCCGCCGTGCCGGACTGGAAGGCCGCATAACTGGTGCCCTCGGGCTGCGCAATGCCGGTGAGCTTGTCTTGCCAGGCGTTGGCATAGTCGAATGCCGGGGGGCCGACCCACAGCGGGCTCGAATCGACGATGTCGCCCAGGACGCTGGTGCGGTTGCGCATCACGCCGGCGGTCGCGGGCGGGTTGTTGAGCGCCTCGTTGCTACGGTCGCCTCGCAGGTAGTCCACTTCCTTCTGGCTGCCGAGGCTGGTCTGTTCGCTACTGGGCAGCGACGTGAAAGTCTTGAAGGGAATGCCCTTGGCTGTGTTGTCCGTCGCGTTGTTCCAGGTAATCACCTTGCGTGTCGACACGGCCTGGGCCGTGACGGGCAGCGGATTCTTGGTGTCAGGGCTGATGGCCGTGCATGCGCCGCCGGTCAGGACGCAACTCGCATCCCACTGTGCGTGATCACCCGTGCCGGACGATCCGGCACCGACGGCGACCAGCTTGTTGCCTTCAAGCGCCAGCAGGTTGGCCGTGAGCTGCCCCCACCAGTTGACCGGGTGGTAGAGGGCCAGGAACACCTGCGCCCCGCCGGGCACCAACTGGCCCTGCTGCACGTTGGAGCCGGCCGAGCTGTTTGACACGTCCACCGGTTCCGCCTTGAAGCAGGTGATCTCGTGCACGTTGCTGCCGCCGCCGGTGCCGGACGAGAAACCGAAGCGGAACGTGGCGGGCAGCGGGCCGCTGAAAGCGGCATTGTTGATCTTGACACCCGTGATCGGCGCCACTGTGGCGCCCGGCGTGGTCGATCCCGCGCCGACGACGCTGTACGAGAAGTCCATGATGCCGTCGGCAGTGATCTTCAACGAAAAGATGAAGATGTTGGCGTTGCCGCGCTTGGGCTGAGAGATCGCCTCCTGGTTAGCCAGCGTCACCGAGGTGCCGTCGACGAGCTTCGCTACGCCGTTCACGTCGGACGACTGGAACCACTTGTAGTTGAACGGCAGCTTGTCACCCGTCTTGCCGCCGTTGTGGATGGTGTTGCCGAGGGAATCGACCTGGTCGATGCCGCTGTAGTTGTAGGCATAGCCGCTGGCGCAGGTCTTCTGGATGGCCGTGTCGTTGACCGTCGTGCCAGGGTAGTACTTGCCGTACGCGGCACTCTTGCTCAGGTAGTCCCAATTGGTGAAGCCCGCACCGCGAATGGAGATGCGCCCCGCCTTGAAGCCCGGGCCGGTATCCGTGTTGTCGCCCGGATTCGCGAAGTTGCCGTACTCGTCGATGCCAATACCGATATAGCCGCCCTCGACACCGTCGGACGGATTCTTCGCGTTCGCGCAGCTGTAGCCCAGGCTGCCGCCGAACGCACCGATCGTCGGCGAATAGGCGCCGTCGCTCAGGAAGAAGGTGATGCCGTCGGCGCCAGTCCCGGAGTAGTTGTTGCCACCATAGGACACGCTGGTCCAGGTCACCGCGATGCCCTCGGTGCTGGGGAAGGTGAAATTGGAGACGACCGAGCCTGTCTGGTTGTTGCCGTTCGAGCCGGTCTTCGTGTCGCCGTTGGTCAAGCGCAGAGCGCCGGAGCCTGACACGTCGGGCAGCCGGCCGCCGGTGCCGCCCACCAGCGTCTTGCCGCTGTAATAGGCCAACCCCGTGCACGCAGGGATGCTGCCCGTGCCGTCGCCCGCGGTCAGGCAGGCGCCGTTGAGGGGCTTCCAGTCGTACGACGAGGATCCCTTGGTCAGCGTGTCGTTGATCACCAGCTGCGCCTGCGCGCCAAGACTGATCGACCCCAGCGCGAGCGCCAGCAGCGACCGCAGATGTGCTTGAAGGAGGTTTTTCATTACGGCTTCTTCAGAGAGTGGGTTGCAGCGGTCTGCTTGAACGTGCCGCGGACGACGGAAACGGTGTTGGCGTCACCGCCCCGGCCGTAGGCAGTCAGTTGGTAGAACGTGTACTTGCCGTCGGTGGACAGGCCCAGCTTCTCGACGTAGACGCCGGGAAAGCCTTGGTAGTTGATGTCCGTGGCGTTGGCCATGCCGCTAGCCGTCGAGACGTTCATGTTGGGCGCCTGGTAGACGAACGCCTTCTTGTACCAAGTGGTGTAGTCCCGCACATCGGTGAGGGTGGCCCCCGGCGGCTCGAGACACGTGTGGATGGTGCTGGCTGCGGGGAAGTTGTTGGCGGCGCAGGTGGTGCCGTCGCCGCCGCCCGAAGGCTGCGCGAGCCACCAAGCGCCGTATTCCAGCGCGCTCTGAGCCGCCTCGAACGAACGCTGCTTGTCGCGCGTGTTGGCCGTGATTCGATCCAGGAGGCCGCTGCTGCGGAACAGCGCCAGGCCCAGCAACGTCATCACGACCAGGAACATCATGCCCGTGACGAGAATGAAGCCGGCTTGGCGGCGAGCGCCTCGGCGGGATGGGCGGGAACGGAGGACGTTCATGTCAGTTCATCACGTTGATGGTGTGCGTGCGCGTGATCGGGTTCGCCGCGTCGAACGGGTTGACGAACTTCAAGGTGATGCGCACCGCATTCACGTTGATCCAGTCGGTGCCCAGCATATTGGCCGGCGTCTTGTAGAGGACGACCTGCGATCCATTGGTCGTGCCCCCGGCGCCCAGCCCATACAGGGCGCTCATGCTCTTCACGCCGCTGATCAGCACCGAGGCCGTGCCCGAATTGGCCATGGTGTCGCTCGTCGCGCCATTGACATAGACTTTGCACATCAACGCATTGACGGCCGGATCGACGTAGAACACGTTGCGCACGGTGACGGTGCCGGCGCCGGTGAAGGTGGTGCCGATGCAACTGATCAGGCCGTCGCCAGGGGTGGACGCGTAGGCGGTCTGCAACGACTCGGTGTTGGTGGGGCCGCCGCCGTTCACCGTGCCGAACATGCCTGCCACGTCGGGCATTTTGCCGCTCCAGTTGTCGGACAGGTTGGAGCCTTTGATGGTGGATCCGGCCTGCGGGTTAGGGTAGTACCCCGCCTCGTTGACAGCGTTCGTCAGAAAGGTGAGCGCCAGCCGCTCGTTGTCCTGCAACTGGCCCAGGCTGTCCTGCGACTTGAAGGTGTTCTTGAGATTGACGAACGTGGCCGTCATGCCGAAAAGCACGATGAGACCGATGGTGATGGCCACCATCATCTCGACCAGCGTGAAGCCGGCCTGGCGCGAGCGCGAGGGGCGCGCGTGGGAGCGGACGAGAAGAGGCTTGTTCATGGCTGGATGTGCATCACCATGGAGACGGGCACCGTGGTACTGCCGGCGGTGCTCCGGTTGACCGCCGTCTGCCTCTGATCCCACGTCAGCGTGACGTCGTAACCGTTGGGCGTGGCGGGGCTGGCCACGCAGGTGGATCCACTGGCAGGCGCGCAGGTGACCGCGGCCCGGGCACCCGGGAACGCGGCCTTGAAGTCGGCGGCCCAGTTGTTCAGGTCGTCCCAAGCGAGATTGGCGGGGTTGCAGGTGCTGCTGACGAGATCGACGCAGGTCCCGGTTAGCCCGAGCTTGATGCTGCTGGGGGGCAACGACAGATTGCCGGCAGCATCGATGGAAAACGTCGGATATGTGCCCAGTCCCGTGGTCACCCAGAATCCCTTGTTGGCGCGGATCATCCCGGCCAGCGACTCGGCCTGGTAGGTCATGAGCGCACGCGTGCGCGAGATGGACGTGTTGGCCACCGCCGTGGCCTGCAGCTTGGCCAGGCCCAGCAGGCCGATGGTGACGATCAGCACGGTGATCATCAGCTCGACCAGCGTGAAGCCGGCCTCGTCGCGAGGCGGTCGCTTGGCGTTCAGGAGCATGTGGCCCCCTTGGACACGGTAGACATGCTGCCGCCGAAGTTGACGAGCACGCAGCGCGTGGCCTGGGCGTAGTTGTCGGAGGAATGGATGGTGAAGGCGACCTGGGTGGTGCCCAGGTTGGTGGTGAAGCCTTCGCGATTGAAGACCACCGCGTTCTGCCCGGGGGGCGGGGCCGCCACGATGGTGCTGCCGCCCGCGATCTTGCCGCGCACCTTCAAGAGTTCGTCGCCGGCACCATAGGCGCCGTTGCCGGTCTTGTCGAAGAACACGATCCAGCCCGATTCCCAGGCGTTGGCCGTGGTGCAGGTGGACTGGTCGCTGCTGGGGCACAGGCTCACCCAGGTGCCGCGCTTCACCGCCTCGGTGCGGGCGTACATCATGTCGGCCTGCAGCGCGCTGGCCGTCGTCTGGATGCGGTTGGAGTCCATCATCCTCTTGAACGACGGCGCCGCCAGGCCGGTGATGATGGCGGCGATGGCGATCGTGACCAGCAGCTCGATCAGCGTGAAGCCGCCAGCCCGGCCGGGACGGCGCGGGGGGGTTCCACGGGAAGCTTGAGACGGACGATTCATGGGCGTGGCGCGTAAGGAGTCGGTTCGAGGCAGGTTGCCTCGATTGCATTGGAGCGCAGGCCGCCCTGCCCCGGCCGGCGACCTGGGACAGACGGCGACCGGCAATGGACGAACGGCACGGCCCGTGACCGAAGTCACGCGCCGTGCCGTCGGGCTGAAAGGGGCCGGGGTCAGTGCACGCTGGGCGCCTCGCCGGCCGGCTGGCTGGTGGGCGCCGCGAACAGCGCGCCCACGTCGACCGCGTCGAAGCGGTACTGGGTGCCGCAGAAGTCGCAGCCGATCTCGATGTCGTTGCGCTCGGCGAGGATGGACTCCGCCTCGTCGCGGCCCAGGTTCTTCAGCATCGCCCGCACGCGGTCGGCCGAGCAGCTGCACGCGAAGCTGGGAGTCTCGGGTTCGAACACCCGCAGCGGTTCTTCCCAGAACAGGCGGTGCAGGATCGTGGGCGTGTCCAGCGTCAGCAGCTCGTCGCGCGTGAGCGTGGAGGCGAAGTGCGAGATGCGCGTGAAGGCTTCGGCATCGATCTCGGCCTGGTCGGCGCCTGCCAGGTTGCCCGCGCCTTCGACGGGCAGGCGCTGGATCAGCAGCCCGCAGGCCACGTCACCGTTGGCCGCCAGGACGATGCGGGTCTCGAGCTGCTCGGACTGGCGCATGTAGTGCTCCAGCATCGTGGCCACGTCGCCCACCGGGCCGCCGTCGGGCTCCTCCAGCGGCACCACGCCCTGGTAGGGCTGCTGGCCGGGCTGGCGGTCGAGAGGGTCGAGCGTGATGGCGCAGCGGCCGTCGCCGTAGCGGTTGACCAGGTCGGCGAAGCGCGCGTCGGCGGGCACGTCGCCCTGCACCTTCGCGGTGACGCGGAAACGCAGGTCGGACATGGACTCGGCCACGGCCAGCTTCACCGGGCCGTCGCCGTGCACCTGCAGGATGAGCGCGCCGTTGAACTTGAGGTTGGCCTGCATCAGCGTGGCGGCCGCGGCCAGCTCGCCGAGCATGTCGCGCACGGCGGGCGCCCACTCGCCGCTGGTGGAACGCCGGCGCAGCACCTCTTTCCAACCGTCGGTGAGGCGCACGATCATGCCGCGCACCGGCAGGCCGTCGAAGATGAATTTCTGGAGTTCGCTCATGGGATTCAGGCGCCTTTGCCGGTCGCGCCGGCGCTGCCGGCGGTGCCGGTCGTGCCGGCGCTGCTCGAGGCAAGGCCGGCGGGGGTGTCGATGCGGACGACGCTGTCGCGATGGCGCGCGGCGTTGGCCACGTAGTGGGCGGCGCTCATGCGCAGCTTGTCGGCCTGCTCGTCGGTGAGGGTGCGCACGACCTTGGCCGGGCTGCCCACGATCAGCGAGTTGTCCGGGAATTGCTTGCCTTCGGTCACCAGCGCCCCGGCGCCGACGATGCAGTTGCGGCCGATGCGCGCGCCGTTCATCACCACCGACTGGATGCCGATCAGCGAGTTGTCGCCCACCGTGCAGCCGTGCAGCATCACCTGGTGGCCCACGGTGACGTCGGCGCCCAGCGTGAGCGGCGAGCCCATGTCGGTGTGCAGCACGCTGCCGTCCTGGATGTTGGTGCGCTCGCCGATGGTGATCCACTCGTTGTCGCCGCGCAGCACCGCGCCGTACCAGACGTTGGCGCCGGCCGCCAGGGCCACGCGGCCCACCACGGTGGCGGACTCGGCCACCCAGGCGTCGGGCGCCACGCGCGGGGCGTCGTCGCCGATTCGGTACAGGGCCATGCGGATCTCCGGGGAGTGAGGGCGTGATTTTACGGATCGGCGCGGCCGCCCGCTGCTCGCGGGTCAAAAGCGCCGACTCGTCCACATGGGGACGATCAGGCCAGTCTCAACAACTCCTCCTCGCTGAAGCCGGCCGCGCGGCGCGCCTCGAGGTTGAACGGGCCGCGCAGCCGCGGCGCGCCGTGCTCGAGCGCCAGCGCCGCGTAGGTGGCCACCGGCTCCAGCCCGCGCTCGGCGCACAGCACGCCGTACCAGCGGTTGCCGACGGCCACGTGGCCGATCTCGTCGCGCAGGATGATGTCGAGGATCTCGGCGCCGCGCTTGTCGCCCACGCTGACCAGCTTGTTGCGGATGGCCGGCGAGGCGTCGAGCCCGCGCGCCTCCAGCGTGCGCGGCACGAGCGCGATGCGGGCCAGGATGTCGTGCTTCGTCTTCTCGGCCATCGTCCACAACGCGTCGTGCGCCGGGAAGTCGCCGTAGGCGAAGCCCAGCTCCACCAGGCGGTCCGCCAGCAGCCCGAAGTGGTAGGCCTCCTCGCGCGCCACCTTCATCCAGTCGAGGTAGAACTCGTCGGGCATGCCGGCGAAGCGCCACGTGAGGTCGGCGGCCAGATTGATGGCATTGAACTCGATGTGGGCCAGCGCGTGCATCAGCGCGGCCAGGCCTTCGGGGGTGCCGATGCCGCGCTGCTTGACCTGGGTGTGGGGCACCAGCGACGGGCGCGCCGGGCGGCCGGGGATGCCCTCGGGCTCGGCGATCGCCTCGTCGGCGCCGACGGCGTCGAACTGGTCGAGCTCGCGGGCCAGCGCGGCCTTCTGCCAAGGGTCGGCAGTCACGAGGACCGCCAGGGAACGTTGTCGAAGAGTGCGCACGGCGTCATGGTACGTGCATCGACACGCGCCTTGACGGTGCGCTCATGCACCACCAAGGGACGTCGCCGTGCACGCGCACCCGCGTCATCCTGCGCGAAGCGAAGCGGAGTCGCAGGATGACGGACGGGCGCGAACCCGTCAGAACTCGTAGTTGCCGCTCACGCCGATGGTGCGCGGGCGCAGGTAGTAGGCCTCGGGCACGTACTGCACGGTCGGGTGCTGGATCGCCGTGTGGTTGTTGGCCGCGTTCTTCACGAAGGCGGTGAACTCCCACTTGTCGAAGTTGACGCCCGCGCTGCCGTCGAACACGTAGTACGACGGGCGGTCGTGGTCCGGGTCGCTGCGCAGCAGCTGGCCGTGGCTCTTGCCCGTCCATTGGGCGTTGCCGCGCACGAAGGCGCTCACGGCGTCGTTGACGGCCCAGTGGTAGTCGGCGCCGACGTTGGCGGTGGCCACGGGCACGCCCTGCAGCTGGTCGCCCTTGCGGACGTTGTAGGGCTTGGTGGTGTCCTGGTTGCCGTCGGCGTCCAACGGACGGCCCAGGTCGGGCACGTCGGCATCGAAGGTGGCGTGGGTAAGGCCGCCCGACGCCTTGATGGTGAGGTTCTCGGTGACGCGCGCCTGCAGGTCGGCCTCCAGGCCGTAGCTGGTGGCGTTGCCGGTGTTGGTCTCGAAGTCGAACCCGGACGATCCCAGGGCAACGTCCTGCTGGATGTTCTTCCACTTGAGCACGAAGGCCGACACGTTGAACGTCACGCGCCGGTCCCACAGCGACGACTTGCTGCCGATCTCGTAGTTCCACAGGCTGTCCGGCGCGAACGACTTGGGCGGCAGGCCAGGCAAGCCGATCTGGGAAATGGCATCGAGCACCTTCTGGTTGGCCGGCACGGGCCGATTGGCGCCGCCCAGGCGGAAGCCCTTCGAGACGTTGCTGTACAGCGTGGTCGACGGGTCGACGGCCCAGGTCAGCTTGAAGCTGGGCGTCCAGGCGGTGTTGCCCGTGTCGATGACCGCGGAGTTCTTCGCCAGGTTGTAGAAGTAGTTGCCTTCGCGCGTGAAGTGCTGGCGCGCGTCGATGTAGCGCAGGCCCGCCGTGGCGCCGATCGTCGTCGTCGGGTGGAACGTGACCTCGCCGAAGCCCGACGCCTGCTTGTCGTGGTAGTGGCGGGCGCTGTAGTACGAGTCGTTGTTGTCGAAGTCGCCGGCGAAGCCGTTGAGCATCTGCGCGTTGTCGCCCGGATTGAATCCGTACTGCGCGAACACGGCGTTGATGCCGGGAATCGGCTCGTCGTCGTAGACCTGCGTGGTGGCGTCGGACACGTACAGGCCGCCGATCCACGTGAACAGGCTCGGGTTCTTCGGGTCGTAGTCCTTGGAGGCCAGGCGAACCTCGAGCGAGGTCTGGTCGATCTTGTTGTTCAGGTAGACCGTGGAGGTCAGCGCATCCAGCGCGTCGGTCAGGCCCGGGTAGCTTTCGGGGTGGAGCACCGCGTAGCTCGGATCGTTGATGTACGTGCCGTCCTGCTTGCGGTCGAAGCGGCGCTGGTAGCCGCTCAGCACGGCCGTGAGCGTGCCGATGGGCATCTCGCCGTTGATGGTCACGCTGGGCACCACGAGGCGGTCGCTGCCCGGCTCGCGGATCCGCTTGGACGTCTGGAAACGCCCCGCCAGGCCGGTGTAGGCCGCGTCGATGTCGGCGGTGTTGGTCAGCTGCGCGAACAGCGCCGGCTCGATCGTCCAGCCCGGCTCGATGACGGCCTTGGCCGACGCCTTCACCACGGTCCAGTCCTGGTTGTCGATGCCCTTGGACACGACGGCGTTGGTGGACGGTTCCACCTGGTCGATGTAGCCGCTGTCGTGGCCGCGCTGCACGCCGATGCGGATCGCCAGCTTGTCCTTGATGACCGGCACGTTGATCACGCCCTCGGCCTGGTAGTTGGCGCCGCCGTGTTCGGTCCAGGACGTCTGTGCCGAGGCCGTCGCGCCGAACGACTTGAGGTCGGGCTGCTTGCTCACGAACTTGATGGTGCCGCCGAGCGAGCTGGCGCCGTACAGCGTGCCTTGCGGACCGCGCAGCACTTCCACGTTGTCCAGGTCGAAGAAGTGCGGCTCGGCCGTGCCGGTGCTGTACAGGTTGCGGGTGTTGAGCGAGACGTCGTCAAGATACAGGCTGACCGTGGCCGAGCCGGCCTGCGAGCTCACGCCGCGGATCTCGACGGTGCCGAGGCCGGGGCCGGCCTGCGTCGAGAACGAGATGTTGGGCACGTTGCGGGAGAGATCTTCCACCGTGTTGATCTGCGAGGCCTTGAGCTGCTCGGCCGACACCACCGACACGCTCACCGGCACGCTCTGGATGTCTTCCTTGCGCTTCTGCGCCGTGATGATCACGCGCGCGATCTCGAGGCTGGGCGCCGACGCGGCGGATGCCGGGCTGGCCGCGACCGCGGCGGCCTGGGCGAGCGCCGTCAACGGCACCAGGCAGGCGAGTCCGGATGCGACTCCGGCAACGACGATCTTCTTGGACATGTTGTCCCTCCTCGGGGGCTTTTTGTGGTGGTGGGGGGTGGGTGGAATCACTGGCGGGCGATCTGGCCGATGAACGCGCGCACGCGTTCGTCTTCCTGGTCGCCGAAGAACCTGGCGGGCGGCGCGTCCTGCGCGATGCAGCCCTTGTCGAAGAACAGGATGCGGTCGCCCACCTCGCGGGCGAAGCCCATCTCGTGCGTGACGACGATCATGGTCATGCCGCTCCTGGCGAGCTGCTTCATCACGTCGAGCACCTCCTTCACCATCTCCGGGTCGAGCGCCGACGTGGGCTCGTCGAACAGCATCACGCGCGGCTGCATGGCCAGGCTGCGCGCGATGGCCACGCGCTGCTGCTGGCCGCCCGACAGCGCGAACGGGTGCTTGTGCGCGTGCGCCTGCATGCCCACGCGCTCGAGCAGTTCCAGCGCGCGCGCCTGCGACTCCTTGCGCGCGAGCTTGCGCACGCGGCGCGGGGCCAGCATCACGTTCTCCAGCACGGTGAGGTGCGGGAACAGGTTGAACTGCTGGAACACCATGCCCACCTCGGCGCGCAGCGCGTCGAGCGCCTTCTGGTCGTCGCCCACCTCGATGCCGTCGACCACGATGCGGCCGGAGTCGTGCTTCTCCAGGCGATTGAGCGTGCGCAGCAACGTGCTCTTGCCCGAGCCCGAGGCGCCGATGATGACGGCCACCTCGCCCGCGTTGAAATGGGTGCTGACGCCCTTGAGCACGGGCACAGCCCCGAAGGCCTTGGTGACGTTGTCGACGGTGATCAGCGGGGCGGCAGGCATCGCACGACCGTTCGCAAATTCCATGCCATGCGCGCCCGTCATGCCAGCTTGTCCTCGATGTCGAAGCGGCGTTCCAGCGCGCCCGAGAAGTGCGTCATCACGGTGGTGAGCAGCAGGTAGATGCAGGCCGAGGCTACCAGCGGCTGGGTGGCGATGTAGGTCTTGGCGCGCAGCTGGTCGGCCACGTTGGTGAGCTCCACCAGGCCGATGACGGAGGTGAGCGACGAATCCTTGAGCAGCGACACGATGTTGTTGACCAGCGCCGGCAGCGAGATCTTGAACGCCTGCGGCACGGTGACGTCGATGAACGTGAACCAGCGGTTCATGCCCAGCGAGCGCGCCGCCTCCAGCTGGCCCTTGGGCACGGCCAGCAGGCCGGCGCGGATGGCCTCGGCGTTGTACGCGCCCACGTTGAGCGCGAGCGCGACCGCGCCCCAGCCGAACTCCTCCATCTTCACGAAGGGCAGCAGCTGCGGCAGCGCGAAGTAGGCGAAGAACACCTGGATCAGCAGCGGCGTGCCGCGGATCACCCACACGTAGAAGCCGGCGATCCAGCGCAGCGGCGGCACGCGTGAGAGCTTGCCCAACGCGGCCAGGGTGCCCAGGACGACGCCGGCCAGGCCGGACACGACGGTGAGCTCCACCGTCACGCGCGCGCCGTCGGCGAAGGCCTGGGCGTTGCTGCCGATGGGCTCGGGCGCCAGCGCCACCAGGCGCGCCAGAAGCCACAGCAGCACGATCATGCCGACCACGGCCACGCCCATGGTGGCGTTGCTGCGCTGCTTGCGGCCCCACGCGGCAGGCCAGGGACTGCGAAGAAAGCTCATCACTTGCAGCGGATGTCTTCGTTGAACCACTTCTTCGAGATCGCGGCGTAGGTGCCGTCCGCGAGGACCGCGGCCAGCGCCTTGTCGAAGTCGCCCACCAGGCCCGCGTTGCCCTTGCTGACGGCGGCCGCGATCTTCTCGGTGAAGATGAAGTCGCCCTCCTTCAGCGGCGTGCCCGGCGTGGCCGCCAGCGAGGCCTTGCCGACGAACTTGTCGGTGACCCACGCGTCGACGTGGCCCGCCTCCAGCGCGGCGCGCGCCGAATTGTCCTGCGGGAAGTTCTTCACGTCCTTGACGGGCAGCTTCTTCGCCGCGTCGTAGTACGTGGTGCCGGTCTGCACGGCCACGACCTTGCCGGTGAGATCCTTGGCCGACTTGATGGCGCCGTCCCTGGAGATGATCACGCCGCCGGTGCAGTAGTGCGGGTCGGCGAAGGTGACGGCCTTGGCGCGCTCTTCGGTCACGCCGTGCGATGCAATCACCAGGTCCCAGCGATCCTGCTGCAGGCCGATCAGCAGGCCGTCGAAGCCCATCATCTTCCAGTCCACCTTCAGGCCCATCCTGGCAGCGACGGCGTTGGCGACGTCCACCTCGAAGCCCGTGAGCTTGCCGTTGTCCACGAAGTTGAACGGCGCGAACTTGCCTTCGGTGGCGATCACGATGGTGCCGCTCTTGCGGATGTCCTGGAGGGCGCGGGCCTGCGCGGCGCCGACCGCCAGCAGGCTTGCGGCGGCTACCAGCGCGACACGGCGCGACAACGCGCGGATCGGGAAAAGGCTCGAGGTCATGGAGGAAGTCCTTCGTCGCTGGGACGTTTCGAATTCGGGGTCGGGCGGGTCAGAGGCCCAGGAAGTAGCGCTTGAGGCCGGCGAGGATCATCTCCACCGCGACGGCCGTCAGCACCAGGCCCATCAGCTTCTCGATGGCGGCCACCATCTGCGGACCGAGCGTGCGCCGGATGCGGTCGGCCGCCAGCAGCACCACGCCGCTCACGGCCAGCGCCGCGGTGAGCGCGCCGATCCAGGTGAGGAGATGCTCGGGCTGGCGCGAGGCCAGCAGCAGCACCGTGGCCATGGCCGACGGGCCGGCCAGCAACGGCACGGCCAACGGGAAGATGAAGGGCTCGCGCCTGCTGACGTCGGCGCCGTAGATCTCGCCGCCGCCGAAGATCATGCGGATGGCGATGATGATCAGGATCACGCCACCGGCGACCTCCAGGGAGCGCTCCGACAGCCGCATCAGGTTGAGGAAGCCCTGCCCCGACACCATGAACAACAGCAGCACGGCAAACGCGATGAGCACCTCGCGCACTGCCACCAGGGTGCGGCGCTCCGGCTTGACCGCGCCCAGGATGGAAATGAACACCGGCAGGCTGCCGAAGGGGTCGAGCACCAGCAACAGCAGGATGAAGGCGGAAAGAAACGTGTGATCCATGGAGGCAGGATTGTCTTTGAACGGCGCGTTCTGTCAGTGGCGCTCGCGCGACACCAGTGACGCAAGAAGCGGGCCGGTCGTTTCTGGCGAGCAAAGACACGCGGTTGTCACGAACCGGTCGACTGTAGCGGCCGGGCAGCGAAATAAGCGTTCCAAACATTGCGTGACTAACCCTAAGATACGCACGGTTCTTTCGTGAAAGTCAGTGTGAGTACAGCTTCGAGCCCGTTGGACGCCATCGACAGAAAGATTCTTGAGGGCCTGCAGGCCTCCGGTCGGATGTCCAACGTGGAGCTCGCCGCCGCCATCCACCTCTCGGCGCCGCAATGCTTCCGCCGGGTGCGCTCGCTGGAGGAGCGCGGCGTTATCCGCGGCTACCACGCCAGCGTCGACGCGGCCTCGCTGGGGCTCGACGTCATCGCCTATGTCAGCCTCAACATCGTGGGCAACGCTTTCGGCCAGGTGCGCGAGATCGAGGCGCAGCTGCGCGACTTCCCGCAGGTGCTGGAGTGCCACATCGTGTCGGGCGACTGCGACTACCTGCTCAAAGTCGTGGCGCGCGACCTGAAGACGCTGTCGCACTTCCTCACCGACCGCCTGATGCAGGTGCCGGGGGTGGCCAACGTGCGTTCGATGATCTGCCTGGAGGAGATCAAGCCGGCCGGCCCGCTGCCGGTCGGCGCTTGAGTTCAAATACGGACGAGTGTAGTATTCATCCATGCCCAAGCCCTCCCACCGCGAGAAACTGCTGCACGTCGGCATGCAGGTCGTCCACGAACGCGGGTTCGGCGGCGCCAGCGTGCGTGACATCGTGCAGGCGGCCGGGGTGCCCCAGGGCTCGTTCACCAACCACTTCGCGTCGAAGGAGGCCTTCGGCCTCGAGGTGATCGACCTGTACTTCGCCAACGCGCAGGACAACATCCGCGACACCTTGCGCAACGACGACCTGCCCCCGCTGCAGCGCCTGCGCCTGTACATCGACAACGGCAAGAACCGCCTCAACCAGGACAGCATGAAAAACGGCTGCCTGTTCGGCAACTTCACCGCGGAGGCGAGCGACTCCAGCGAGCCGATCCGCGAGCGACTGGTGGCGGTGTTCGGCGCGGTGCAGTCCGCCGTCGCATACTGCCTGCGCGCGGCCGTGAAGGCGGGCGAGATCTCGCCCGCCACCGACTGCGACGAGATCGCCGGCTTCGTCGTCTCGTCGCTGCAGGGCGCCAACCTGCTGGCCAAGGCCCAGCGCAGCCCGGTGCCGGTGGAGCGCTTCAAGGAAGTGCTGTTCGCCAGCGTGCTCAAGCGCATCGGCTGAGGGCGGCGGGAAGAAAGCGTACGAGCGTATTTTCTTGTTGATGTTCTAAATACGGTCGTACATACTTATTCCTAACGAACTATCAACCTGACCAAAGGAATCGCGATGACCGCTCCCGTCGTCCTCATCACCGGCGCCCTCGCCGGCATCGGGCGCGCGGGCGGCGAAGAGCGCAAGAACGCGCTGGTGGCCGGCGTGCCGATGAAACGCCTGGGCCAGCCCGACGACATCGTCGACGTCATCGCGTTCCTCGCGTCACCTCAGGCCGGGTTCCTCACCGGCCAGGTCATCGACGTCAACGGCGGCAAGACCGCGTCGTGAACAACCTCGGCAACAAAGGAATCGCCATGACCAGCCAGACCACCCGCATCCCGGGGCCCGACCATCCCGTCACCATCACCCCGAACCCCGGGCGCGTCGTCGTCACCGTGGGCGGCGAGCGCGGCGTCAACGCGGTGTGGACCGACGAGCAGCCCGACGACGCCGTGGCCGCCATCCGCGAGCACGTGGCGTTCTATCCCGGCCGCGTCGATTCGATCGCCCTGCTCGACTGACGATGACCTCCACGCTCGGCCGGCGCGCCAGCTTCCACGTGGCCGCCGCCGTGGTCGCCCATACCCTGTGGACGAGCGCCGCGCCCGCCCTCACCTATCCGCTGTATGCGGCGCGCTGGCACCTGACCCCCACGGTCACCCAGGGCATGTTCGCCGTCTATCCGGTGGCGGTGGTGCTGACGCTGCTGCTGTTCGGCAACCTGTCCGACCACATCGGACGGCGCGCGGCGATCCTGGCGGGGGTCGCGTCGTCGCTGCTGGGGGTGGGCCTGTTCGCGCTGGCGCCCGGGGTGGCGTGGCTCTACGCCGGCCGCGCGTTCATGGGCATCGGCGTGGGGCTGTCGGCGAGCCCGGGCACCGCCGCGCTGGTGGAGTTCAGCGCGCCGGGCGCGCAGGCGCGGGCCAACGTGGTGGCCACGGCGGCCACCGCGTTCGGGCTGGGCATGGCCACGCTCAGCGGCGGGGCGTTGATCCAGTACGCGCCCTGGCCGTTGCGCCTGAACTTTCTCGTGCTGTTCGGCGTGCTGGCGGCGGTGTTCGCGGCCGCGTGGTTCCTGCCGCGACCGACCGCCGCCGAGCGGGCGACGGCACCGCCGTGGCGCCCGGGCGCGCTTGCGGTGCCGCGCGGGATCGCTCGCGTGTTCGCCACCGCCACGGCCGCCGTCGCCGCCGGCTACGTGCTGGGCGCGCTGATGCTGTCGCTGGGCAGCCGCATCGCGCTCGACCTCATCGGCTCGTCCAACGCGCTGGTCAACGGCGCGGTGCTGGCGCTGTTCGCCGCCGTCACCGGCGTGACCGCGGTGTTCGCGCGACGCCTGCCCGGCGCTCGTGCCATCCAGGCCGGCGGCGTGGTGGCCGCGGCGGCGCTCGCCTTGCTGCTGCTGGCGGCCTCGCAGCGCGCGCTTTCCGCCTTCCTGCTGGCCTCGGCGCTGTCGGGGGCGGGCTACAGCCTGCTGTTCCTGGGCGGGCTGACGCTGATCAACGCGCACGCGCCGGCCCGCCACCGCGCCGGGACGCTGTCAACGATCTACCTCGTGGGCTACCTGGCGATGGGCGCGACGGCGCTCGCGCTCGGGGCGATCGCCACGCGCTGGGGGCTGCGCGTGGCTATCGAGATCGGCGCCACCGGCATCGCGGCGATGGCCCTGGGCGCGGCCGCGCTGGCACTTCCGGTGCCGGGTCCTCGTCGGCAGGGTCGCGTCGAAACTTGAGCCGGTGGACGGGGGCCGGATCGCCCCTCATCCGCCCTTCGAGATGCGGGGCGATCGGCACATTGGAACTTCCACGAAAGGAAGTGTCCGATGCCTTGCCGATCCACTCTCTCCAAGCCTTCGCGACCGGCGCTGGCGCTGGCGCTCGCCGCCCTCGTCAGCCCGTTCGCCAACGCGGCACCCAAGCCGATGGGCGACGCCGAGATGAGCGGCGTTCGCGGCGCCGACGGTTCGATCCTCGCGGGGATCCAGGGCGCGCCCACGACCGTCCAGAACGCCCTGTCGTCCGGGCTCGCCGCAGGATTTTCAAGCAGCACGGGCGCCACGCTGCTGACGCCCGCGGAGTTCGCGGCGTCGCTGGCCGGCGCGGGCCTGTCGCTGGACGCGATCCCCGGCTACCACGGCGAGCTCGTGGCGCAGACGGTGGTCGACGCGAAGCCGGTGAGCTTCACGTTCACGCTGGCGGACGTGCTTCAGGCGACTACGGGCCTGCAGTCAAGCAGCAGCGGCGGCGCGTCGTTCGGCGCGTTCGCGATGAACAACTTCGACGCGCGCGGTACCGTGTTGTGGGTGTGGCAGCACCATTGAGCGCGTGGATCCTGCGACTTCGCGCAGGATGACAGCGTCGTCGGTCAGCCGCGCAGGATGACAGCGTAGGCGTTCAGCCGCGCGGATGGTGCTTCGCGTGCAGCTGGCGCAGTCGCTCGCGCGCCACGTGCGTGTAGATCGTCGTGGTGGAGATGTCGGCGTGCCCCAGCAGCAGCTGCACCGCGCGCAGGTCGGCGCCGTGGTTGAGCAGGTGCGTGGCGAACGCGTGCCGCAGCGTGTGCGGCGACATCGGGTTGCGGATGGCGGCCGCCAGCGCGTACTTCTTGACCAGGTTCCAGAACATCTGGCGTGACATCGCGGCCGCTCGCACGGTCACGAACAACGCGTCGCTGCGACGCGCCTGCAGCAGCTCCGGCCGGCCCGTGCGCAGCCACGTCTCCAGCCAGCGCCGTGCCTCGTCGCCGAAGGGCACCAGGCGCTCCTTGGAGCCCTTGCCCATCACGCGCACCACGCCGTCGGGCAGGCTCAGGTTGACCAGCCTCAGCTCCACCAGCTCGCTCACCCGCAGCCCGCTGGCGTACATCAGTTCCAGCATGGCGCGATCGCGCAGTCCCAGCGCCGTCTCCACGTCGGGCGCGTTCAGCAGCGTGTCGACCTGCGCCTCGCTGAGCGTCTTTGGCACGCGCAACGCCTGGCGCGCGGGACGCAGGCGCAGCGTCGGATCCTCGGTGACGAGGCGCTCGCGAAGGCCCCAGCGAAAGAAGCGGCGAAACACCGCCAGCCGCCGGTTGGCGCTGGTGGCCTTGCTGGCCGCGTGGCGCGCCAGCATGTAGCCCTGCACGTCGAGCGCGCGCGACTGCGAGAGGTCGCGCGCCGCGGCGTCGGCCAGCCAGGTGGCGAACAGCGTGAGGTCGCGCCGGTAGGCCGACAGCGAGTTCTTCGCGAGGCCATCCTCCAGCCACAGGCCGTCCAGGAAGCGGTCGATGACGCCCTGGCTGCGCTGCATCGCGTCCGACATCAGCCCGCCGCCCCCAGCATGCCGGCCTTCATCTTCGCGTCGACCGGGCGCTCGCCCACGAAGATCTGCAGCAGCGCGGCGTACAGGTCGGGGCCCGGCACCGGCGCGCCGTACGGCCTGCCGTTGACGGTCATCGTCAGGCCCACCGCCGGCGCGTAGTCGAGGTTGACCACGTCGCCCTTCTTCACGTTGCCCACGCTGCGCAGCGTGCGGTCGAACGCGTCGATGCGATCCTGCATCGCGGCCACCTGGTCGGCCGGCGTGCGCTTGGCGATGCCGCCGGTGAAGGCCTTGGCGAATTCGTCGGACGGGCCGTCCATCAGCATGCGCACCTGCACGCGCTTGGCGCCGGCCTCGGCGAAGACCTCGGCGCCGGAGCCGGCCTTCGACGGCAGGTACAGCCCGGCGAGATAGATCTTGTAGATGAAGGCGGCGCGCAGTCCCACGCCGTTGAGCTGCAGCGGCGTGCCGGCCACCGTGGCCCCGGCGGGAAAGGTCTGGTTCTCGAGCGTGATGGGCGCGGCGGCGTGGGCGCTGGGCAGGAACGCGAGCGCGGCCAGCGCGATCAGCGCCATGCCCAGCAGGCCCTGGGCCAGGGCGCGCACGCCGGCCAGCAGGCGGCGGATCGGGTGGCGCAGGATGTCGGCGGTCATGGCGGTTCTCCTTGGTCGGGGTCGCGGACGACCCCTCACTCGCTCAACGCGCCAGCGTCGGGCGCGGACGACAAGGCCCACTCGATGTGCTCCGCGAGCAAGGGGTTCGCGTGCGGGAGACGCGCGCGCAGGGCCGCCTCGATCGGCTCGCGCGGCTCGCCCGCATGCAGCGCGTTGCCGAGCGCCACGGCGATGTTTCGCTGCCAGCGCCCATGGCCGATGCGACGGATCGGCGATCCCTCGGTGCGGCTCAGGAACTCGGGTTCCGTCCATGCCCACAGACCCAGCAGCGTGGGTTCGGCAAGATCTTCCCGCTCTGCAAAGTCGGGTAAAGGACTACGGCGCGCGAACTTGTTCCAGGGGCAAACCACCTGGCAGTCGTCGCAGCCGTAGATGCGGTTGCCGATCGCGCGGCGGAACTCCAGCGGGATCGGATCGTCGCTCTCGATGGTGAGATACGAGATGCAACGGCGCGCGTCGAGCCGCTCGGGCGCGACGATGGCCTGCGTGGGGCACACGTCCATGCACGCCGTGCAGCGCCCGCAGTGCGGCTCGGCGGCGGCGGTCAACGGCAGCGCGATGTCGACGAAGATCTCGCCGAGGAAGAACATCGAGCCGGCGTCGCGCGCCAGGGTCAGGGTGTGCTTGCCGCGCCAGCCCAGGCCGGAGCGGGTGGCCAGTTCCACCTCCATCACCGGCGCCGAATCGGTGAAGCAGCGGTGGCCCAGCGGGCCGATCTCGTCGGCGAGCCGATCGGCCAGCTTCTGCAGGCGGTTGCGCAACACCTTGTGATAGTCGCGGCCGCGGGCATACATCGAGATCACCGCTTCGGCGGGACGCGCCAGGCGCGCCGTCTCGTCGGCCTGCCAGTCGTCGCCGCGCGACTCGGGCAGGTAGTCCATGCGCGCGGTGATGATGCGCAGCGCGCCCGGATGCAGTTCGGCGGGCCGGGCGCGCATCATGCCGTGCGCGGCCATGTAGTCCATGCTGCCGTGGAAGCCGGCCTCCAGCCAGGCGCGCAGGCCGTCCTCGGCGTGGCCGAGATCGACCTCGGCCACGCCGATCTGTGAGAATCCGAGCTCGCGCGCCCATCCCTCGAGGCGTTGCAGGAGCGCAAGTCCCCGAGGGTCGTCCACGTCATGACGCAGCTGAAACATCCGCCGATTCTAGGAACATCGCAGGCCACCTGGGCCGACGAGGCCGAATGCGCCGCCTCCGCGAGCAGTCTTGCACGCTCTCCGGGGTTGCGTGACGCCTTCGTGGAGCTCGAGGGCCCGCTGGGCGCCGGCAAGACCACCTTCGCGCGCCACCTGCTGCACGCGATGGGCGTGGAGGGCCGCATCAAGAGCCCCACCTACGCGGTCGTCGAGACCTACGAGCTCGACCACCGGGCCATCTCGCACTTCGATTTCTACCGCTTCGACGACCCGCAGGAATGGGAGGACGCCGGCCTGCGGGAGCTGTTCGGCGCGGCGGGCCTGAAGCTGGTGGAATGGGCCGAGAAGGCCCAGCCCCTGCTGCCCGTGCCCGACCTGCGCGTGACGATCACGCCACACGCCGAGGCGGTTCGAGGCGTGCGATTCGATGCAATGACACCCGTGGGCCTGCAATTGCTTGAGAATATGGATTCATGAAGAGAAGAGATGCGTTGCTGCGCGGCGGCAGCCTCGTGCTGTGCCTTGGCGCCACCGACCTCGCGTTCGGCGCGTCCATCGTCGCCGTCCGCATCTGGCCCGCGGCCGACTACTCCCGCGTCACGATCGAGAGCGACCAGCCTCTCGTGGCGCGCAACTTCGTCGCCGACAACCCCTACCGCCTCGTCGTCGACATCGACAACCTGGAGCTGAGCCCCGCCCTGCGCGACATGGTGGGCAAGGTGCGCTCCGACGACCCGTTCATCGCCGGCGTGCGCGTGGGGCAGAACCAGCCGCGCGTGGTGCGCCTGGTGCTCGACCTGAAGCAGGCCGTGGCGCCGCAGCAGTTCATGCTGGCGCCGGTGGCCGCGTACCAGCACCGGCTGGTGTTCGACCTCTACCCGCTCAAGGAACAGGATCCGCTGCTCGCGCTGCTGCGCGGCAAGGAGCAGGCCGAGCAGGCCGCCGCGCAGTCGGTGCAGGACGCGCTGGGCGAGTTCATCGGCAAGATTCCCGCGGGCGCCAGCGCGCCGGGCGCTCCGGGCATGGGCACGGGCCTGGCCGGCGTCGACGCGCCGCTGCCCGCCGGCCCGCGCGTGGCCGATGGCGGCACCGCCGCGCTGCGCGGCGCCGACACCTCGCCCATGGAGACGCAGGCGCCGTTCAACGCGCGCCCGCTCACGCCGGAGGAAAAGCGCAAGGTCGACCGCCTGCTGGTGATCGCCATCGACCCCGGCCACGGCGGCGAGGATCCCGGCGCCATCGGGCCCTCGGGCCTGAAGGAGAAGGACGTCGTACTGGCCGTGGCGCTGCAGCTGCGCGAGCGCCTCAACGCCAAGCCCGGCGTGCGGGTGCTGCTCACGCGCGATTCCGATTTCTTCGTGCCGCTGGGCGAGCGCGTGAAGAAGGCCGAACGCGTGCAGGCCGACCTGTTCGTGTCCATCCACGCCGACGCGTTCTTCACGCCCGAGGCCCGCGGCGCCTCGGTGTTCGCGCTGAGCCAGGGCGGCGCGTCGAGCGCCGCGGCCCGCTGGATGGCCAACCGCGAGAACGCGTCCGATGCCGTCGGCGGCGTCAGCGTGAAGGTGAAGGACGCGCAGGTGATTCGCGCGATGCTCGACATGAGCACCACCGCGCAGATCAAGGACAGCATGCGCGTGGGCGACGAGGTGCTCGCGCGCATGGGCAAGATCGGCAAGCTGCACCGCGGCCAGGTCGAACAGGCCAGCTTCGCGGTGCTGAAGGCGCCGGCCATCCCGTCCATCCTGGTGGAGACGGCGTTCATCTCCAACCCGCAGGAAGAAGACAAGCTGCGCGACCCCGACTACCGGCACCAGCTGGTGGAGGCGTTGTTCACCGGCATCGACCGCTACTTCGCCAAGAACCCGCCCATCTCGCGGCATCGCGACCTGTAGGGCCCCGCGCTTGCCGGGGCCGGCGCATCCCCTTCTCCTGCCAAAGGCAGCCCGTGCGACTCAAGGCCATGTGCGACATCGAGGTCTCGGCGCCCAGCGACTGCCCCACCGTGGCGATGCTGCGCCCCAGCAGCGGCATGGCGCAGTGGCTCGCCAGCGAGGCCTACTTCTTCGCGCCGCACGTGCCGTCGACCGAATACGTCGATTCGTTCGGCAACCTGTGCCAGCGCTTCGTCGTCCCGCAGGGGCGCATGCGCATCCGCGTGGACGTGGTGGTGGACACCGAGGAGGCGATCGCCGTGGAGCCGAACGCCCCGTGCACGCCCATCGAGCAGGTGCCCGACGCCGCGCTGCAGTTCCTGCTCCAGAGCCGCTACTGCCCCAGCGACACGATGGAGCGGCAGGCGCGCCGGATGGTGGCGGGCGTGGCGCCCGGCTATGGGCAAGTGGAGACGATCCGCGCGTGGATCCACCACAACCTCGAATACCGCTACGGCGTGAGCGACGCCGCCACCGACGCCCTCGACACGCTGGCCCGCGGCGCCGGCGTGTGCCGCGACTTCGCCCACGTGGGCATCGCCCTGTGCCGCGCACTGCAGATCCCGGCGCGCATGGTGGTGGGCTACCTGTACCAGCTCGATCCGATGGACATGCATGCCTGGTTCGAGGCCTACATCGGCGGACGCTGGTTCACCTTCGACGCCACGCAGGAGACGGCGCGCGGCGGCCGCATCGTGGTGGCCTACGGCCGCGACGCCGCCGACGTGGCGTTCCTGTCCAACTACGGCACGCTGAACACCGAGCGGCTGACCGTGCAGGTCGAATTGCACCAGGACCCTGCGCCGCCGCCGCTGGCCGCCGGATGAGCGGTGGGGTCAGGCCGGCCGTTTCTTCTGGCGCAGCACGCCGATCAGCGCCGCCACGCCCGGAATGATGATCATGGCCAGGAAGATCCACGGCAGGTGGCCCTTGACCCACGGCAGGTTGCCGATGGCGTAGCCCAGCAGCGTGACGCTGCCGATCCACAGCGCGGCGCCGGAGACGTCGAACAGCGTGAAGCGGCGCCGAGTCATCAGCGTGACGCCGGCCACGAACGGCGCGAAGGTGCGCACGAAGGGCATGAAGCGCCCCGCGATCAGCGCCACGCCGCCGTACTTCTCGAAGAAGGCGTGCGACTTGTCGAAGCCCTGCTTGTTGAACCAGCGCGAGTTCTCCCAATGGAACACGCGCGGGCCGATCCAGCGGCCGATGGTGTAGTTGGTCTGGTTGCCCAGCACCGCCGCGGCGAACATCACGCCCAGCGCCATCGAGATGTCGAGCAGCCCGGTGGCGGCCGTCGCGCCCACGATGAACAGCAGCGAGTCGCCGGGCAGGAACGGCATCACCACGACCCCGGTCTCGATGAAGATGACGGCGAACAGCACCGCGTAGACCCAGACGCCGTTTCCGGCCACGAAAGCCGCCAGGTACTGGTCGGCGTGAAGAAGATGCTGAAACAAGGGGATCAAGGAGTCCATGGGCGGCGATTATCGGTGGGGCTTCTTACAATACGGGAATGAGTCTCCAGAATGGGCCGACCGAGCGCCGCGCGATCCGCGAACTACCCGACGAACTGGTGAGCCAGATCGCCGCGGGCGAGGTCGTCGAACGGCCGGCATCCGTGGTGCGCGAGCTGGTGGACAACGCGCTCGACGCCGGCGCCACGCAGATCGGCGTCCGTCTGGTGGCAGGCGGCGTGCGCGCCATCCTCATCGAGGACGACGGCGGCGGCATCGAGGCCACCGAACTGCCGCTGGCCCTCAAGCGCCACGCCACCAGCAAGATCCGCTCGCTCGACGATCTCGAGCAGGTGTCCACCATGGGCTTCCGCGGCGAGGCGCTGGCCGCCATCGCCTCGGTGTCCGAGCTGGCGCTGGTCAGCCGCACGCCGACGGCCGGCCACGCGCAACGCCTGGACGCGCGCTCGGGCGAGCTCTCGCCCGCCGCCCGCGCGCAAGGCACCACCGTCGAAGTGCGCGAGCTGTTCTTCAGCACGCCGGCGCGGCGCAAGTTCCTGAAATCCGACTCCACCGAGCTCGCGCATTGCATCGAGGCCGTGCGCCGCCACGCGCTGGTGCGTCCCGGCGTCGGCTTCGCCGTCTGGCACGAGGGGCGGCTGGTGGAACAGTGGCGCGCCAGCGAGGAGGCGCAACGCATCCGCGACGTGCTGGGCGACGACTTCGTCGACAACAGCCGGCCGCTGCAGGCCGAGATCGGCCCCATCGCCATCCACGGCCGCGTGGGACTGCCCGCGGCGGCGCGCACGCGCAGCGATCACCAGTACGTCTACGTCAACGGCCGCTACGTGCGCGACCGCCTCATCGGCCACGCGCTGCGCGCCGCCTACGAGGACGTGCTGCACGGCCAGAAGCAGCCGGCCTACGTGCTGTTCATCGACATCGATCCGGCGCGCGTCGACGTCAACGTGCATCCCACCAAGATCGAAGTGCGCTTCCGCGACTCGGGCGCCATCCACCAGGCCGTCAAGCGCGCCGTCGAGGACGTGCTCGCGCCGTCGGGCGCCATGGCCCCGGGCGCGGCCGCGGGCATGGGCGCGCCGGGAGCGTCCTTCGGCACGCCGGGCGGGTTCGCCAACGCCGCCGCGGCGGCCGTCGAGCGCCTCAACGGCAACGGCAACGTGAGCGGCAACGGCGGCGCCGGCGCCGCCACGCCCGGCTGGAACGCCGCCGGCCTCGCGCCCGCGCGCCCGTGGGCGCTCGCCAGCGACACGCGCGACCCGCTCGCGGGCGCGACCACCGCCTCGCTGTTCGCGCGTTCCTTCGGCGACTCCGGCGCGCCGGCGCGCGCCGCGGGGGGCGTGCTCGACGCCGGCGGTACCGCGGTGCTCGTTGCGCGCGAGCAGGCGCCGTCGTGGATCCTCCAGCAAGGCCACGACGAGGCCGTGGCCGCCGTCGCCAAGGCCGACGCGTCCGACTGGCCGCTGGGCCGCGCCATCGCGCAGATCCAGGGCGTCTACGTGCTGGCCGAGAACGCGCAGGGCCTCGTGGTGGTCGACATGCACGCCGCCCACGAACGCATCGTCTACGAGCGCCTGAAGGCCGGGGCGGCCACGCACGACATGCCCACGCAGGCGCTGCTGATCCCCGCCACCTTCGCCGCCACGCCGGCCGAGCACGCACTGGTCGAGACCCACGCCGCCACGCTGCGCGCACTGGGCCTCGACGTCTCGGCCATGGGCCCCAGCACGCTGGCCGTGCGCAGCCTGCCCGCGGCGCTGCTTCAGGCCGACCCGGTCGACCTGGTGCGCTCGGTGCTGGCCGACCTGGCCGAGGTCGACGCCAGCAGCCTGGTACAGCGCGCCCGCGACGACGTGCTGGCCTCGATGGCCTGCCACGGCGCCGTGCGCGCCAACCGCCGCCTCACGCTGGAAGAGATGAACGGCCTGCTGCGCCAGATGGAGGCCACCGAGCGCTCCGACCAATGCAACCATGGCCGCCCCACCTGGCGCCAGGTGACGATGAAGGAACTCGACGCGCTGTTCCTGCGCGGACGTTGATTCCGGCTTACCCTGTTCCCACTGATTCCCTTGCGGCTGACCTGACATGACCGATTCTTCTTCCCCGCCGCCCGAGCCGCCGAACAAGCCGCCCACCTCCCCCCGTCGCGTCACGCGGAACGAGGCCGGACCCTCCGACGCCGACGCCAAGGACCCCCGCAAGGTGGGGCAGCGCGTGCTGGAACAGCGTCCGAACGAGCGCAAGCCCAACGACAACGCCGCGCTGCGCGGCAAGCGCCCCGACCTGCGCGACCTGCCGCCGCCGCGTCGCGACACGCCCAGCAACGTCTGGCGCGCCGATCCGCCGCCGGCCCCGCCGCGCGAGCGCCGCGACGATCCGCGCGACCGTCGCGACGGCCCGCGCCGCGCGCATGGCGACGCGCCGCGGCCGGATCGTCCCGGCGAGCGCCGCACGAGCCCCGGGCCGTGGCAGGACCGCCCGCCGCGGCCGGCCTTCTCAGAATCGCGGCCTCCCGAGGCCAATCGCCCTCCGGCGCCGTTCCGCAAGGACGGGCCGCCTGCAGCGTTCCGCAAGGACGGCCCGCCGGCTGCGTTCCGCAAGGACGGCCCACCGGCTGCGTTCCGCAAGGACGGCCCGCCGGCTGCGTTCCGCACCGACGCGCCGAAGGCACCGTTCCGCAAGGACGATCGGCGCACCACCGGCCTGCCGCCCGGTCCGCCGCGCAACGACATCCGCCACCGCGACGACCGGCCGCCGCAGGGCCACGGGCACAGCCACGATCGTGGCGCGCCGGTGGGAGAGCGCTCGAGCGCACCCTACGGCGACAGCGGCCCCACCTATCCGCAAGGCCCCAACGACCACCCGCGCTACAACGGCCCTCGCGACGACGGGCGCGGCGGGCAGGACGGCCGTGGCGGGCAGGACGGCCGCGGCGCGCCGGACGGCCCGCGCGGCTACGCCGGCGATCGCCCGCGCCATCCCGGCCCCAATGACCGGCCGCCGCCGCCGCGCCGCCGCGACGACGGGCCGCGCGAAGCGCAACACCCCGGCCAGGGCCAGTCGCCGCGGGGCCAGGCCCCTTCGCAGACCGCTCCGCAACGCCCCCCTGCGTTCGACCCGAACGCGCCCAGGCGCGACGACCAGCGCCTGTCGAAGGTGCTGGCCGAACGCGGCATCGCGTCGCGCCGCGAGGCCGACGACTGGATCGCCGCCGGCTGGGTGAAGGTCGACGGCGAGATGGCCGTGCTCGGCGCCCGCGTGTTTCCCCAGCAGGTGATCACGGTCGACGAAGAGGCCAAGACCCAGCAGGCGCACCGCGTCACCATCCTGCTGCACAAGCCCATCGGCTACGTCAGCGGACAGGCCGAGGACGGCTACGAGCCCGCCGTCGTGCTGGTGACACCGGCCAACCACTGGCCCGAGGATCCTTCGCGCGAGCGCTGGCACCCGGGCCACGCCCGCGGCATCGTGCCGGCCGGACGCCTCGACATCGATTCCACCGGCCTGCTCGTGCTCACGCAGGACGGGCGCATCGCGCGCCACCTCATCGGCGATGACTCCGACGTCGAGAAGGAATACCTGGTGCGCGTGGAGTATCCGCGCGGCGGCCTGCTGCCCGACGCCGACCTCGAGCAGCTGCGCCACGGCCTGTGGCTCGACGGCAAGGAACTGCGTCCGGCCAAGGTCAGCTGGGCCAACGAAGACCAGTTGCGCTTCGTGCTGCGCGAGGGCCGCAAGCGCCAGATCCGTCGCATGTGCGAGGCCGTCGGCCTCGTGGTCACCGGCCTGAAGCGCGTGCGAATCGGCAGCGTGTCGCTGGGCAAGCTGCCCGCGGGCCAGTGGCGTTACCTGCGCGAAGACGAGCGCTTCTGACGTGAGTCCCAGCGTGGCCCCCGACGGGGCGTCGGCCGAGCTGAAGTGGTTGGGCCTGGCCGGCCCCACCGCGTCCGGCAAGACCGCGCTGGCCGTCGCGCTGGCGCGCCGCTGGCCGGTGGAGATCGTCAGCGTCGACTCTGCGCTGGTCTACCGGGGCATGGACATCGGCACCGCCAAGCCGAGCGCCGCCGAACAGGCCTCGGCGCCGCACCACCTGCTCGACCTCATCGGGCCGGCCCAGTCGTACTCCGCCGCCCGGTTCGTGGTGGACGCACGGCGGCTGGTCGACGAGATCCGCGCCCGCGGCCGCTGGCCGCTGCTGGTGGGCGGCACGATGATGTACTTCAAGGCGCTGGTGGACGGCATCGACGAGATGCCCGCCGCCGACCCGGCCCTCCGCGCCGCGCTAGACGAGGAGGCGACGCGCCTGGGCTGGCCCGCGATGCACGCGCAGCTCGCGCTGGTCGACCCGGTCACCGCGGCACGCCTGGCGCCCAACGACTCGCAGCGCGTCCAGCGGGCACTGGAGGTGTTCCGCTCGGGCGGGGTGCCGCTGTCGACGCTGCACCAGCGGGCGCGGCGCGACGCGCCCGTGCACGGCGGCGCGTTGATCGCGCTGGAGCCCGCGTCACGCGCGTGGCTGCACCAGCGCATCGCGCGACGCTTCGACGCGATGCTGCAGGCCGGCTTTCTCGACGAGGTGCGCGGATTGCGCGCCGATCGCTCGCTGCACCTGGACCTGCCCTCGATGCGCTGCGTGGGCTACCGGCAGGCGTGGGAGGCGCTGGACGCCTTGGATCCCCCCGACCTGGCCAACCTGCGCGAACGCGGCATCGCCGCCACGCGACAGCTCGCCAAGCGGCAGATCACATGGCTGCGCAGCATGGCTGAGCGGCACGTGGTGGAGGCGGATGCGCCGGACGTCGAGGAGCGGCTGGTAAAGCTGGTGGAGTCGCTGATCGGCACGGCTGGGGGTCTCGCTCCCGCCGGATCTACAACGCCCTGCGGCTGACGGCGCTGGCTGCGGGAGCCAGACCCCTCAGCTGGACACGCGTTCGCCGTTCTTGCGCGGCTTGATCGGCCCCGTGCGCACGCAGTTGCGGCCGGCCTCCTTGGCGGCC
The DNA here is from genome assembly GCA_038208735.1 of Burkholderiales bacterium. Classification (GTDB taxonomy): domain Bacteria; phylum Pseudomonadota; class Gammaproteobacteria; order Burkholderiales; family Burkholderiaceae_C; genus Scleromatobacter. The sequence goes on from JBBQYL010000008.1 coordinate 32,123, forward strand.
TCGAGGGCCTGCTCGGCCTCGTGCACCATGGTGTCGACGCTCAACTGGCCCTGGTGCACCGTGGACACGCCGATGCTGACCGTGGCCACCACGTGCGTCTGCTGCCAAGTGTAGGGCGCGGAGGCCACCTGCTGGCGGATGCGCTCGGCGGCGTCGAGCGCGCCCAGTGGATCGGTGTTGGGCAGGAACACGGCCAGCTCGGCGCCGCCGAAGCGGGCCAGCAGGTCAGGCTGGCGCAGCGTGGTGCCCACGCGCTTGGTCACCTCGAGCAGCAGCGCGTCGCCGCACAGCTGGCCCAGGTGTTCGTTGATGCGGCGCAGGTGGTCGGCGTCGATCAGCAGCAGCGCGCCATCGTCGCCGTAGCGGCGGCAGCGCGCGAATTCGCGTTCCACCAGTTCCAGGAAGTGGCGCCGGTTGGACAGGCCGGTGAGGTCGTCGTCGACCGCCTGCAGCGCCTGGCGGGCACGGGTGTCGGCCACCACGCGGGCGAGCCGGATCACGATGCCCACCAGCCCCAGCGCGGCCAGCGCGAAGAACACGGAGACGCTCAGCGCGATGACGCCGCCGCGTCCGCCGGCCAGCATGCCCAGCCCCGTGGCCACCCCGATGCCGGCAACGGCGACCAGGATCGCCCCGCCGGCCCAGAAGCGCGTGCTGCGCCGCTCGAGCATCCGCACGAGCCCGCTCAATGTCGAAGAATCGATTTCAGCCGTCACCCATCCACCTCGATCAAGACTTCTGCCCGCGTGTCTGTCGCACGCGGGCAATTCCAGCGCCCGCGCCGTCGAGGCGCGGAGCCGAGTCGGCGTCCCCATGGGGGTGCCCGTACTCTGGACTGTATCGGCCGCCATGCCCGGCCGATGAAGGAATTCGTTGCCGATTGTGCGGCCGGCGTCGCAAACCGCACAGTCCCACGGGCTTCGAAGTCACGTAAATCCTGGATCCCGTTGTCCGCACCGTCGCGCCGGTGCGGCGAGTGCGACTTCAGCCACTGTCCAGCAGGACGCATGCCGTATGCTTGACCCCGCATGAACAACGCCTTCCACGCCACCCCGGCGCCCCTGCTCGCCGTCTCCGGCCTGGCCAAGCGCTACGGCGACGCCTTCGTATTCAGCGACGTGTCGCTGACCATGGTCCGTGGCGAGCTGGTGGCGCTGCTGGGCGAATCCGGCGTCGGCAAGTCGACGCTGCTGAACTGCGTGGCCGGCCTCGACACCGCCGACGCGGGCCAGGTGCTGCTGGGCGGCCGCGACGTGCTCGCGATGACCGAGCCCGAGGCCGCGCGGCTGCGCCGCGAAGACCTGGGCTTCGTGTTCCAGGCCTTCCACGTGTTGCCGCACCTCAGCGTGGCCGACAACGTCGGCCTGCCGCTGCAGCTGCTGGGTCGCCCGCGCGGCGACCGGGTGGCGCGCATGCTGGCGGCCGTCGGCCTGGACGGGCTGGGCGAACGCGCGCCGCGCCAGCTGTCGGGCGGCCAGCTGCAGCGCGTGGCCATCGCCCGCGCGCTGGTGCACGAGCCCGCGCTGGTGCTGGCCGACGAGCCCACGGGCAACCTCGACCCGCGCAGCGCCGGACTCGTGATGGACGTGCTGGTGGACGTGGCCCGCCGCACCGGCGCCGGCGTGTTGATGGTCACGCACTCGCCGCCCGCCGCGGCGCGCTGCGACCGGGTGCTGGAGCTGACGGCCCAGGGCGTGCGCGTGCCCGTGGGGGTCTCTTAGTCATCCGCTCGGCAGCTGCGTGGCACGGCTGGGCGGCCAGCGCGCAGCGCGCTCAGGCCTCGGCCCGTCGAAGCGTCACGGCCACGCCATTCAGCACCGACGTTCCCGACAGCGGATCGCGCAAGCGGTCGTCCAGCAGGTCGTTGAGGTTGGCGCCCGGCCGTTGTGCGGCGACCCCCAGGCGCGCGCCCGCCTGGTCGTGGCCCCAGCCATGCGGCACGCTGACCACGCCCGGCATCATCTCGTCCGACAGGGTGACCGGCAGTTCGATCGCGCGGCCGCCCGTGCCTTCGAGACGCACCCGGTCGCCGGCCTGCACCCCGTGGCGCGCCGCGTCGTGCGGGTGCAGCAGCGCGGTACAGCGCTCCGGACCCTTGGCCAGCGTGGGCAGGTTGTGCATCCAGCTGTTGTTGGAGCGGACGTCGCGCCGACCCACCACCACGAGCGCGGGCGGTGGCTCGCGCAGCGCGGCGTCGACGGCGGCGAGCTCGGCCGCCACGGCCTCCGGCCACAGCTCGATGCGGCCGCTGGGCGTGCGCAGGATCTCGGGCAGCCGCGGCTGCAGCGCGCCCAGGTCGACGCCGTGCGGCGCGGCCTTCAGTGCGTCCAGGCTGAGGCCACCCGGCTTCTGGCCGAAGCGATCGCCGTGCGGCCCGGCGCGCAGCGCCAGGTCGAGCAGCCGTTCGGGACCCGGACGCTCGCCGAGCGCGTCGCGCATCGCGGCCTGCAGCGGCTCGGACACGCCGGCGGCCAGGCGGCGCAGGTCGTCGGCCAGCAGTTGCTTGTCGAACGCGGCCAGGTCGAAGCCGGGCGCGCCGGCGCCAGGCTCGCCGCGCAGCATCGCCGCCATGTGCAACAGCGACTGCCATTCCGCCTGCGCGCCGGCCCGCGGCGCGAACACGGCCGGGCTGTAGCGGGCATGGTTGCGGCACGACAGCTGCGGGAAGCTGACGTCGTAGTGCGGCTCTTCGAACGTGGACAGGCCCGGCAGGATCACGTCGGCGTGCTGGGTGGTCTCGTTGACGTAGATGTCGACGCTCACCATGAAGTCGAGCCCCGCGAGCGCCTGGCCGATGCGCGCGCCATTGGGCGCGGACAGCACCGGATTGCTGGCCACGGACACCAGCGCGCGGACGCGTCCCGGGCCTTCGGTCTCGATCTCCTCGGCCAGGCAGCTGGTGGGGTATTCGCCCAAGACCTCGGGCGCACCCGACACGCGGCTGCGCGTGCGTCCCGTCACCATGCCACGGCCCACGCCCGGCCGCCCCTGCGTGTTGGCCGCGAACGCCGCGGCCTGCGGGAACATGGCGCCGCCCTCCGAATCGAGGTGACCGGTGAGGATGTTGAGCGCGTCCACCAGCACCGAGTTGAGCGTGCCGAAGCGCTGCGTGCTGGAGCCGATGCGCGAGTAGACCGCCGCGCGCGGCGCCGCAGCAAGCTGGCGCACGAGCGCGCGCTGCACGTCGGCCGGCACGCCGCATCGCTCGGCCATGCGTTCGGGCGCGTACGGCCGCACCGCGGCTTGCAGCGCCTCGACGCCCGTGGCGCCTTCGGCCAGGAACGCGGCCAGGCGGCCGGGTCGAGCCAGGCCTTCGTCGAACAGCGCGTGCAGCAGTCCCAACAGCAGGAACTGGTCGGTGCCGGGTCGGATGAAGTGATGTTCGTCGGCGATGGCGGCCGTCTCGCTGCGGCGCGGGTCGACCACCACCAGGCGGCCGCCGCGGGCGCGCATCGCCTTGGCGCGGCCGCGAAAGTCGGGCACCGTCCACATGCTGCCGTTGCTGGCCATGGGGTTGGCGCCCAGGATCAGCAAAAAGTCGCAATGGTCGATGTCGGGCACCGGCACCGTGAGCGGGTGGCCGTAAAGCCAGCCGCTGGCGAGCTGGCGCGGCATCTGGTCGAGCGTGGACGCGCTGAACACGTTGCGCGAGCCCGCGGCGCGCAGCAGGCGCTGCACGTACAGGCCCAGGCCCAGCCGGTGCACGTTGGGATTGCCCAGCGTGAACGCGAGGGCGTCGCGGCCGTGTCGGGCCAGCAGCGGCGGCAGGCGGCGCGCGATCTCGGCATAGGCCTCGTCCCACGTGGCCTCCACGAAGCGGCCGTCGCGCTTGACCAGGGGCTGGCGCAGGCGATCGGGATCGTCCTCCAGATCCTTCAACGCCACCGCCTTGGGACACAGGTAGCCGCGGCTGAACACGTCCTGCTCGTCGCCGCGGATGGCCACCACGCGCGCCTGCGCGCCGGTGCCCGACACCGTGAGGCTGAGGCCGCAGCAGGCCTCGCACAGCGGGCAGATGCGCTGGACGATGCGGGTGGCCACGGCGGCGTCCGTGGCCTGGGGGGCTGCGCCGGCAAGCGGCGTGGCAAGCGTCATGGGAGATGTCTCGTCGTTGTGTGGTGATGGCTCTGTGGCCTGTCGCAAGAATACGGCGACGCGGCCGATGATGGTGGCGATTCCGTGCCACGGCTGCCACTTGGGCGACAAATGCCGACATGCGCGCCGCACGCGACATCGTCCGGGTGAAACCGCGCGATTCGCGCCGGTCGCCGTTTCGGATTGATGGCAGGATGCAGGTGTCCCTCCCGCATTCGAGCCCCCTTGTCCTCCGTCCTGTCCTCTTCGCCGTCGCGTCCGTCCTGGTTGGCCATGGCCGCGCTCCATGCCCGCCTGCTGCGGGCCGAATGGCGCCATCATCCGTGGCGGCAGGCCGCGGCCGTGATGGCAGTGGCCCTCGGCGTGGCGCTGGCGTTCGCGGTGCAGCTGATCAACGCGTCGGCGCTGTCGGAGTTCGAGACCGCCGTGCACGCCGCCAGTGGCGCGCCCGACTTCAGCGTGCGCCCGCGCGACGGCCTGCTGCCCGAAGACCTCTACCCGCGCCTGGCGCGCACGCCGGGCGTCGCGCATGCGAGCCCGGTCATCGACCTGCCGGTGGCGCTGCGCGGCGCCGACGGCCAGCCGCATGCGGCCCACCTGTTGGGGCTCGACGCCTTCGTCGCACCATTCATCTCGCCCGGCTGGCTGGTGCAGCCCGATGCGCATGCGGGCGCCGACGCGGGCGGCGCGCCGCTGTCGGCCCTCGACCCCGACGTGCTCTTCGTCAACGCCGCCGCCCGCGCGCAGTTGGGCCCGGCAGACCACGCCACGCTGCAGGTGGACGGCCACTGGCGGACCTTCGCCATCGCCGGTCGCATCGCCGCCGAGGGGCCGCCGCTGATGGTGATGGACATCGCCGGCGTGCAGACGCATTTCGATCGCCTGGGTTCGCTCTCGCGCATCGACGTCCGCCTCGCGCCCGGCGCGCGCCAGGAGGCCGTCATGGGGGTGCTGGCCGCCGGCCCCGACGTGCGCGCCGCCGCGCCCGACGAGGCCGCGCTGCGCATGGCGCGGCTGTCGCAGTCGTACCGCGTCAACCTCAGCGTGCTGTCGCTGGTGGCGCTGTTCACCGGTGGCTTCCTCGTGTTTTCGGTGCAGTCGCTGGCGGTGGCCAAGCGCATTCCGCAGCTGGCGCTGCTGGGCGTGCTGGGCATGAGCGGGCGCCAGCGCCGCACGCTGGTGTGGGCCGACAGCCTGATGGTAGGCGCGATCGGAGGCGTGCTGGGCCTGGCGCTGGGCACGGCGCTCGCGGCCGCGGCGTTGCGCGCGCTGGGCGGCGACCTGGGCAGCGGCACCCTGGGCGGCAGCGCGCCGAGCCTGCAATGGAGCGGCCTCGCCGCGCTCGCCTACGGCGCGCTGGGCCTGGCCTCGGCGTTCGCCGGCGGCTGGTGGCCGGCGCGCGCGGCGCAAGGCCTGGCGCCGGCGCAAAGCCTCAAGGGACTCAGCACCGGCAGCGGCGGAAACTGGCCCGCCGCCGCCGGCCTGGGCCTCATCGCGCTCGCGGGCGCGCTGGCGCTCGTGCCGCCCTGGCACGCCATTCCGTGGGGGGCCTACGCCTGCGTGGGCGTGCTGCTGCTGGGCGGCATCAGCCTCGTGCCGCAGGTGGTGGCCGTGTTGCTGCGCGGCTTCCGCGGGGTGCGCAACCCGGTAGCCGCGCTGGCTGTCGCGCGGGCCATCGACCAACGCCAGACCGCCACCGCGGCGGTCGCCGGCGTCGTCGCCAGCCTGAGCCTCGTGGTGGCGCTCACGGTCATGGTCACCAGCTTTCGCGACTCGCTCATCGTCTGGCTCGACGACGTGCTCCCGGCCGACCTCTATGTGCGCCCCACGCCCGGCACCACCGAAGGTCCGCTGTTCCTGTCACCCGCCGTCATCGCCGCCGCATCGGGTGCCGGCGTGAAGCAGGTGCGCTCGGAGCGCCTGGTGCCGGTGACGCTGGCGCCGGAGCAGCCCGAGGCGACGCTGATCGTGCGAGAGGTGCCGTCCGACGGCACGCCGCCCGCGCTGCCCTGGATCGTCGCGCCCGACCCCGTCGCGCACCCGGCGCAGCCGCCCGGCGTGCTGTCGGTCTACCCCAGCGAGGTGCTGGCCGCGCTGCAGCACCTGCATGTTGGCGACCAGATCACGCTGCCCCTGCCGCCGCCGCGCTCCACCGCCGGCGGCCCGGCATCGACCGCCGCCGTCGCCACGCGCGCCGTCGTGCGCGGCATCTGGCGCGACTACGCCCGACAACAAGGCGCGCTGCTGATGGCGCGCGCCGACTGGCTGCGCCTGACCGGCGACGACCGTATCAGCGGGCTGGCCGTCTGGTTCGCCGACGGCACCACCGACCACGGCGCGGCGCTGGTCGCCCGGATCAAGGGCGCCATTCCGGACGGCGCGCCGCTGGACGTGTCCACGGCCGGCGAGCTGCGTGCGTTCTCGCTGCGTATCTTCGACCGCAGCTTCGCCGTCACGCACTGGCTCCAGGGCGTGGCGCTGGTCATCGGCCTGGCGGGCATCGCGGCCAGCTTCTCGGCGCAGGTGCTCGCGCGCCGGCGCGAGTTCGGCACCCTGCAGCACCTGGGCTTCACGCGCCGCCAGGTGCTGGCGCTGGTGGCCTGCGAGGGCGCGCTGTGGAGCGCGGTCGGCGCCGTGCTGGGTCTCGCGCTGGGGCTGGCGGTCAGCGTGGTGCTGGTCAAGGTGGTCAATCCGCAGAGCTTCCACTGGACGATGTCGATGAGCGTGCCGCCGTTCACGCTGCTGGCGCTCGGTGTGGGCGTCGTCGTGGCCGGCGCGCTCACCGCCTGGGGCAGCGGCCATGCGGCGGCCAGCCGCGACATCGTGCGCTCGGTCAAGGAGGACTGGTGATGCGCCGCCGCCCCCTGCTCGCCGCCCTGCTGCCCGCCGCGCTGGGCTGGCGCTCCGACGCGTTCGCGCAGGCGCTCGCCACCTCCGCGCAGAACCCGCCGCTGGGGGTCAGCCACCGCGCGCTGCGCTTTCCCGCCGACCACGGCGACCATCCCGACACCCACGTCGAGTGGTGGTACATCACCGGCTGGCTGCGCGCCGGCACGGCAGGCGGCAACGACGACGCGACGCGTCCGCCCGAGTTCGGCTTCCAGGTGACGTTCTTCCGCAGCCGCACCGGCCTGGGCGAGTCTTCCGCCAGCCGCTTCGCCGCGCGCCAGCTCGTCTTCGCCCACGTCGCGCTGGCCGATCTCGCGGCCGGTGGGCGCGGCGATGCGCTGATGCACGACCAGCGGGCGGCGCGCGAAGGCTTTGGCCTCGCCCAGGCACCGGCCGCGACGGGCGAACAGCTCGTGAGCCTGCACGACTGGTCGCTGCTGCGCCACGCGCCGTCCGGCACCGGCGACACGCGCACCCGGATGCACGCCTCGGTGCGCAGCGACCGCTTCGCGCTGGAGCTCGACTTCGAAGGCACGCAGCCGATGTTGCTGCAAGGCGAGGCCGGGTATTCGCAAAAAGGGCCCGATCCGGCCGACGCCAGCCACTACTACAGCGAGCCGCAGCTCGCGGTGCGCGGCCGCGTCGAGCGCGCTGGGGCGCCCGCGCGGGACGTCGGCGGGCGGGCGTGGCTCGACCATGAGTGGAGCAATCGCTACCTCGGCTCCGAGGCGGTCGGCTGGGACTGGGTGGGCTTCAACCTGCTCGATGGGGCCGCGCTGATGGCGTTCCGGCTGCGCCGCGCCGACGGCTCGGTCACCTGGGCCGGCGGCTCGTATCGCAGCGCCGCCGGCGAACTGCGCAACTTCGCGGCCAGCGAGGTACGCTTCGAGCCCGGCCGCCGCTGGACGAGCCCGCACACGCAGGCCAGCTACCCGGTCGAGTGGCTGCTGACCACGCCGTCCGGGCGTTGGCACGTCACGGCGCTGCAGGACGACCAGGAACTGGACAGCCGCAACTCCACCGGCTCCGTCTACTGGGAGGGGCTGTCCGCGCTTCGGGGCGAGGATGGCCGCGTCGCCGGCTACGGCTACCTCGAGCTCACCGGCTACGCGGGCAAGCTGCGCCTGTAGGCCCGAAGGGCTATTCGCCCGCGGGCACACTTGCGCAGGAGTGTGCGCAGCAGGCTCCGGCGACACCCCCACTTCCCGGGCAACGGGCACAGGCGTTGCCACGATCGGGATTCACACTTGAAATGGAGAGCCCATGAAAGCGCAGAACGACTCGACCGATCCGCAACACATCTACCGCCAGCTCAAGCTGGGCCTGGGCCACGAGCTCGTCACCGACGCCAACGTGTTCGAGCTCATCGCATTGGCGCAGAAGGATGGCCACCAGTTGCTGGAGACCGAGCTGCGCGAATGGCAGGCGCCCTGCAGCGATTCCAACGACGGCCCGCGGCCGACGATGGCGCCAACGCGCGGCTTCAACAAGGACAACGTCAAGCACTGAGGCGAGGGTTCGCGATGCCGGGCGAACCCGGCATCGCCAGCAGCCGCGGCCCGCGCATCTGGCGGTGGCCGCCACATCCTGTCGACGCCCGGGCACCCGTCGTCGGCGTTCGGCGCAGGCCGTCGCAAGCCGCTCGCTTGCAAAGGCGCCCCAGCGTAATCTGCAGACATCGATTCAACGCACCTCAACCAGGAGCAGACCATGTCAGACAGCGACGAACTCAACAAGCTCGGTGAACTCCACCAACGAGGCATCCTCTCCGACGAGGAGTTCGCGCGGGCCAAAGCCCGCGTGCTGAGCGGCAGCGCCACGGCGCGCTCCAGCGCCCCGATCACCGGTCTCAACCAACTTCGCCGCAGCCTCGACGATCGCTGGCTGGGCGGCGTGTGCGGCGGCATTGCGCAGGTGACCGGCATGCCCTCGTGGGTGTGGCGCCTCATCTTCCTGCTCGGCACGGTCTGCGCGGGCACGGGCCTGGCGCTGTACGTGCTGCTGTGGCTCCTGGTGCCGCAGGAGCAGCTGTACCTGCCGGCGCCCGACGACTCGACGCGCGCGGGCTGAGGCGTCTCGCCGCGACGCGCGCGGGCAGACGCTTCTCGAGCAGCCGCGCGCACGGGCCACGCACGCCGCGTGGCACACTCGCGCAAAGAACACGCCCGACCACGCGCATGAACATCCTGACCCTGCGGCACGCCCGCCGCGACGACCTCGATGCCCTGCTCGCGCTCTACGCCCAGCTCAATCCCGACGACACGCCCGTTCCACGCGAGCGCCTCGCCGCAATCCTCGAGGCCATCCTCGCGAGCCCGCACTTCGCCCTCCTGGTAGGCACGCAGGATGAGCGCGTCGTCGCCACCGGCTACCTCAACGTCATTCCCAACCTCACCCGCGGCGGTGCCTCGTACGCCGTGATCGAGAACGTGGTGGTCGATGCGGCGCTGCGCGGCGGCGGCCTGGGGCAGCAGGTGTTGCGCCACGCGCTCGACGAGGCCTGGGGTCGCGGCTGCTACAAGGCCTTGCTGCAAACGGGTTCGCGCGATCCACGCGTGCATCGCTTCTACCTGGGCTGCGGCTTCTCGGCCAGCGACAAGACGGGTTTCGTGGCACGCGCTCCGCGCGCCTGAACGCCTGCCACACGCGCCGCCGCCTATCCTCAAGCCAGCGTTGCGCCGGGCTGGCCGCGCCCTGAAGAATGTAAATTTGAGTGTCCGTTGCCTACCGGTTCGGGTACTCGAGCGTTGAACCGACACGTGCCGCCACAATGGCCGTTCCAGCCCGCATGGCAAGGGCGATTGACAGAGGACTCTCTCGACATGACAACTCCAACCAGCCTGGGCCTGATGCGCCTGAGCACGCTCGGTGCCGCGCTCGGCGCCGCCGCCTTGCTGTCGGCCTGCGTCGTGCCAGGCCCCACGCGCTACGTGGATCGGCCGGTGCCCGTCTACCAGCAGCCCGCGCCCGCCTACCAGCAGCCTGCGCCGGCGTACCAGCAGGACGACGAGCCCGTGGTCAGCGTGTATGTCGACCCGCCCATCGAGCAGCCCGAGCCGATCGCCGTGCAGTGGGCGCCGCCGCCAATGCTGGTGGAACTGCCGCAGCCGCAGCCCTACCCGGAAGCCATCTGGACGGGTGGCTACTGGGCCTGGGAAGGACGCTGGTTCTGGAGCGCCGGCCGCTGGGCGCCGCCGCCGCGTCCGCGCTACCTGTGGGTGCAGCCGTACTACGAGCACCGCGCCGATGTCGTCATCTTCGTGCCGGGCTTCTGGTGTGCGCCGGAACGCCACTTCATGCCGCCGCCGCCCGGGTTGAGCATCTCCGTGGCCATCGCCGGCCCGGGCGTGCGCTTCGGCCGTCCGCCGATGGGACCGCAAGGCGTGTTCGTGCCGCCGCCGCCGGGCTCGCGCGCCGGCATCATCGTGCCCGCGCCGCTGGGCACGCCGCCCGCGGTGGTGGTCAACGCGCCGGCCGTGGTCAACGTGGGCATGCGCATCCATGGCCACGTGGAGAACAACAGCCATAACGTGACCAACAACGTCACCAACGTCACGAACGTGACCAACGTGACGATCGAGGCGCCCCCGGGCGCCACGGCCAACGGCCAAGCCTTCCAGAACTCGGTGCCCGCGCGGTCGCAACAGGCCGCGGGCCAGGGCGCTTCGGGCCGCCCGATGGCGCCGCTGCCCCAATCCAACCAGGCGATCCCGGCGTACCAGGCTGGCCGCCAGCCGATGCAGTTGCCCGCGGGGCAGCCGATTCGCAACGATCGCGGCGGGCGTCCGGGCCAGCCGCAGCAGTCGGCCGGCCAGCCGCCGCAGGGGCTGCAGCCGACGCCGCAAGGCCAGGCCGCCCAGGGCCAGCCGCGTCCGGGCCAGGCGCCGGGCCAGGGCCGCGCCGAGTTCGATCCGCCGCCGCGCCAGCCGGCGCAGATCATCGGCCTGCCGGGCCAGCCGCAGCCGGCCGCGCAGCAGCCCGGCCAGCCGGGTCGCCAGCCGGGACAGGGCTACGGCCAACCGCCGCAGCAACCGCAAGGTCGACCCGACGTCCAGGGCCAGCCGCAGGGCCAACAACAGGCCCAGCAGCCAGGCCAGCCGCAACAGAACCCGCAGGAGCCACGCCGCCGTGGCGGCAATCCGCAAGGCCAGCCGGGTGGGCAGCCGCAGGGGCAGACCCAAGGCCAGCCGCAAGGGCAGCCGCAGGGTCAGCCCCAAGGGCAGCCCCCGGGCCAGCCGGCTGCGCAACCGGCGCAGCAAGGGCAGCAAGGGCAGCAGCCGCAGGCCAAGCCGAAGGAAGAAAAGGAAAAGGATCCGCGCAAGAAGCCCGAGCACGAGAAGAAGGACGGCGAGCGCGATCGCTGAACGCTCGGGCTGGGCCAGCAAGGAGGCACTTCGGTGCCTCTTTTTTTGGTTCATCGCCGATTTCCGGCGGGTGCTGGGTCATGGGGCGTCGCTGTGTCATGGGACATCGTTGGGTCATGGGACGTCGCCGGGTCACCGCGCGCCCCGCAAACCGACGCATCCCGCAATCCGATGACGATCCTCTTTTTTTGGCTTGCGATCGGTGTCAGGCATTGCCGTCAGCCCTATGGTGGCGCCAGTCTGGCGGGAGCCAGACCCCTGGCTATTGCGCCGCTACGACCTCGTTGAGCAGGAACCCAAGCTCGTCGGCAAGCTGGTCGATGCCGTCGGCCAAGGCGGCTTGCGCCGGCTGTCCGCTGAAGACGTCGGTTAGCAGCAGGATCGGGCGACCGCTGGGGTCGGCCTGCTGCAGGCGGGCCGTCATCTTGCGCGATTGCGCGGCGTTGACGCGGCGGTCGCGCTCGCCGGCCAGCAGCAGCACCGACGGGTAGCGGGCGCCGTCGTGCACGGCGCGATAGGGCGAGTACGCGGCCAGCGCGTCGAACTGTGCCCGGTCGCGCGGGCTGCCGAATTCGGGCGTGTCGTACTCGCCCGCGGGGTCGCGTTCCAGCCGCAGCATGTCGTAGCGGCCGGAGGCCACCACGACCGCGCGAAACAGGTCCGGACGCTGCGTCATCGCCGCGGCCGCGGCCAGCGCGCCGTCGCCGCGGGCGCGCAGGCCCAGCAGCACGGGCTCGGTGTAGCCACGCTTGACCAGCACGTCGGCGCAGGCCATCAGGTCGTCGAAGGCGGCCTGCTTCTTCGTGCGCATGCCGTCGCCGTGCCAGGCCTCGACCGAATCGATCGAGCCGCGCAGGGTGACCATCGCCACGACGCCGCCGCGGTCGAGCCACACGCGGCGCGTGGCGTCGAAGTCGGGCGTGGTGCCGGGCCCGGCCGATCCCGCGATCGTCAGCAGCATCGGGTTGTGGCCGTCCAGGCGCATGCCCTTGCGGCGCAGGATGTCGATAGGCACGGGCGCGCCGTCGCGCGCGGTGGCGAACTCGCGTACCACCTCGCTGTCGTTGAAGTTCGCGTCGGAGGTGCTCACCATTGCCGTGCGCCTGGAGCGTCCTGCGTTCACATGCGCCCACATCGGCGGCTCGACATAGTTCACCACCTGCGCCACCACGTCGTTGCGGCCGATGCGCACCAACGCCGCGACGGCGCCGGTGGGCGGAAGCGCCACGGCGCTGCCGCGCTTCGTGCGCACGTCCACCAGACGCAGGCGGCTGGGGCCGGTCTGGCCTTCGACCAGGTACAGCGTGCCGCCGGCCACGGTGAAGCGCTGGACCGCCCCCTCCAGCGGCGTGGCGATGGTGGCCACACGATCCCAGTTGACGGCCTTGGTGTCGGACAAGGGCAGGCGCAGCACCTTGCCGCGCGGCGCGTTGGCGATCGAGCGGATCCAGATCGCGTCGTCGTCGCCGAACTGCGCGTCGCGTACGCCGTCCTGCTCGGTGGCGATGCGGCGCCACGCGCCCTCGCCGGTCGCGTCGGAGGGCCTCAGGTACATCGAGACGTCGCCGCCGCGGCCGTTTTCCACCAGCGCCAGCACGTTGCGGCCGTCGCGCGCGCTCTCGAGGCGCACGCGCGCGAGGTGCGGCAGGCCGGCGCCGAGTTCCACCCGATCCTGGCCGGACGGCGCGCCGAGCTTGTGGAACATCACCTGCACCGACGGCATGACATCGGGCACCGCGCGGCCGGCTGCCGCGGGGTATTGCGTGAAGAACAGGCCGCCGCCGCTGGCGCTCCACGCGACGTCGCCGCCCGCGCCCGCGGACGTCACCCGCGCCAGCGTGTCGGGCAGCGCCTGGCCGCCGGCGCCCAGGTCGATCACGCGTACCGTGTCGCCGTCCGCGTTCTCACCCCTCAACGCGATGGCCACGCGACGGCCATCGGGCGATGGACGGATGAAGTCGATGGCCAGCGAGCCGTCCGACGCCTGTTCGTTGGGATCGAACACCACGCGTTCGCTGGCGAGGTCGTCGACGGATTTAAGGACCACGAGCACCGGCCGCTGCACCGTCGGCACGGTCTTCAGCGCGAACAGAACGCCGCCGCGCTCGACGAGGTTGGCGTACGCGTTGGCGGTGGAGCCCACCAGCGTCTGCAGTCGTTGGCGCAGCGCCGCGCGGGCCGGCATCGCGGCGAGGTAGCGCCGCGCGTAACCCTGTTCGGCCGCGAGCCACGAGCGCGTCACCGGATCGGCCGGGTTATCGAGCCACGTGAAGTCGTCGCTGACGACGGTGCCGAAGTAATCCTGCGTGGCCACGCGCGAGGCCGCGAACGGATAGCCGCGAAGACCTGCAGCCACGGGGTGGTGGAAGTCGTCCACCGCGCCACGAGCCGACCCCGGGGGGCCTCCCGCGCAGCCCGCCACCAGCGCGAGCGCCGCCCCGGCGATTGCCGCGGCGAGCCCCTTGGCGAACAAGGGGCGCGACACGTGCGGTGGCGGCAGCGGGGTCATGCGTGGGGTCCGGACTCGAGCTTTCGGCAGACCGCGATGTTAGGGGCGGAGCACGCCTTCGCGCGCCCTGAGTCGACAAAAGCGGGCAGAAACGCACATCCGACGCCTCCTAGAATCACCGCTTACCCCAGGAGCGACGATTGGCCTACGACTACAGCTCGGACAACAAGCGGCTCGAACTGCCCAACCCGTTCCGCGTGGAGAACAGCTTCCTGTTCGCGTGCGCGGTCATCACGCTGGCGGGCGGCGTCGTCGGGCTGCTGTGGGCGCGCGAGGCGATCCAGGCCAACTCCACGCGGCTGGGCATCGCGCCGCTGCTGGTGGGGGTGGCGTTGCTGGCCGCGGGCTTCTCGTTCGCGGTGGTGGCGGCGCGGCGGCTGCGCTTCTTCTTCGGCCGCGGCCGGCCGCGCTCACTGGCGCCCGAGGTGGCCATCGGCGCCACCGGCAACTCGGCGCGCGCCGACTTCTACAAGACCACGCTGCGCCAGGGCGGCCTCGAGTACCCCGAGCCGCAGGGCGCGCTCAACGGCGTGCTGTACCACGCGGTGCCGCGGCTGATCACCGCGCCGCTGGTGGTGCAGGAGCTCGCGCAGCGCCACTTCTTCAATGCGTTGTCGTTCCTGGTGACGCTGGCCAGCTTCCTGTTCGCGTGGGGCCTGTTCGGCACGCAGGCCACGCGGCCGCTGATCTCCATCGTGTACTTCGTGTTCGGCGCCGCGGTGCTGTTGCGGCCGCTGGTGAGCGGCAACCAGGCCAACCTGGGCACCGGCTCGCTCATCGCGCTGATCGTGGCCGCCATCGTGGGGCCGGTGGCCGCCGGCATGCTGGGGGCGGCGCTGCCGTCGGTGCGCTACTCGGTCACCAGCCAGGCGGTGTTCCTGCTGGTGTGCGCGCTGGTGGCCGTGGTGCTGATCCTGTGCGCGCTGCACGCGCAGCTCGATGCGTCGCCGCAGACCGAGCGCGCGTGCGAGCAGCGCACGCTGTCGATGAACGGACCGCCGGCCTCGCTGATCACCGAGCTCGACCGCACGCTGCAGGATCAGTGGGTGGAGAAGATTCCCAACCGGCGCTACACGCGCATCGAGCCGGTGACCGACGGGGCGGCCGGTTCCGGACGCTTCGCCGGCGAGCTGCTGGAAGAGACGCAGCCCATGCCGATGTCGGGCACCGCCGCCGTCACGTTCGGCAGCGCGCTGCGCGAGCCGCGCCACAGCTGGCTGGTGATGCTCGACCTGTACGGCACGCTGCTGACCATCATCGGCGTGGTGTGCGCGCTCGTCTACGTGCGCGGCTTCGATCCGTCGCGCGTGCTGTCCGAAGGTTGGGGCAGCACCGCCACCGTGGGCTACGCCGCCGTGTGCCTGGCCATCGCGGCGTTCTGCTTCCAGTCGACGGGCGCCATCTGGGGCCGCTTCAACTTCGAGTCGGCGCTGCTGTGGGTGGAGCTGCTGGGCACGTGGCAGTCGTCGCGCATCTGCACCGTCAACCAGTTCAACAGCCGATTGCAGACCGAGAACGACGTCGTGCGCGTGGAAGCGATGACGCTGCGCATCTGGCGCGCGCGCGTGGAGTCGGTGGTGTTCGGCAAGGACGGCCAGCGCCAGGTGACGGCCATGTACGCCACGTCGCAGGAGGCCGCGCGGCTGGCCAGCGACCTGCAGGCCTTCGCCGACCGGCAGAGCGTGTACGTGGCGCCGCGCGCGGCGGAAGACCAGCACCGCATCGCCGCGCTGCAGGCCACCGAGGCGCTGCTGGGCGGAAACGCGCCCACGATCGCCCGCGTCGAGGCGCTCGCGGGCGCGCCCGACGCGCAGCGC
>JBBQYL010000009.1:0-47494 GCA_038208735.1 Burkholderiales bacterium
CTCCGTCTTCAGCTTCGCGTTCTCCTGTCGAAGCCGACTCAACTCGGCCTCCAGCTCCGACACCGGCTTGGCCGACGCACGCTTGACCGCAGGCTCGTCCTTGCGGGCCTTGTAGATCCAGTTCGCCAGCGACTTGCTCGATATCTCGAGCGAACGCGCGACAGCCGCGATGGACCGTCCGCCTTCAACCACCTGGCTAACCGCCGCGGCCCGGAACTCGACCGTGTACTTCCGATTGAGACCTGTCTTCATAGAACCTCCGTAAGGTCAAAATACTAGACCTCATGGCGTCCGTTTTTCGGGGGCCAGTTCAATCGACGGCATGCACGCTCCCGGGGCACACCTGCAGGAGATTTCAGGCTTCGATGATCACCTTGAGCGCGTGGGTTTCAGTAGCGTGCGAAAAGGTTTCGTAGGCATCGAGGATGTGGTCGAGCTTGAAGCGGTGCGTGATCAACAGATTGGGATCGATCTTGTGCGAGCAATACGTCTTGAGCAACATCGGTGTGCTCACGGTGTCGACCAGGCGCGTGGTGATCGCGATGTTGCGATCCCAAAGGCTCTCGAGGTGCAGGTCAACCTTGATGCCATGGACGCCGATGTTGGCGAGGATGCCGCCCGCGGCGACCAGTTTCTCGCACAGTTCGAAGGTCGCGGGAATGCCGACGGCCTCGATGGCGGTGTCGACCCCGCGTTGCGCCGTTAGCTTCATCACCGCCTCCGCCGCCTTGCCGTCGGTGCTGTTGATCGTCGCGGTGGCGCCCAGGCGCTTCGCGATATCGAGGCGTCCGTCGTCGAGGTCGATCATGATGATTTCGGCCGGTGTGTAGAACTGGGCGGTCAACAGCGCCGCCAAGCCGATCGGGCCTGCCCCGACGATAGCGACTGTCGAGCCGGGCTGCACCTTCCCATTGAGGACGCCGCATTCAAACCCGGTCGGCAGAATGTCGCTCAGCATCACCAGAGCCTCTTCGTCTGCACCTGGCGGCACTGCGTACAGGCTCATGTCCGCGTGCGGGATGCGGACATACTCCGCTTGCGTGCCGTCGATGCTGTTACCCAGAATCCAGCCGCCGGTTTCGCAATGCGAGTACATCTGCTTGCGGCAAGTCGGGCACTTTCCGCAGGCGCTGATGCACGAGATCAGCACGTGGTCGCCGGGCTTGAATGCCGTGACGGCAGGGCCCACCGAGTCGACGATGCCGACTCCTTCGTGGCCGAGGATCCGGCCGGGCTGGCAGGTCGGCACGTCGCCCTTGAGGATGTGCAGGTCAGTGCCACAGATCGTCGTGTGCGTCATCTTCACGATCGCGTCGGTTGGTGCGGCGAGTTCGGGCTTGGGACGATCCTGCAGCGCCTTCGAGTTCGGGCCGAGATAGACGAGTGCCTTCATGAGGGTACCTTTGGGGTGAGGGCGCATCGTCCGGACATCGGCAACGACCGCTCGATGAGCAAGCCTCTCGCGTCCCAACACCCAGGTCTGTGCGTTTGCACACGCAGGTCAGGTAACTGGACTGTGAAGCAACTGCCGGAATTTCCGAATGAAGAAGGTCGGACACGTGTCAGCGACACGGAACTGGTTGGACGAGGAGCCCGGTGCAGACCAAGTGGACGGGAACATGCGACGCATGTCTTCTCCTTGAACGGCGTTCGGAGTCCGCAGAGCGTCATGCTGCGAGCGATCGCATAGGGCGCTGAGATCGCGATCGAGTCAGGCCTCGAAGGGCATGAGTCTTTCGTACTCTCGTTTCACGGCGCCATAGCACTCGCACGAATTCTGTTCGAGTCCGGATCGGTCGAGCACCGAGATGTGGCCCCGCGCGTACCGGATGATGCCCGCCTGCTGCAGTCGGAGAGCCCCAGCGGTGATGCCTTCCCGGCGCACGCCTAGCATGTTGGCCATCAATTCGTGCGTCATCGTCAACTCGGGGCTCATGACCAGATCCATGCTCAGCAGCAGCCAGCGACTCAGGCGCTGGTCGAGCGAGTGATGACGATTGCACGCTGCGGTCATCGTCATCTGCGTGATCAACGCCTGCGTGTAGCGAAGCAGGAGGCGCATGACCGAGGGGTATCTGAACTCCTTCTTGATGTCGCAGGCCTTCATGCGATATCCCGTCCCGGCACACTGCACGACCGCCTGGATCGGCGTCGACTCGCCACCCATGAAGACCGCGACACCGACGACGCCCTCGCTGCCGACGCCAGCGATCTCGGCGCAGGCTCCATCCTGCAACACGTGCATGAGTGCGATGACGGCCGTTGTCGGAAAGTAGACGTGCGACAGCGGAAGGCCGGGGTCGTACAGCATCAGTCCCAGCGGCATGTCGACGAGCTCGAGTTCGGGGAAGAACCGATCACGATCCTCCGCGGAGAGGGACGCCAAAAGAGCGTTGTCGGTGGGTTGGGGCGTATCGACCGCTGGCCTGCTCATCCATTGCGACCGCGCGAGCTGGCGCCGCAAGACAGCTGACTTGCATTCGAGGTTCGCACGGTGTTCTTGAGTCATTGAACTCTTCGTTGCGCGTCTTCGACGACGCTGCATGGTTGAACGAGGGATGCAGGACTGATCCGCATCTCAAGGCGTTGCTGACTGCGGTGACGCAGGAAGATCGGGGTCTTCCTCCATCGCGATGCACACGGTGAGCCCGCTGAGATCGAAACCCGCGTCCATCCCGCGGAAGTTGTGCCGATGCAGCCTGTTCTTCTTTGCCGCTTTCCCGGTGATTGCAAGAACTCCGGAAGGGATCTGCATGGCGTGGGCAGCGGTTACCGAGAGTCTGTCGTCAGATTGAACGCCTGCGCAAAGCCAGGGTCCACGTTCGAGTTGCGTGGCCTGGCTAGGTGCGCAGTGCGAGATCGAGGTCGATGTTGTCCAATGTGGTGCACTGCGGCGAGGGAGCAGGGCACAGACTTTCGGGCCGCCGCCCGTGATCGAGACGCGCCTTCAGCGCGACGACGCACAGACGCTGCGTTCTGGGTACGGATATCTTGCACGGGAGATCATCGAGATTTCCGACGGTACACGACTTGCCGCCAGTCTTGACGATGAACCTCCCACGTGATGAATTGCCCGCGCCAAAGCGTCGATCCACGTCCATGCGCCGCCGCTTGTATTCGTGCGGCCGAGTGTTGCCTGCGACGGGGCGTCGACTCCGTGGACCGAGCCTGCACGTCGTCGAACCTGCGAACTGAACCCATGCCCCTACCCAAAGAAGACTACGCATTGATCAGGGACGGCCACGCGGCCGCCCTGGTTGGCAGCGACGGCTCGATCGACTGGCTATGCCTCCCGCGCTTCGACTCTGGCGCCTGCTTCGCCGCGCTGCTGGGCAGCCCCGACCACGGCCGGTGGCTGCTTTCACCGCGCGAAGGCGTGCATAGCGTGATCCGCCGCTATCGGGAAGCGACGTTGATCCTGGAGACCGATTTCGAGACCGAGACCGGCGTTGTGCGCGTCACCGACTGCCTCCCGTGGTCGAACGAGCGATGGGACGTGGTGCGGGTCGTCGAAGGGCTGAGCGGGCGCGTTCGCATGCACATGGAACTCGTCATCCGCTTCGACTATGGCTCCATTGTTCCGTGGGTGCGGCGACGCAACGGAACGCTGTCGGCGACCGCAGGCCCGGACACGCTCGAACTGCACACACCGATTCACACGCGCGGCCAGCAGATGAAGTCGATTGCCGATTTCGATGTCGGCGTCGGCGAACGGATCCCGTTCGTCCTCAACTACCGGCCGTCGCATCTGCCGGCGCAAGAGCCGATCGATGCCGACGAGGCGCTGTCGCGCACCGAGCAGCGCTGGCAGGAGTGGTCGCAGCGGTGCAGCTACCAGGGGCGCTGGAAAGAACCTGTGCTGCGATCGTTGCTGACGTTGAAGGCGCTGATCTACGAGCCCGCCGGCGGCATCGTCGCCGCCCCGACGACCTCGCTTCCCGAGCAACCCGGCGGCGTGCGCAACTGGGACTACCGATACTGCTGGTTGCGCGATGCGACATTCACGCTGACTGCGCTGCTGCTGGCTGGCCACACGGAGGAGGCGCTCGCCTGGCAGGACTGGCTGTTGCGGGCCATCGCGGGCAGCCCGGCCGACATGCAGATCCTCTACAGCGTGACCGGCGAGCGCCGCCTCGAGGAGACCGAGTTGGGCTGGCTTCCCGGCTACGGCAATGCCGCCCCGGTGCGGACCGGCAACGCGGCAGCGACCCAGTTTCGGCTCGACGTCTACGGCGAAGTGATGGATACGCTGCACCTCGCTCGTGCAGCGGGACACACGCCGCAGCCGCATGCATGGCGCATCCAGCGTGCCTTGCTGGCGTTCCTCGAGACGCAGTGGCGCGAGCCGGACGAGGGCATCTGGGCGGTCCGCGGGCCGCGGCGCCACTTCACGCACTCGAAAGTGATGGCCTGGGTCGCCTTCGACCGCGGCATCAAGGCGGTCGAGCGTTACGGCCTGGACGGGCCCGTCGATGCCTGGCGTCGCATCCGCGATGAGATTTACGCGCAGGTCTGCGACGCTGGCTTCGATACGCAGCGCAACAGCCTCGTGCAGCACTACGGCAGCACGGAACTCGATGCCAGCCTGTTGCTGATCCCCCTGGTCGGCTTTTTGCCGCCGAGCGATGCGCGCGTGCTCGCCACGGTCGCGGCGATCGAGCGCGAACTGATGGCCGACGGGTTCGTGCTGCGCTATGCCACTGCGAGCGGCGTCGACAACTTGCCGCCGGGCGAGGTCGTCTTCCTGCCGTGCAGCTTCTGGCTCGCGGACTGCCTTGCCGTGACCGGCCGGCGCGCAGAGGCCGAGACGCTTTTCGAGCGACTGCTCGCACTGCGTAACGACGTCGGGCTGCTGTCAGAAGAGTTCGACCCGCGCACCGGGCGCCTGTTGGGCAACTTCCCGCAGGCCTTGAGCCACATGGCACTGGTCAACACGGCGCGGATCCTGTCGATGCCGCCGCAGCAACTCGAGAAGGCGACCGAGTTGGGCGAGCGGCCCGCCGCCGCGAGGACAGCGCAATGAAAGGCGCCCCCAAAGCCGCAAGCCCGAGGATCCTCGTCATCGACATCGGAGGGTCGCACGTGAAATGCTTGCTGAGCGGTGAGACGACCCGGCGCAAGTTCGCTTCCGGCTCCGGTCTCACGCCGCAGCAGATGGTGGCGGGCGTCCTCGAATTGACTGGCGATTGGACGTTCGACGCTGTCTCGATCGGCTACCCCGGCGTCGTTCGTCGCGGGGTGCCTGCGCTGGAGCCGCATCACTTGGCTCCGGGTTGGGTCGGGTTCGACTTCGCGGGCGCGTTTGGCAAGCCCGTGCGGCTCGTCAACGACGCGGCGATGCAGGCACTCGGCAGCTACCAAGGCGGCAAGATGCTTTTTTTGGGCTTGGGTACCGGCCTGGGCTCGGCGCTGATCGTCGACGGGCACATCGTGGCGATGGAACTCGGCCACCTGCGCCGGAGCAAGCGGCATGACTACGAAGACCTGCTCGGCAAGCGAGGATTCAGGCGCCTGGGCAAGAAGAAATGGCGGCGCAAGGTCTGCGCCGCGGTGGTGGGCTTTGGCGCCGCGCTGTTGCCCGACGAGATCGTGATCGGGGGTGGACAGGCCGACCAGCTCGATCGACTCCCGCCGCGCACGCGGCGGGTCAACAATGCGGCGGCCTTTCTCGGGGGCTTTCGACTCTGGGACGAATCGACACCCGGCACATCCCCGAACACCTACAAGGATCTCTCATGAAATCGACGACGGCATTGCATCGGTTGGGCCAGAGCCTCTGGCTGGACAACATCACGCGGACGCTGCTACGCAGCGGTACCCTGGCTCGCTACATCGCCGACCTGTCAGTGACGGGCCTGACCTCGAACCCGACGATATTCGAACGGGCGATCGGCGCCGGCGATTCCTACGACGACAGCATCCGCGTCCTCGCTGCCGCCGGGCTCTCGGGCGAGGCGCTGTTTTTCGAGCTCGCCCTGGAGGATCTCACCCAGGCGGCCGATCTCTTTCGCCCGGCTTTCGAGGCCAGCGAGGGTGTGGACGGCTGGGTCTCCCTGGAGGTCTCGCCGCTGCTCGCCGACAACGCGGCGCATACCATCCAGGCGGCCAACAAGCTCAGCAAGCAGGCGGAGAAGGCCAATCTATTGATCAAGATCCCGGGTACGCCCGAAGGCGTGCGGGCGATCGAGGAAGTGATCTTCGATGGAGTCCCTGTCAACGTGACCCTCCTGTTCTCGCGCGAACAATACCTGGCGGCAGCCGAGGCCTACATGCGCGGCATCGAGCATCGCCTGGCGGCCGGCCTCGACCCGAAAGTCGGTTCGGTGGCGTCGATCTTCGTCAGCCGGTGGGACGTGGCGGTCAAGCAGGAGGTCTCGTCGCCTTTCCACAACCGGCTGGGCATTGCGATTGCGATGCGCACCTACAAGGCCTACTGCGAGTTGCTCGAATCGGACCGCTGGAAGCGGCTCTCGGCAGCGGGCGCGCAGCCGCAGCGGCTGTTGTGGGCCAGTACGGGCACCAAGGATCCGGCGGCATCCGATACGCTCTACGTTCAGGCATTGGCGGCGCCGCGGACGATCAACACGTTGCCGGAGAAGACGCTGCTCGGATTCGCCGATCACGGCCACATCGAACGCGCCATGCCCGTCGACGGCGGCTATGCCGAAGCAGTGATCGAGGAGTTCAGGCGGGAAGGCGTGGACGACGGAGCGATGGCGACCAGGCTGCAGCGCGAAGGTGTCGATGCCTTCGCCGCGTCGTGGCACGCGCTGCTGAACCGCATCCGGGAGAAATGTGCTTCTTAGGAACGGCGGTCGATGGCTTCCTGGTTTTGCGGATCGTACGACGAACAACGCGCAGGTCCGGCAAGTTCATTCACTCGAGTGCAGCGCCTTGAAACCCGAGATGACGTCGGACAACTCCTCGTCGATCGTGTTTTGCCGCAGCCGGTGGAAGCTGTCATGCAGCGTCACGAGCATCTTGTCGATGTTGCGGTCGGCACGTTCCATCGCCGCGAGGCGGCTCGAGTTCTCGCTGGCCAGAGACTCGGCGCACGCACGAAAGATTGACACGAAGAGGTATTCGCGGATCAAAGAACGCAAGGTCGATGGCTTGCTGCCCATGACTTCAGGAAGCGTGCCCGTCGGGCCACGTTGCTGAGCCAGGCCGCGTCGCCACGTCTCGTCCAGGGGCAGCAGGCGTTGTCCGACCGGTGCATACGCCGAGCCGGACGTGGGTCTGTTGTAGAACAGGTGCAACTCGGTGGTGGATCCTGCTTCCTCGAGCGCCTCCGATTCTTCGATGACCGTCACCAGGATCTTTGCGACCAGAGTCGCGATCGATTGAACCGAACCCGGAACGGGGAAGACGCCCAGCAGCGGCATGCCGCTCCCGACGATCGCGACGCGAAGACGCTCGCCGACCGCCCAGAGCTGCGGAGAGCCCTCCAATGCAGCGAGAGACTGTTGTGCCTTCTCCAGCACGATGTCGTTGAAGCGTCCGACCAGGCCCTGGTCCGAGCCGAAGACGACGGCGCGAATGATCTTGCCCTTCGGGCCCGGAGGCTTCGATGTCTCCACCTGCATCGGCTCGCTTCGCCGAAAGCACACACCGAGCCCGAGTTCGACGGTACGGGAGTAGTCGCCCAGTGCGGCGACCGACTTCTCGTATTGCCCCACGCTGGCAGCAGCCTGCGCCTTCATCGCGCGAACGACGGATCGAAGGTCTGCGGCGCTCCCGATCTTGCGGCGGAGGCTGGCTGTGCTGTCTGCCATGTCGAGGATTCGAGTTTGGGGGAGGGAGGTCAGGCGGCCAACGCAAGAGATCGATCGTGCGTCGCGTTCAAGACACGTCTTTCGGCTTCTTCGGGGGCTTGGGTCTGTCCTTGACCTTGACCTTGGCCTTGGGACTTGACTTGGGCTTCGCCTTTGGCTTCCCAGCGACTTCAGGGTGGGATCTTTCATCCGGCGCTGGTGCGGGCTCTGCCGACGGCGGCGGAACGAATGACGCCAGCGCCTCTCGTGCCATGGCGACGATTGCCGCTCGGTCCTCGTCGCTCAGTTTGTCGGCGCCAAGCAGGCGCTGGCCGACGGCGTCCGGAATGGAATTGCCGGCAGCGTCGCGCACGGCGTGTTCGGCTCCGGTCATGCGCTCCATTGGAACAGGGTCGAACAATCCGGCGGTCAACGCCAGAACGATGGCGATCTGCGCTTTCACGGGAACAGGCGCCAGCTCCGGCTGCTTCAGGCAAGCCCGTATGCGTTGGCCATGCGTGATCGATTGCTGCGTGTCCTCGTCCAGGTGTGCGCCGAAGCGGGCAAACGTCTCCAGTTCCTCGAACTGAGCATAGGCCAGCTTCAGATCTCCAGCCACTGCACGGAAGGCCGCGAGCTGTGCCTTGCCTCCGACGCGAGAAACCGACTTTCCGACGTCGACGGCGGGGAGAACGCCCAGTTGGAACAAGGTGGGCGACAGATAGATCTGGCCGTCGGTGATGGAAATGAGGTTGGTCGGGATGTAGGCGGAGATGTCCTCCGCCTCGGTTTCGATGACGGGCAGCGCCGTCAACGAGCCGCCGCCACGCGCCTTGTTCAGATGGGTGGCGCGCTCGAGCAGGCGGGAATGGATGTAGAAGATGTCGCCGGGAAACGCCTCGCGCCCCGGCGGCCTCCCGAGCAGCAGCGACAGCTCGCGGTAGGCACGGGCGTGTTGCGTGAGATCGTCGTAGACGATGAGGACGTCGCGCCCCGCCTCCATGAAGTGCTCTGCGATGCTGGTCGCGGCATAGGGCGCGATGTACGCGAGACCTGGAGCGTCGTTGCCTTCGGCGACGACGACGACGGTATAGGCAAGCGCCTCTTCTCGACGCAGGACGGCAACGACCTTGGCCACCGCAGAGGCGCGCTGCCCGATCGCGCAGTAGACGCAGACGACGTCGCGGCCCCGCTGGTTGACGATGGTGTCGATTGCGATCGAGGTCTTGCCGGTTTGCCGGTCGCCGAGGATCAGCTCGCGCTGGCCGCGTCCAATGGGGATGAGCGCGTCGATTACCTTCAGGCCTGTCTGCAGCGGGACGATGACCGGCGCACGTTCCATGATTGCAGGGGCAGGGCGCTCGATCGGCGATCGCTGATCGCCGGTGAACGCACCTTGTTCGTCGAGCGGACGCCCCAACGGATCGATGACCCGCCCCAGCCAGCCATCCCCGACTGCCACGTCCATCACCCGGCCTTCGCGCAAGGCCTCGTCGCCCGCATGCAGATGGGTATGGTCGCCCAGCAAAACGACCCCGATCTCATCGTCGTCGACGTTGAAGGCGATGCCTGAAACGTCGCCGGGAAAGCGGATCAGTTCGGCGTATCCGACGCCGGGTAGGCCGCTGACATGGGCAATGCCGGTTGCCACGGAAAGGATCGTTCCGACCTCTCGGGCCACAAGTTCCGGTACGAAGCTTTTCCTCGCCTGATCGATGGCACCGAAGACGCGGTCGAAGGCGACCTGCAGTGTGTCCGGCGCGGTACTCATGCCGATTTCGCCGTCGCCGCCGGCTCGGCGTCGGGGTGGGCCGCTGGAGTTTCTGCCGGTTCCGGCGGCGCCGGTGCGGCTGAACTTGCGGGCGCGGCGTCCTTGAGCAGTTCGTCCACGCAGTGTTCAAGCGATGCCAGGTAGTCCGAGATGCTCCACGCGAACTTCTGCCCGTTGGCACTGAGCTCGATGCCGCCCACGAGCTCCGGAGCCGTCTCGTAGCGTAACTCGACCTTCATCGCAAAGGTATCGTTGATCGCCTTGTGAATGGCGGTGCGTTGAACGGTCGGCAGCGCGAACGCACTGCGAACGAGCACCGACCCGGTCGGCGCAGTCATCGCCTTCGAAAGATCGACCTTCGCAGGGCCGTCCAATGCGCGAAGTCGGGAAACGAAAACCTCGCAGGCGCTAGCCTCCAGGCTGACGGTCGCCAGATCGGTCAGCGCCTGGCGCGCCACGGCGAACACTTCCGCCTGTGCCCTCTGGAGCAGCGCCTTGTTCAGGTTGCGGGCGTCACCGACCAACGCCTCCTGGCGTTTCGCAGCGATGTCGTCCGCAGCCGTGTGCGCGGCCGTGATCAGCGTGTCGCGCTGGGCCTGTGCCTCCGCCGTCGCCTTGCTCAGCAATTCGGTCCTTTGCTTGTCGAAGTCTGCGCTCTTGCGACGGAAGTCGTCGCCGTCCTTCTGGGCATCGGTCTTCTTCTGATCCGCGTCGGCCAGTTCGTCCGCGATGCGCTTCTCCCGTGCATCAATGGCATCGAGCACCGGCTTGTAGAGAAAGTGCTTCATCAGCACCACGAGGATGATGAAGTTGAGCGCCTGCGCGCCGACGGTGAACCAGTCGATCAGCATGATCTACTTCCCGGCCGCCTTGGCGGCGGTGGCGATCGCTGCGTTCCAGAACGGGTTGGAGAAGATCAGGATCATCGACACGACGAAGCAATAGATCGCCGTCGACTCGATCATTGCCAAGCCGACGAACAGCGTGTGGGTGATGGTCGCGGAGGCGTCGGGTTGCTGCGCGAGGGCGGTGAGCGCCGTGGCGACGGCACGCCCCTCCGCCAGGGCCGGCCCCATCGTGCCGAAACCGGTGGTGAGGCCGGCGATGACGATGGAGGCCACTGCGATGAGAGTCAAACTGTCCATGGAAGGCTTTCTGCTTGCTGTTGGTTGCATCAGCCAGACGGGGCCGGCTTGGCGCCGGAAGCGTCTGTCTTGGTGTCGGGTTTGCCGGTTCGGGTGGCGGCCGCGATGTAGACGGCGGCCAGGATGCTGAAGATGTAGGCCTGCACCATGCCCGTGAGCAGCCCGAGCAAAGTCATCACGACAGGGAACACGAAAGGCGTGATCGTGAGCAGGATGGCAACGATCATCGAGCCGCTCATCATGTTGCCGAACAGGCGGACCGCCAGCGCCAGGGTGCGCGACAGCTCGCTGATGAGGTTGAAGGGCAGCATCACGATGGTCGGCTGCACGTAGGTCTTGAGGTAGCCGCCGAGTCCTTGTCCTGCGATGCCGAAGAACGGCACGGCGATGAAGACGCAACCCGCGAGTGCCGCGGTCGTCGACAACGAGCTCGTCGGCGGCTCGAAGCCGGGAATGACGGTGCAAAGGCTGGACGCCGCAACGAACAGGAAAAGCGTTCCGAGGAAGGCGATGTACTTCTTCGGCTGTCTCAGGCCGACGTCCTCGACCTGCGTCAGGATCGAGGTGACCAGAATTTCCAGCAGGCTCTGCCAGCGCGACAGCTTGCGGCCGGACCCCAGCTTGCGCGTGACGAGGGCGGAGATCAGGACCAGCACGATCATCAGTGCCCAGGTGAAGACGATCGTGGCATTGAGCTTGACAAAGCCGGACTGCCAGAAGATCGATTGGTCGGGGCTAAGGCGCATGACGCAGTCCGGGGGGTTGGCCGGCGGGCGCGGATGCCCAACGGCGGGTGAACCACGTCACCGCCGCGCGTGCGAGCAGGAACCCGAGCAGGCATGAGATCAGACGCACCCAGTCGCTGTGCCCCACGACATAGAAGCCGCCGAGAGAGATGCCGATGCGCAACAGCATGCTGGTGAAGACGGTCGCTGCGGGGTGGCGCGAGCTCGTGAGATGGCGAACCGTCCACCAGAGTCCGCCGTAGAAGAAGCCGCCGAGCAAGGTGCCGCAAAGCATGGCCAGTGCGCTCAGCAGGAGGGCGGCGATCCGGGCATCGTGCAATTCAGGCATTGCCATCTCCGTCGTCTGCATGCATGTCCCGATCTTCCCCGGCAACCCATCGCCAGGCGTTGAGGCAACCCAGCGTGAGTCCTGCGACAAGCAACGCCAGCGTCCAGGAATGGGCGCCGGGGTGGTGGTCGTCCAGCCAGAGACCGAGCGCCGCGCCGAGCAGCGTGGGTATCACGATCGACCAGCCGACGAGCCCCATCGTTCCCAGGCCGTACCAGACCCCCGGCGTGGCGTCGCGACGTGCCCGGATCTTGCGGGCCGCCTTGGCGCCTACCTGTTCGGCCAGGCTGGGACGGGGCGTCCGCTCCGCAGGGAGTGGTTTCACGGGGTCATCACTCATGCTCGAATCCCGCGAATCGGCGCATGAAGCCTGCTTCCAGTCGCGCCAGCACCGACTGCAGATCCTGTTCTTGCGCGTCCCGCGTGAGGAAGTCCTGCACCACGGCCTCGCGCAGTTGGCCGAGATCCTTGCCGCCCAGGGCACGACGAACGGAGACGAGCACGTCGGCTCCCGTCTTGACGAGCACGCCTTCATCCACGGCGACACAGACCTCGTCGTGACCGGTGCATTGGTAGATCAGGATGCCGGGCGCGAGTGCGGCGACGCAGTCGAGGCGATGTGGCAGCAAGCCGAACGAGCCCTCCGGCGTCTCCGCAACGATGCGCGATACGTCCGGTTCATCCGCAAACACCTGGAACGGCAGCAGGACCCTAAGGTGCATGAGCGATGGCTGCATGAGCGGGATCCTGCGGTTTGCGCGCCCCCGCCGACGCGGCGGAGTCGACAGGTGCCTTTGGCGGCGCGGGCTTGTCCTTGCCCTTGCCTTTGGCCTCGGAGATCGCTCCGATCATGTAGAGCGCGCTCTCGGGCCGGTCGTTGAATTCGTCGTGGAGGATGCGTTCGCATCCATCGAGCGAGTCCGCCAGGCTCACGAGTTTGCCCTTCAGCCCGGTGAACTGCTCTGTGGTGAAGAACGGCTGAGTCAGGAAGCGTTCCAGCCGGCGTGCGCGGGCGACGACCGTGCGGTCCGGCGGCGAAAGTTGTTCCAACCCCAGCATGGCGATGATGTCCTTGAGCTTGGCGTATTCCGCGAGCGTGCTCCGGATCTCTTGCGCCAACGCGTAGTGCCTGTCGCCGACGATACCGGGCGTGGCCATCCTCGAACTCGATTGCAGGGGATCGATCGACGGGTAGAGGCCTTCGCTGGCGCGCTGGCGCGACAGCACGATGGAGGCTGACAGGTGGGAGAAGGTGTGGACGGCCGCCGGGTCGGTGAAATCGTCCGCCGGCACGTAGACGGCCTGGATCGACGTGATCGCGCCGCTGTCGGTGTTGGCGATGCGCTCCTCCAGTCCGGCGAGCTCGGTGCCCATGGTGGGCTGGTAGCCGAGCCGCGAGGGCATCTGTCCCATCAGGCTGGAGACCTCCATGCCGGCCTGGATGAAACGGAAGATGTTGTCGACGAGCAGCAGCACGTCACGGTGCTCGTCGTCGCGGAAGTATTCGGCCATCGTCAGCGCGGCCTGGCCGACGCGCAAGCGCGCGCCCGGGGGCTCGTTCATCTGCGCGAAGATAATCACCATCTTGGGCAGCACGCCCGCGTCCTTCATGGCGTCGTAGAGCTCGGCGCCCTCGCGGCACCGTTCGCCGATGCCGCAGAAGATGCTGACGCCGTCCTGGTGGTCGATCATGTTGTGGATCATCTCGGTCAACAGCACGGTCTTGCCGACGCCTGCGCCCCCGAACAGCCCGGCCTTGCCGCCGCGCTCGAGGGGCGTGAGAACGTCGATGACCTTGATGCCCGTCTCGAAGACCTCGGACTTCGTGGACCGCTTGGCCAACGCCGGTGGCGCGCGATGCACCGAACGCCATTCGACGTCGCGCAACGGCTCTCGGAGGTCAATCGGGTTGCCGAACACGTCGAACATTCGTGAGACGATGGCCTTGCCGACCGGAGCGCGCAGCGGCCCGCCGGTGTCGCGAACCGAGGTGCCGCGCGCGAGTCCCTCGGTCGTCGTCAGCGCGATGCCGCGCACATGGCGTTCGTCGCGCTGCGTCAACACCTCGATGACGATCCGGTCGCCGTCGCCCGCATGCAGAACGGTGTCGATCGCCGGAAGATGGCCGTCGAATCGAACGTCGACGACACTACCCCGAATGGCCGTGACAACCCCCATGTTGCCTGTCACCGATGCCTGCGCGTTCAATGCTCCCCGCGCGGCCTTGGCCGGTCGGCGGCGTCGCAACGAGACGGGGGACTTGACGGGAGAGTTCATGGTGTCGCGTTGCCTGATCGATCGATGCAGCCTATGCCGCGGCACAGAAGGAGTCTGTGCGATGGAGCACACAGCGCGGCTTCGCGGCCAGAGCGTCAGGGCTACTCCTCGAGCTTCTTGCGGATGTCCCGCAGCTCGCGCTTGCGCGCAGGGGTGACGGCCGGGTAGCTCATCTTCAGATTCTCGAAGGCATCGAGGATCGCTCGCGACACGATCAGCCGGGCACTGTCCTTGTCGTCGGCAGGCACGACGTACCAGGGGGAATCCTCGGTGCTGGTCGCCGTCAGGCACTGGCCGTAGACGCGCATGTAGTCGTCCCAGAACTTGCGCTCCTCGACATCCGCAGTACTGAATTTCCAATTCTTGTCGCTTGCATCGATGCGTGCCAGAAGACGCCTGCGCTGCTCATCCTTGGACAAGTGCAGGAAGAACTTGACAACGCGTGTCCCGTTGGCGTGCAGGTGCCTTTCGAGATCCACGATCGAGCGGTAACGCTGGAGCCAGAACGTCTCTTCGTCCGGAGGCATGTCGGGGACGCCTTCCGCTCGAAGAAGAGCGGGGTGAACGCGGGTGATCAGAACCTCCTCGTAGTAGGAACGATTGAAGATTCCGATGCGTCCGCGCTCGGGCAGATCCCGCGTGGTACGCCACAGGAAATCGTGCTGCAGCTCCAGGGCACTCGGATGCTTGAAGCTGAACACCTGGCACCCTTGTGGGTTGACACCCGACATCACGTGTCGGATCGCGCCATCCTTGCCCGCCGCGTCCATCGCCTGAAAGATCAGCAGCAACGCGTGACGATTCGATGCATAGTGCAGCTGCTGCAGCGCGCTAAGTTGCTCGACATGGTCCTTCAGCAGCGCCTTGTATTCCTTTTTCGATTTGCAGACGGGCTTCACGTGTGTCGGCCACTGCTGCAGGTCGACCTTGGCGAACAGCTTGACGCGGAAGTCCTCGGAATGGATCGTCATGACATGCCTATCTCTTGGACAGATGCAGTCGTGCTGCCGACTTGAATCGAGGCTCGGCGTCCGACTTTTCTTCGAGATGCTCGCGTCGTGAGAATCGTCGTCTGCACCAATGACCGCTGCGAGATCGATCGACATCGCCGGCCGATGAGGGTCAGCACGGGATCGACCTTGACGATCTGACGCCACCCAGTGCGGCTGGGGAGGCGTTCCACAGCGAGATGACCGGCCGGTCGGGATCGTCGGCTTCGAATCCGAGCGTACTGATCGATGCAGGATCGAATGCGAAATGCTGTCCGTGGCAGGCAGCCAGACCGACCCATCTGGCGGCCAGCACGCGTGCGAACTGGCCATGCGAGAAGAGTGCCACGGCCCCGACCAGCGATCGCAAGTGCGCGACGACGCGATCTGCCCTGACGGAGACTTGTGCCGGTGTCTCGCCGTCAGGACAGCCATCTCGCCAGATGTCCCAATCCGGGCGATCGAGCCGGATAGCTGCAGTTCGCTTGCCTTCATAGGCGCCGTAGTCCCATTCCGCGAGGTCCGGATCGACCTGGGCACGGCCACCGAACCCGGCTAGTTCGCAGGTCTGGTGCGCGCGCAGCCGGGGACTGGTCAGTACCATCGAGAACGCGATCTGCTCCAGGGCGGGCCCGAGCTTTCGAGCTGCTTGTTCGCCGCTCTGAGTCAAGGCCAGGTCCGTGTGACCCGTGTGCTGACCCGACAACGACCACGCCGTCTCGCCGTGTCGCACAATGAAGACACGCAGCAAGCCGATCACAGGCAACTCCCGATACCTGAGTTCTTGCGAATGGATGTGTCCTCGACGCTGCGCGGCGTCATGCGGCAGCTCGGCGGGCTGTTTGGTCAACAATTTCGTCGAGCGACTTCCGAAGGGCGTCGATGATCAATCTGTCAGCATCGGCCTGATCGACTCCAGGGATGTCCCAATCGAAGATCGCGCGATATTTTTCGACCAGGGATCTCAGGTCGGATCTCAGTTGAGCGCGATGCGCTTCCATTTCAAGCTGTTCCATAGCAGCCATCATGGTTACTCCGGTTCACGATTTCCACGTCCATTTTGAGATCTCTGGCAGATCCTGACCGTGCTTGTCGATGTAGTGTTTGTGCTCGATCAGCTTGTCGTGCGTCATCTGCTTCAGATAGGCGCCGCGACTGCCCAGATGAGGCAGGCAATCCACCACGTCCTGCACGAGATGGAACCGGTCGAGCTCGTTTTGCACGCGCATGTCGAACGGCGTCGTGATCGTTCCTTCCTCCTTGTAGCCATGTACATGCAGGTTGCGGTTGGTGCGGCGATAGGTCAGACGGTGCACGAGCGACGGGTAACCATGGAATCCGAAGACGACGTGCTTGTCCTTGGTGAACAGCGAGTCGAAATCTGCTTCGTCCAGGCCGTGCGGGTGCTCGCTGCACGACTGCAGCTTCATCAGGTCGACGACATTGATGACTCGAACCTTCAGGTCGGGCAGGTGTTCGCGCAAGAGGGAGACAGCGGCCAGGATCTCGAGCGTCGGCGTATCGCCGCAGCACGCCATCACGATGTCCGGATCCCCGTCGAGGTCGTTGCTGGCCCACTTCCAGATGCCGATACCTTCGGTGCAGTGGATGACGGCCTCTTCCATGGTCAGCCATTGGGGCAGCGCGTGTTTGCCCGCGACCACGACGTTGACGTAGTTGCGGCTGCGCAGGCAGTGATCGGTGACCGACAGCAGGCAGTTGGCGTCGGGCGGCAGGTACACCCGGACGATGTCCGCCTTCTTGTTGATCACATGGTCGATGAAGCCCGGATCCTGGTGGGTGAAGCCGTTGTGGTCCTGCTGCCAGACATGGGATGCGAGCAGGTAGTTCAATGACGCGATGGGCCTGCGCCACGGCAGCTCCCGCGTCACCTTGAGCCACTTGGCATGTTGGCTGAACATCGAGTCGACGATGCGGATGAACGCCTCGTAGCTGTTGAACAAGCCATGCCGTCCGGTGAGCAGGTAGCCTTCGAGCCAGCCCTGGCACTGGTGCTCGCTGAGCATGGAGTCATGGATACGCCCCGAGGGCGCGAGGAATTCGTCATTGTCCAGCGTTTGTGCGTCCCACTGGCGATTGGTCGCCTCGAAGACTGCGCCCAACAGGTTGGACAGGGTTTCGTCCGGGCCGAAGATGCGGAAGTTGGCGCGCCGCTCATTCAGCTTGACCACGTCGCGCAGGAAGGTTCCCAGCACCAGCGTGTCCTGCGCTTGCGAGGCGCCCGGCGCGGATACGTGGACCGCGTGGGCGCGGAAGTCCGGCATGTCCAGTGCGCTCAGCAGCAGGCCGCCGTTTGCGTGCGGGTTGGCGCCCATGCGCCGGTCGCCCCGCGGCGCCAGCTCGGCGAGCTCGGGCCGCAGGCGTCCGGTGCTGTCGAACAGCTCGTCGGCCTTGTAGCTCTTCATCCAGGTCTCGAGCAACTGCACGTGCGCCGGGAAGTCGGGATTCACGAGGAGCGGTACCTGGTGCGATCGAAACGTGTTCTCGATCTGAAGACCGTCCACTTCCTTGGGACCCGTCCACCCCTTGGGCGATCTCAGCACGATCATCGGCCAGCGTGGCGGGCTCTTCACGTTGCGATTGCGTGCGTCGTCCTGGATCCGCTGGATCTGTTCGACGGCGCGATCGACGGCCTCGGCCATGCGCTGATGCATGGGAGCCGGGTCGTCGCCCTCGACGAACAGGGGAGCCCAGCCGCAGCCGCAGAAGAACTGTTCGAGCTCTTCGTGGCCGATCCGCGCGAGGAGTGTCGGATTGCTGATCTTGAAGCCGTTGAGGTGCAGGATGGGCAACACCGCGCCGTCCGTGATCGGGTTCAGCAGCCGGGTCGATTGCCACGCGGTTGCCAGCGGTCCGGTCTCGGCCTCGCCGTCACCCACGACGCAGGCAACGACCAGGTCGGGATTGTCGAAGGCGGCCCCGAACGCGTGGCTGAGCGAGTAGCCCAGCTCGCCGCCTTCATGGATCGACCCGGGTGTCGTGGGCGCCACGTGGCTCGAGATGCCACCGGGGAACGAGAACTGCTTGAACAGCTTCCTCATCCCGGCCAGGTCCTGCGTGACGTCGGGGTAGACCTCGCTCCAGGTGCCTTCGAGATAGACATTGCCGACCAATGCCGCGCCCCCGTGCCCCGGGCCGGAGACATAGAACATGTTGAGGTCGTACTTCTTGATCGCGCGGTTCAGGTGGACGTAGATGAAGTTCTGGCCGGGAACCGTACCCCAATGCCCCACGACCAACGGCTTGACGTGGGCCATCGTCAAGGGTTCACGCAGCATCGGGTTCTCGTAGAGATAGATCTGCCCGACCGCGAGGTAGTTCGCTGCCCGCCAGTAGGCGTCAATCTTGTAGAGCTGGTCGGGCGAGAGCGTGTCAGTCTTCATGAGCAATGATTTCCTTGTCCGGTGTTGCGGCGGGGCAGTTCGCGCGCTCGTTCAATTCGAAGCGCCCGCTCCGTGAACGCTCAACCGAATCTATTCACCGTACGCGCGCTGACGGCGTCGCGTCTGTGCGTTGCCGCACAGGAAGTGCTCATGCACAAGCAGTGCCGGCGCGTGCGGGGCAACCTTGTGGCAGCGATCGGCGCGGCGTCCGACGGGTTCCGGACAGCTTGAGCCTGTGATGTTCGGAAACGCACAGACGTGAAATTGCACAGGTCACAAATTGACCGCAAGCACCTCTTCGTGCCTCTGATCGAAACCGGACGTCATGACGTTTCGCGGCGACCAGACGTTTCGCCGGCGCGCATTGCTCGGCACTTCAAAGGACAAACACCATGCTACGCAGCACCCATGATCTGAAGAACTACAGCATCGGCGCCACCGATGGACACGTCGGTCATGTCAAGGACTTCTACTTCGACGACGATTCCTGGGTGATTCGATACCTGGTGGTCGACACCGGATCCTGGCTCGCGGGTCGGCGCGTGCTGATCTCTCCGGTATCCATTCATGATCCAGACTGGCTCGAGCGGACATTGCCCGTCTCGATCACGATGGCGCAGGTCAAGGATAGCCCCGATATCGACACGGACAAGCCACTGTCGCGCCAGAACGAGCTCAGCTATCTCGGTTACTACGGCTATCCCTCGTACTGGGGCGGCGCGGGCATGTGGGGCAATGGCATGTACCCCTACGCGATGATTCCGGGCTATATCGGCTATGGACTGAACAGGCCGGAACGCGAGCTGGAGGCGAAGGCCTACCGAAAGGCGGAGCAGGACCGGATTCGCAATGACGATCCGCATCTGCGGAGTTGCAAGGAGGTCGTGGGATACCACCTGCACGCCACCGACGGAGAGATCGGCCACGTCGACGGCTTTCTGCTCGACGAAGAGACCTGGGCCATCCGATACGTCATCGTCAACACGAGCAACTGGTGGGTCGGTCACAAGGTGTTGATCGCGCCTCGGTGGATTACCGGCGCGAGTTGGACGGCCGAGACCCTCTCGGTCGATCTGACGCGCGAGTCCGTGAAGGCTGCGCCGCCCTACGACTCGAGCAGTGTCTGGGGGCCCGAACAGGACCTGAGCTTGTACCAGCACTATGGCCGCACCGGATATTGGGCGGGAAGCGCCGCGCTCTCGCCCGCCCTTTGAACCAGGAGAAATCATGTCCCAATCCATTCATGTCATCCGTTCGAGCTTGAAGCTCGTCGCCGTTGCGACCGCCGCCTTTCTTGCGCTCGGAGCAGTGAACGCAGCGGAGCCTGCCGCCAAGCCGGCCCAGAAGTGCCTGAACGATCTGACGGCGTTCGACAGCGTGCTGCAGAAAGACGGCTACTGGTTTCACGGCTCTGGCTACGGTTATGGCTACCCGATGTACGGCTACGGGTATGCCTACGGTGGAGAGCATTTGCCGGTGGCCAACAAGCCGCAAGCCACGGGCTACTGGCGGGCGCGGCCTGGCTATGAAGTGCGCACACTGATGGCGTCGGCCAACATCCTGGCGCAACGCGGAGAACAGGAGGCCTGCGAGACACTGTTGAGCTCGACCCGCGACATCTACTCCGCCTACGCCGCCGAGTTGCGCAACGACAAGGTCACGCACGTCGATTCGTTCGGCTGGCGCCACCAACAGATTGCCGCGGCCGTCTCTGTGACCGGAAGCGACTCGGCCTTTCGATCCGATCAACTCGTCGGCGCGGGGGTCGTCAACGTGCAGGGAGACAACCTCGGAAGTGTCGATGACATCGTGATGAGCCCGCAGACTGGCAAGATCGCGTACCTGGTGATCGGCCGCGGCGGCATCTTCGGTATCGGCAAGAAGTACGTTCCGGTTCCCTGGGATGACTTCAAGGTCGCGCCCGGCGCCGAGTTGCTGGTGCTGGACACTCAGAAGTCCAGCATGGACGGCGCGCCCCAGGTCAAGGAGGATCAGTTCTCGGTACACGGCGACTTTGCGTCCCAGAGCCAGAAAGTCGCTGACTATTGGGGCGCGCACTTTGCGAAGAACTGAAATTGCTGATTCGCCTCGATGACTCCTGGATGCCGCACCTGGCGTCCAGGAGCGGGGTTCTCGCGATACACTGACGCTCTCGATCGGACGTCGAGGACGGTCCGGCGTGTGGCGGTTCGACCTATGCGGACGAACTTCGCATGGGCGCGTTGCCTGCGGGCCAGATGGCGACTGCGACTTGGCGTGACCGGTCGCGTTGCGACTCGATCAGAAGCTGTAGCGCGCCATGAGGTCGAAACGCGACAGTGTCCCCGTCCCGTCGCCGAATGTTCTGCGCGAGCCGTAGATCCATTCGCCGCCGAGGTCGATCGCCTTGACTGGCGAGTAGATGAGATTCAAAAAGGCCTCTTCGAGCGTCCGGTTGTCCACGGCCTGCGCGCTCGTTCCTCGGATGAATCCGGTCGATACGTTTCCGCGCAGCTTGTCGCTGAAGACGTGCGCGTAGCCGACGACGAGGCCCTGGCTCTGGTCGAACGAGATGGCACCTGTCTGAGCCTCGATGGCGTACCCGTTCGATCCGTAGAGCTGATCGACATCGCCGTCCACCCGCGTGTACTGGCCCATGAGTGTGTCCTTGTCGCCGAGCTTGACGCTGCTGCCGAGTCCGAATCCGTAACCTCGTCTTGTCTCGCTGGGCGAGCGCTTCTCGTGCGTGAGCGCACGCAGGTTGAGGGCGCCCCAACCGAAGGTCTTGTCGACCCGCGCCACCAGTTCGGGCATCCGTTCGTTGATGCTTCCGCCGCCGAACTGGTCAACGGGGTCTTCAGCCGCAAGGGTCACCAGAACGCCTTTCGTCGCATCGCCGAACGCGTATCGAACCATTGCGCGGCGCGAGAATGGCGCGCCGATGGGTCCGTTGAAGTCGACGGTCTCGGGCAGGTCGTCGACATCCATGAACGTCGACCAGGTCTGTCCGACCAGCCAGCCGTCATACTCGCCGTAGGCGTGGCGGAGGCGGAACAGGTTGCGCTTGTCCGTTCCGTAGCTGTAGAAGTCCGCTTCGATCTTGGTGGAGATGACGCCTCTTGCGGCGGGGGTTGAACTTTCGAAGCCGATGCGCGTGGTCTCGGCGGTGAACTGGGTCTTCCCCGTCTGCCCCCCTGCAGAATTCAGAGGCTGAAACGTCAGATCAGTGAAGATATCCGGTGAGCTCGATTGCTTGACATCGTGGATTGCGTGCGCCTCCGCGATCCCGTAGAGATGCAACGATGTCGTTGTTCCCGGGATCAGCATGCCTCCAGGGATGGCGCTTTCGGGCACTGAGGCTGCAGATGACGCGGCCCTCAGCCGACCCGCGGTGCGTGGATCGGGTACCGGGATCTGCACCACCGGAGTGGCGACCGCAGCGGGCTGTGCGGGCGAGATCGTCGCCACGCTTTTCTGCGTCTTGAGCGCGTCGATCTCGGCCCGCAGCGATTTGAGTTCGGCACGCATTTCGTCCATCGTCTGTGACCGGGCGAGCCGGGCATCGAGAACAAGCGCGATGGCGAATAGTGAAGCGATTGGGCGCAACATCATGGGAGTCTCTCTTCGGGGTGGCAGTCATCGACGTGGGTGGCACGTCAAGGCTCGTTTTGGTC
This sequence comes from Burkholderiales bacterium, assembly GCA_038208735.1. Lineage (GTDB taxonomy): Bacteria > Pseudomonadota > Gammaproteobacteria > Burkholderiales > Burkholderiaceae_C > Scleromatobacter. The sequence goes on from JBBQYL010000009.1 coordinate 22,068, forward strand.
GCGACATGGGGATGTCGGGGCCGACTCCGTCAAGGGGTATAGACCTGGCTCAGTCGTCCTGTGAACAGCATCCATAGCGCCGCGATCCCTGCCACCACGATCGCGATCGCAACGATCATTTCGATCTTTGCGAACGGCGGCTCGCTGGGGGCATGTTCCTTTCGTGCCCAGATGAACACGACGTTGCCGAGCGCGAAGAAGATGGCACCGGCGAGCATGTATTGCAGGCCAGCCGCATAGACAAGCCAGAAGCCATAGACGGTGCCGAGGACGCTGCAGAGCATCGCCTGCGCCTTGCCGATCTTGGCGGTCGCCGGGTATTGCCCCGTCGCCATGAGTTTCCAGAGAAAGCCGGTGGCGCCGATGTAGGCAGGCAGGATCATCACCCCGGTGATGGAGAGCATCACGTTCCAGGCGTTGTTCGAGAAGTACACCAGGATCATCATTGCCTGCATCACCGCAGTGGATACCCACAGCGAGACGGACGCCGCGCCGTTGGCGTTGGTCGCCGCGAACACCTTGGGGTAGGTGCCGTCCTTCGCACCGGCCCAGGGCAGTTCGGCGACCAGGATCGTCCAGACGAGCCAGCAGGAGAGGATTGAGATCAGCACTCCAGCGTTGATGAAATACGTCCCCCATTTGCCGACGATCGAGCCCAGGACCGCACTCATGGACGGTGGGTCGATGACCGCAAGCTGGGCCTGGGTCATCACGCCGAACGGCAGGACCGAGATCAGCACGTACAGCAGCGTGGTGACGAAAAATCCCAGCAGGGTGGCTCGACTCACGGTCTTCGCATCGGACTTGTCGGACATCACCACGGCGCCTTCAATGCCGATGAAGACCCACAGTGTCACGAGCATGGTGCTCTTGACCTGGGCGAGGACGCTCCCGAGCGGCTTCGCGCCAGCGACGTTCGATACGACGTTGCCCCAGAAGTCGGTGGTCCACAACCCGGTTTTCATCGAGATCGCGACGACCCCGACGAACACGACGATCGGGACGAACTTGGCGACCGTTCCGATCACGTTGAGCGCAGACGCCCCCTTGATTCCCCGCAACACCAGCCAATTCAGAACCCAGAAGACGCCGGATGCGAGCAGTACCGCTTCCCAGGTATTTCCGCCTTTGAAGTAGGGCGGGAAGAAATAGTTGAGCGTGTCCATGAGCAGCACGCCGAAGCCGACGTTGCCGAAGGCGGATGACAGCCAGTAGCCCCAGGCAATCTGAAACCCCGCGTACTTGCCGAAGCCCTGGCGCGAGTACATGTAGATGCCCGCGGTGATGTCAGGCTTGACGTCTGCGAGCGCTTGAAACGTCCGTGCCAGGAAAAAGATACCCAGGCCCGAAATAACCCAGGCAATGATCACCGCGCCAAGTGCCGCCTTCTGGGCCATGTTCTGCGGCAGGTTGAACGCGCCGCCGCCGACCATCGCGCTGATGACCAGCAAGGTCATGGCGACCAGGCCCAGCTTGTGCGTGTTCTTCGAACTCGACGGAGCGTCTGTCATGTCATGCTTTCAATGGAGTTCGTTGTCATGCGATGCGCCTGATGGGCAGTCATCGATTCGTCACGCACAGCACCCGGTACAGTCCATCGACAACCTCGACGCCGTGCGTGTCATGGGCGAAGCCCGGCATGTCGGCATCGAATGCCTCCAGCGCCTTGAGGTATCCGAGCAATGGGCCAATGGCGGCGCCGGCGTTCTCACCGGGCATCAGCAGCGGAATGCCGGGCGGGTAGGGCACCACGCCGGTCGCGACGGTGCGCCCTTCCATTCGATCCAGGGGCACTGCTTCGACGTCGTCGTTGACGAGTCGTTCATAGGCACCGGCCGGGGACAGAACGGGTGCGGGAAGCACGCCGAATGCCGCCGACATCAGTTCCGTCGTCCGATGCTTCTTGACAGCTGCGAACAAGGCCTCGGCGAGGTCCCGCAGGCCGAGCGGGCCATAGCGGATGGGGTGGGCCGCCACGAGCGCCGGAATGACGCGTTCGAGGGGCGCGTTGGCGAGGAGGTCGCGATGGAAGCCGAGCAGCGCGTTCACGAGCGTACCCCACTTGCCGCGCGTCACGCCCATCGAGAAGAGGAAGAGGCATGTGAAATCGGTCGTCTTCTCGACAACGATGCCTTGTGCATCGAGATAGGCCGCGAGGAGCGTCGCGGGGATGCCGGTTGTAGCCAGTTTGCCGTTTCGCGCCATCCCTGGCGTGACGACCGACACCTTGATCGGGTCGAGCATGCAATACCCGTCGTCGAGATCGGAAAACCCGTGCCAGTCGTCACCGGGACGCAGAACCCAGGCCCGCGCATCCCTTGCAAGCCGCTGCGGGTCCGCGAGGTGAAACGGCGTCTTCCTGTGACCTTTGCCTTCCCTGACGGTGTCCGGCTGCCACGCGGTGAAGAACCAACTTCCTTTGGACTCGAACTCGACGGAAAGTCGGGCGAGCGTCTGCCGAAAGGCGATGGCCTCCGCGATGGACTCCCCCGTGAGCGCCTCGCCCGACGGTCCATCCATCATTGCCGCGGCGATGTCGTTGGACGCGATGATCGCGTATTGCGGCGACGTCGACGCGTGCATCATGAACGCTTCGTTGAATCGCGCATGAGAGATGGGTCGTCGACCATCCCTGACATGGATATAGGAGGCCTGCGACAACGCCGCGAGCAGCTTGTGCGTCGACTGCGTGGCGAAAAGCGTCGGTCCGTCGGCCCGAGCCTGCCCCGCATCGCCGCGCATCGCGAAACGTCCGGCGTAGATCGGGTTGAATCGCGCGTACCCGTCCCAGGCCTCGTCGAAGTGGAGCCGATCTACCGACTTCCCGATCAATGCTTCGACGCGCTCCACGTCATAGCAAAGTCCGTCATACGTCGAATTCGTGACGACCGCATGCACGGCCCGGCGGTCGATTCCCGACGTCACGAGCGCGTTGCCGTCGATGGCCTTTCTGACTGCACTTGCGGCGAGACGCTTCGCAGGGATCGGGCCGATCAGGCCAAGGTAGTTCCTTGAGGGCATCAAGTAGGTCGGAATCGCCCCCGACAGCGTCATGGCATGTTCGACGGACTTGTGGCAATTGCGGTCGCACAGAGCGATCTGGTCGCGTGTCACGCTCGCCATCAGGATCACGCGGTTCGAGGTCGACGAGCCATTGGTGACGAAATAGGTGCGATCGGCGCCGAACACGCGCGCCGCGTTGCGCTCCGCCTCGCCGATCGGGCCGGAGTGGTCGAGCAGGGAACCCAGTTCGCCGACCGAGATGGACAAGTCCGATCGAAATAGTTCCTCGCCGAAGAACTCCAGGAATGCGCGTCCGGCCGGATGCTTCAGAAAGGCGGTTCCTCCAGCGTGTCCGGGGGTGTGCCAGGAGTATTCGTACACGTGCGCGAAGTTGGCGAGTGCCTTGAACATGCGCGGCAGCAACGTCGCCCGATAGCGATCGATCGCCGCCACGACACGACCTCCGAGGAAGTCGGGCGTATCCTCCAGGAGCCAGACATAGTCGTTGACCTCCGCCAGCACGTCGGCCGGGATGTCGGCGATCGAGCCGCTGCACGCGAGCAGGAAGATTGGAAGACGCGCCGCCCGCGTCCTCACCGAAGTGATGACCTTGCGTGCACTCCTGTGATCCTTGTGCCCTGCGAGGTCCCAGTCCACGAGAACGGCCTGCAGCAGGGAGTGCATGCGGATCTGAGCCTCGGCTTCCTCTTCGGAAGCGGCGGTGATCACGTCAATGTCCTGGGCGCGCAGTGCATCGACCAGTGCCGCTGTCGCGCGAATGCCGGCGCTGGGTCCGTCGACGGCGTTGTGCACCACCAGGACTCGGCGACGGTAGAGGATGCCCGGTACGCCTTGCGGAGCAACTCCGGCCGGGGTGGTCATGCGGGCTCCTGAACGACGTAGGTGTGAAACACGACTCGCCCGTCCACCGTGTCCGCATAGACCCCCTGGACTTCGAATTCGAAGCCCGGGAACCGATTGAACGCCTCCTCGAAGACGAGGAAGTAGTCCAACATGGGCTGGGCGCGATCGTCGTAGCGTTCCCCAGGAACCACGATGCCGATGCCTGGCGGATAGATGAGAGCGAGCGTCGCGGAGATCCGCCCCTTGCATTGAGCGAGCGGCAGGTAGTCGACGCGGTTGCCGACGAACGCCTCGGTTGCCTGCTGTACCGACATCGCCTGCTCGGGGAAGTGTTCACCTCGAAAGCAGAGGCGTTGCAAAGACGCGATGTCGTGCTCGCGGTAGAACTGATGCATTTCGTCGCAAAGGCGCCGCAGCGAATACCCGGCGTAGCGAGACGGATAGCGCGAGAGCGTCGTCGGAAGGACGTCCCCAAGCGGGGCGTCGGCGTCGTAGAGCGTCTTGAAGGCGACCAGGCGCGAGATCAGCAAGGCGCACTTTCCCGCTTCGACGGCAGGCGTCATGAGAAAGAGAATGCTGTTGAGATCGCACTTCTCTGGCACGATGTTGTTCTCGTGCAGATAGGCCGACAGCAGCGTGGCAGGGATCCCAGTGGGAGCGTATACACCGGTGCTGCGATCGAAACCCGGCGTGATCAGCGTCAGCTTGTTCGGATCCGTCATGGCCCAGTCGGGCGACGCATGGCGAAAGCCGTGCCAGCGCGCGTCAGGCGCGAGCGCCCAGCAAGCGGGGTCGCGCGCCAAAACGTCCGTCGGGATGTCTTCCCACGGAACCCGGACCAGCGCCGGACTGAACTCAGTCTCGTCACTCGTCACTAGGTCGGGCACGAACGGATCGAAGAACCAGCGGGTCCGCTCATCCTGACCGGGCCCCTTGAACTGCGCGGCGAGCGCGCGTAGCTTCTTGCGGGTCTCGATGCCGACCCGGATCGCATCGTCCCAAAGTGCGAGCCCGTTGCGCCCCTTGTGCATGTGCGCGTCCACGTCAAGGCTTGCGAACAGCGGGTAGAAGGGCGATGTCGAGCAGTGCAGCATGAACATCTCGTTGAAGCGCCGGTGTCCGGTTCGTCGGGATTGCCCCTTGAGATGCTCGTCGCGTACGTGGATCTGCGAGGCCTGTGAGAAGCCGGCGAGCTGCTTGTGCGTCGACTGCGTCGCGATGATGCCCGGGCTCGAGGCGTCGAGGTTCTTGAGCCCCATCGCAAAATGCCCTGCAAAGAGCGGATGGAACTTCATGAAACCTGCCCAGGCTTCGTCGAAGTGAACGTAGTCACAGAGGTGGCCGATGCGCTCGATCAGACTGCCGGCGTTGTAGATCGTGCCGTCGTAGCTGCACTGTTCGATGATCGCCAGGCGAAATGGCCGCTCTCCCTGCCAGGCCTCCTTGTCCGTCACGAGGGGATGGTTCCTGATCTGCTCGCGCAGCTTCTTTTCGTCGAGCGCATCGAAGTCGATCGGGCCGATGAGCCCTTGGGGGTTGCGATCGGTCTCGACGTAGATCGGAATGGCGCCCGCCAGCATCAACGCGCCCTGATGGTTTGACTTGTGGTTGTTGCGATCGAAGAGCACCAGGTCGCCACGCTTGAGCAGCGCCGCGGTCACGACCTTGTTCGACGTGGAGGTACCGTTGAGGATGAAATACGTGCGATCTGCCCCGAAGACCTTGGCCGCTTCCATCTGTGCGGCCAGCGCCGGACCGACGTGCGTCAGCAGGTCACCGAGTTCGGGCACCGAGTTGTCGATGTCGTTGCGAAAGACCGCGTCGCCCAGGTGTTCCACGAACAGGCGCCCGGCCGGGCTGCGGCGGTAGAACTCGCCTCCCTGGTGCCCGGGGCATGTCCACATCTGGTTGCCCTCGTACTCGTAGTCCATCAGCGCCCCGAAGAACGGTGGCTTCAGCGCTGCCGCGTAGCGTTCGAGCGCGAAGATCGTTTCCTTGGCTGAGAACGCCGGCGTCTCCTGGTCGAGGTAGATGTAGCCCGTGACGTCGCCGAGCGGCCGAAGCGACAGGCTGTCGACGCCTGTCAATTCGCTGATGAGGTAGATCGGGGTATCCAGTCCGCGCTCATGACGGATGGTATGGACGAGGGCCTGCACTTCGGCCTCGTCGGGGCCGTCGATGGCCAGTAGGAAGCAGCCGATCGACATGTCGCTCTGCGCGGCAACCTTGGCGCCCGTCAGCGTGGGGACGACATCGGTTCGACAATCGTATTGCGAAAGGGCGTCGATCAGTCGCTGGACCAGTCGGGCTTCGTTGCTCTCGGCAGCCTTCGCGAAGACGGGCGTGTAGAGGAGGAAATGGAAGAGCGCGTGCAGAGGAACTGCGATGTCGAGGCCTTGGATGGATCGCGATGAGATTCATGGATGAGGTCAGGCCCTTGGGTCCCGGATATCCATACTCCGACCCGACTTGTAGTGCCGGCATCGCAGACCGTCGGTTCGATAGCGCACATACCCAGTCGTTGCCTGCTCCACGGTTCAAGATCCCGCTCTTGAGTCCGCGGATGAGCGGCTCGTGTTGACCGAACCGTCTGAAGCCCCGATGGCTGTCACCTTGCGCGCTCATGGCATCGGACGCGTGTCTCCGAATCAACGAGTCTTATGTGCCTGAGCGCACAGACCCACCGCCAGCGTCGTCCCTATCGTTGTTCTTTCGACCGCGCAGGGAGAAGTTCACGATGACGACTGTCCGACAAAGCGGCTTGGCAGGCTCTTGCGGCGATCTCCAGCGCTGTGGCGTTTCACCAGAGCGGTTACCGCTGTCTGCCTTTGACCATCCGGGGAGCACCGAATGACCGAGAGCCACGGGATCCACTCGGAAATCGGCCGCCTCCGCAAAGTGCTGGTCTGCAGACCAGGACTCGCCCAAAAGCGCCTCACGCCGGCCAACTGCCGCGAGTTACTTTTCGACGATGTTCTCTGGGTCGCCCAGGCGCGCAACGACCATGACGCATTCACCTCGGCCATGGTGGAACGCGGCGTGGAAGTGCTGGAGTTGCATGACCTGCTCGCCGCGACGGTCGCCGTTCCGAAAGCGCGCGCCTGGCTGCTGGATCGAAAATTGGCACCCGACTACATGGATGCCGAGGGTGCGATGTTGCTACGGCCCTGGCTGGACGAACTGCCGCCGGAACGACTTGCCGAGTTTCTGATCGGCGGTGTAACGAGAGCAGATCTGCCTTTCGAGACCATAGGCTTGCTGGCAGCGTGCGCGGGCGCGTCCGACCTGCTTCTTCCGCCATTGCCGAACACGCTCTTTGCGCGCGACAGCACGTGCTGGATCGGCAATCGTGCAGTGCTCTGTTCGATGTTTTGGCCCGCACGTCGCCAGGAAACGCTACTGACCACCTCCGTGTATCGGTTCCATCCGACCTTCGCTGGCAAGGTCGAAGAGGTGTGGGGTGATCCGGATGCCGACCACGGCCTGGCATGCATCGAAGGTGGCGACGTCATGGTTCTCTCCGAGGGCATTGTCCTGGTCGGCATGGGAGAACGAACGACGCCTCAAGCCGTGAGCCAGTTGGCACGTCGACTTTTCGCGTCGGGTTCGGCGACCCAGGTACTGGCCGCGCAGCTACCCAAGTCTCGGGGCTCCATGCACCTCGACACCGTCTTCACGATGTGCGACAAGAACCTGGTCACGATCTTTCCGGATGTCGTCAACGAAATTCGCGTGCACACCCTGCGGCCAGGCAAGCGCGAAGGGTCTCTCGACGTTCGGACGGAGCCGAATGCGTTTCTCGACGTCGTGGCGCTCGCGATGGGCCACACCAGACTCCGTGTGGTGGCGACGGGTGGTGATGCGTATGAGTCGCAGCGAGAGCAGTGGGACGACGGCAACAACCTGCTCGCGATCGCACCGGGCGTCGTCATGGCATACAACCGCAACAGCTACACCAACACCCTGCTGCGCAAGGCGGGGGTCGAAGTCATCACGATCCCGAGCGGCGAGCTCGGGCGCGGTCGGGGCGGTAGCCATTGCATGGCCTGTCCTGTGGAGCGCGATCCGCTGTGACCTTCTCTTCATCGCCCGCCTTCGGAAACTGACACCCATGAGCTTTAACCTGCGCAACCGCAGCCTTCTGGCGCTGAAGGATTTCTCGCCCAGAGATATACGATACCTGCTTGATCTCGCCGCCGAGCTGAAGCGATCCAAGGCTGCTGGCACGGAGCAACCGCGGCTCAAGGGCAAGAACGTGGCCTTGATCTTCGAGAAGTCGTCGACTCGCACGCGTTGTTCGTTCGAGGTAGCGATGCACGACCAGGGCGGCCACGTGACCTACCTCGATTCTGCGGGGTCACACATCGGCCACAAGGAATCGCTCAAAGACACGGCGCGCGTCCTGGGGCGATTGTTCGACGGCATCGAATATCGGGGCTTCCATCAGAGCGCCGTGGAGGAACTGGCCCGCTTCTCCCATGTCCCCATCTGGAACGGACTGACCGACGAATCCCATCCTACGCAGATCCTCGCGGACCTGTTCACCATGGAGGAGTTCGGAGAGAAACCGTTGCACGAGCTGTCGTTCTGCTATCTCGGAGACGCCCGCTTCAACATGGGCTGTTCGCTTCTGATCGGAGGAACGAAGATGGGCATGGACGTCCGCATTGCCGCGCCGCCTGCACTGCAGCCGCCGGCGGAACTGGTGGCAGAGATGCGTGTGCTGGCCGCCAGTACCGGCGCCCGGATCACGATCGAGAAGGATCCGGGTCAGGCGGTCGCAGGAGCCGATTTCCTCTACACCGACGTGTGGGTATCGATGGGGGAGTCCGACGATGTCTGGAAGCAGCGCATCGACGAATTGCTGCCGTACCAGGTCACTTCCGCGCTGATGCGGGCGACCGGTAAACCCAGAACGCGTTTCATGCATTGCCTGCCGTCCTTTCACAACCTCGATACGGAGGTCGGACGTCAGATTCATGAGCGCTACGGTCTGACGGAAGTCGAGGTCACCGACGAGGTCTTCGAATCCGAAGCGTCGGTGGTCTTCACCCAGGCTGAAAACCGGATGCACACCATCAAGGCTGTCCTGGTGGCGACGCTGGCGTGATGTTGCAATTTCAAAGGAGAGTGTCGTGAGACTCGTCGTGGCCCTGGGCGGAAATGCGCTTCTCAAGCGCGGCCAGGCGCTGAGCCCCGCGAATCAGTTGGAGAACATCCAAGTTGCAGCCACTCAGCTCGCGCGGGTTGCAGAGGGGAACCAACTCATCGTGACCCACGGCAATGGCCCGCAAGTCGGGCTGCTGGCCTTGGAGGCCGCCGCGTACGATGCAGACGACGTCTTTCCGCTGGACGTCCTGGGGGCACAGACTGACGGCATGATCGGCTATCTCCTCGAACAGGAGCTGGCCAATCGGCTGCCGGCGTCGCGAGCTGTGACCACGCTCTTGACCCGGGTCGAGGTCGATCCGCGGGACCCAGCCTTCGAGCACCCGAGCAAGCCCATCGGTCCGGTCTACACCGAGCAGCAGGCAAAAGAGGCTTCTGCGAGGCGAGGTTGGACCGTCGGTCGCGATGGCAGCGGCATGAGGCGTCTCGTCGCGTCGCCGCAACCGACACGAGTGTTGGGTCTGGATTCCATCCGCCTGCTCCTCGAGCACGGTGTGCTAGTAATCGCGGCCGGCGGTGGGGGCATTCCGGTTGCAGTCGCAACGAACGGGCGGAGCACGCACGGCGTCGATGCAGTGATCGACAAGGACGCGTGCAGTGGATTGCTGGCGCAGCAACTGGAAGCGGACTGCCTGGTGATCGCGACGGACGTCGCGGCAGTCTTCCTGGATTGGGGCTTGCCCCAGCAGCGTGCGCTTCGTAGGGTGACACCGCAGGCGCTGTCACGCCATCAGTTTGCCGGGGGATCGATGGGACCGAAGGTGCAGGCTGCTTGCCAATTTGCTCTGCACACCGGCCGACGCGCCATTATCGGTTCGCTGAACGAGATCGATGCCATGCTTGCCGGTAACGCCGGGACTGAGGTTTGCGTCGGTGATGTCGACGACTGATCTTGCGCGGGAGAAAGCTATCCAGATTTCCCTGCGCGTCTCGCAGCGAGGAGCGAGAGGTTCGACGATCAGCACGGTGCAGACCATGGATGGGAGCCAGCTTCGGCGCGCAGTTCGAAGAGATTGAACAGCCTCACTGAGACCTAACGCTCGAACTAACTTGGTTCACGGTCGGCGAGGACGACCTGCTGCTGAGTCGGGCCGTTGTTTCATTCGTGGCGGGCACGAGGCTTGCACCGAACGACACAGATGTTGCCCGCAACTTCGCTCCCTAGCGTGCGGCGCGCATGTGGACATCAAGGGAATGATTCTGCGCGCCGACATCCCGATTGGGCGTCCCAGCCTTGCGTCGACGACTACCTGCCGGCGAGTTGCTTGTCGGCATCGGCAATCTTTCGCGAGATCACCTGTTCCATGGAGTCCGGAATGAATGACCTGGGGATTCGCAAAGTGCTCCGGGTGCTCGTCCTGGTCGCGACGGTCGGCTCGTGCCTGGGACAACAGGCGATGGCCGACGAAACGCGACTCTTCGAGTGGCGCGAGCCGAATGGCGTCACCTCATATTCGCAGACGCCGCCGCCGCCCGGAACGCCCGGGGTGACTAGCCATCTGATCGAGACCAAGACCCTTTCCGCTGCGCAGCGGGCTGCAGCGAGAGCCTACCTCGCGGGCGTTGACGCCGCGGAGCGGGCGAATTCGGTACGGTTCCGAGCGCAGCTGGCCGCTGCGGACCATGCTGTCGACAACGCCGTGCGGGCACTTTCGACGGCAGAACATGCAGCCCGTTCCGGGCGGGTTCCTCAGGCCGGTGAGCGCGTCGGCAACGCCGGAGGAGGTTCACGGCTTCGGGTGACGTATTTCGATCGCCAGAAGCAGTTGGAAGTCGCGGTAGAGGAGGCCAGAAACAAGGTCGACGAAGCCTATCGGATGCGTAGCGAAATCATGCCCTGAGTCGTCCAATGCCTTCAACTGTCAGCCGGTATCAGGCAGGTACGTGCGAAAACGAACAGACTCATGTCCGTGCACCCGTGATGATCGACTCATACGGTTGGCTGCAGAGCAACCCAATTGGCACAAGGAGTTCAAGATGTACGGCAATGGTGGCTTCTTCGGATGGGGATGGTTCCTTTGGATCGCATTCGTGTTCATCATGTTCTCCAGCTTCGGAAACTGGGGCTACACGTACCGTTTGCACAGGAGGTACGGGGCTGCCCCCAAGGGCGCGCTCGACATCCTCGATGAGCGCTATGCCCGCGGCGAGATCGCTCGTGACGAATACGCCCTCATGAAGTCCGAGATCGCGCGGGCGCCAGTGCCGCTCGCGGGTCGATAGCGTCGGACCGGGTCGTCTGGGTGCTGACGCGAGCGTTCAAGAGGGTTGAATCAAAAGAACAGGCCGCCCGGCCTTGCTGTCGAGCTTCGATGCGCTGACAAGGAACAAGAACGATGTTGAGAACCCTGAAGGACCTGACCGATTTCGCCGTGGATGCCACGGACGGCAGAGTTGGCGCGCTCAAGGATCTGCTCTTCGACGATCAAGCGTGGGCCGTGCGATTTCTCGTCGTCAAGTCGGAAGCGTGGCTGGCTGGCAGGACGGTATTGGTCTCCCCGATCGCGATCGGCCATCCCGTTCCAGGCGGCAGGACCCTTGCGGCCGCAGTGACGCGCGAGCAGGTGCGGCGCAGCCCCGATGTCGACACCGAGAAGCCCGTTTCCCGGCAGCACGAGGTGGAGAATTACGGGTACTACGGCTACCCGTTCTACTGGGGCGGCACCGGGCTGTGGGGCAATTGCGCGCGGCCTGCGGCGATGCTGGCGATGCTGGGCGGAGAGGCGTCGGAGGAACTCACCGAGGGGCAGCAGCGTTTCGTGGCAGCCCAGGCAGAGTTCCACCGGCAGCGGGGCGACGATCCGCACTTGCGAAGTTGCCGCACGGTCGTCGGCTACCACATCGAGGCCAAGGACGGCAGGCTTGGCCACGTCGACGGCTTCGTCGTCGACGATGAGACATGGGCCATTCGCTACCTGATCGTCGACACCAGCGACTGGTGGCTTGGCCACCAGGTGCTCATTGCGCCGGAATGGATCGTCGATGTCAACTGGCTCGAGGCGACGGTCTCGTTGGAACTCTCGCGCCAGTCGGTCAAGGATGCGCCTGCCTATGACGGACATGTGTTGCCGGACGACGAACAAGAGCGCGCCTTGCAGGTCCACCACGCCGGTCGTCGCGACTCGGCGTGAGATGCGGGTCGCAGGCCTCGACAACAAGTTCGCGGAGTCATGCCTGCACCCGTTCCTGACGTTTTCAGCGCGACCGCAATGCATTGGGTCGCACGCCTGCGCGATGGTCTCGGGAGAACCAGAGGGCCACCAAGGTCGAAGCCTCTTGATCCTGCCGACGAACAAATGCTGGACAACCTCCAGCGCGAGGCGTTCGGATATTTTCTGAACGCCACGAATCTTTCGAACGGGCTCGTCGGCGACACGACGCGCCCGGGCTCACCGTCGAGCATCGCCGTGGTCGGCTTCGCCTTGTCCGCCTATCCCGTCGGCGTGGAGCGCGGCTGGATCGCAAGGGCCGACGCAGTCGCGCGGATCCCGACTGCGTTGCAGTTCTTCGAGGCCAGTGACCAGAGCGGCGGCACTTCCGCGTCAGGCTTCCGCGGCTTCTATTTCCACTTCCTGGACATGACGACGGGCCAGAGGGTGTGGCGGTCCGAGTTGTCCTCGATCGACACGGCGTTGTTGATCGTCGGCATGCTGAAGGCAGCGCAGTATTTCGACGGCGAATCGGCCGAGGAGGTCCGGCTTCGCATGCTCGCGGAGCGGCTCTACTTCAAGGGCGACTGGAACTGGGCGCAGCGGGAAGACGGTGCGCTGTCCCAAGGCTGGAAGCCCGAGTGCGGCTTCCTGAACTACGGCTGGGACGGTTACGACGAGGCGCTCCTGCTCTACATTCTCTCGCTCGGATCTCCGACTCACCCGCTGCTTGGGACGGGATTCGAGGTCTGGACGCTGACCTACCAGTGGGAGAACCTGTATGGAGTCGACTTCCTGTATGCCGGGCCGCTTTTCATTCATCAGTTCTCGCATGCCTGGATCGACTTTCGCGGCATTCGCGATCGCTTCATGCGCGAGAAGGACTGCGACTACTTCGAGAACAGCCGCCGGGCGGTGCATGTCCAGCGCCAATATGCCATTCGCAACCCGCGTGGCTTCGAAGGCTACGGGCAACACCGCTGGGGCCTGTCTGCAGGGGAGGGACCCGGCGCGCCGCCGCAGTCCGTGGCCGGCCGCAACCAGGCCTTCTACGGCTACGCAGCGCGAGGCGTGCCGTGGGGCCCCGACGACGGCACGATCGCAGGCTCGGCAATGCTGGCGTCCATCGTGTTCGCACCCGAGATGACGCTCGCGGCCATGCGCGGCATGGTGCAGCACGGGTTCCCCGACCCTACGCAGGCGCTCACCGCCAGCGGCTTCAACAAGACCGCGAACCCTTCGGGCGAGGGTGGATGGATATCGCCCGGCAAGTTCGGGCTGGATCAAGGGATGATCGTGCTGATGCTCGAGAACTTCCGCACGGGCCTGTTATGGCGGCTGCTGCGCTCGTGTCCCTGGATTCGCCAGGGACTGCGCGCTGCCGATTTCCGTGGCGGGTGGTTGGCATCACCCGTTCGCGATTGATCGCCATGCGCTTTTCGCAATCCGATCGCGACGCTCCCGCCGTTGCACGAGCCGAACGGGAACTGATCGGCAATGTCGCACCGACAGGCTGGAGAAGCCCGAAGCCGCAAGACATCTATCGGCTGGTGGTGATCGGTGGTGGGCCGGCAGGGATCGCCGCTGCGCGCATGGCGAGCCGACTCGGCGCGCGCGTCGCGCTCGTGGAGCGAGAGCGTCTTGGAGGTGAGAGCCTGAACTACGGATCCGTTCCCACAGGAGCGCTCATTCGGACGGCTCGGCTGTATTCGGACATGCGGTGCGCCGCCACCTACGGCGCGACGCCGCCCGCGGAAATCGATGTCGACTTCAACGCAGCCATGGCGCGAATGAATCGGATACGGGCTCGCGTCAGCCGCACGGACTCCGCCATGTGCCTGGCTCGGGACGGCATCGACTTGTTCTTCGGCAGCGCGCGCTTCGTCGGCGTGGACGCGATCGACGTCGGCGGGAAGCGGCTGAGGTTCTGCAAGGCGTTGATCGCCACAGGATCGCGTTCTCTCGTGCCCGAGGTCGCCGGCCTGGCCGAGGCAGGCTTCCTGACCAACGACAGCGTGTTCGATCTGCAGGAGTTGCCTGAGAGCCTGCTCGTGATCGGCGGCGGCCCGTTGGGCTGCGAACTCGCCCAGGTCTTCGCCCGGTTCGGGACACGAACGCTGATCGCTCATCGGGAACCACTGTTTCTCCCCAAGGAGGAGCGCGACGCGGCGCAGATGCTTTCCGATGCGCTGGCGCGCGATGGCGTGGAAATCCATCTGAATACATCAGTCAAGGCGGTTCGCGTGGAAGGCGGCCGCAAAATCGTCCAACTCGTCGACAGCGGCAATACGATGACCACGACGGTGGACCAGATACTCACGGGAATCGGACGGCTGCCGGCGGTCCAGGGACTGGATCTGGAGGCAGCGGGGGTGTCGTACGACCTCGAAACCGGAATCCAGGTCGATGACTTTCTGCGAACGACGAATCCACGAATCTTTGCTGCCGGCGACGTTTGCCTCGAGCAACGGTACACCAACACCGCCGAAGCCTCGGGCGAGATCGTGGTGCACAACGCGCTGCTGTTCGGGCGTCGCCGGATGAGCGCGTTGACGGTGCCTTGGTGCACCTACACCGATCCCGAGGTCGCGCATGTTGGCCTGCATGTGAGGACGGCGCGCGAGCAACGGATTCCCGTCAAGACGTTCACCATTCCGATGCACGAAGTCGATCGAGCGATGGCCGCTTCCGAGGACGACGGCTTCGTCAAGATCCACGTTCGGGACGGCAGCGATCGCATCCTCGGCGGGACGATCGTGTCGCGTCAGGCAGGGGAGATGATCAACGTCATCTCGCTGGCCATGGTGGCGGGCATCGGGCTGGCCGCCCTCGCTCGCGTGATCCACGCGTATCCGACGCACGGTGAGGCGATCAGGATGGCGGCAAGTGCGTGCAAGCTGGACAGGTCATCGCGCCTGAAAGCGTACCTGATCAAGCTCTGGCTGGGGAACTGAAGCAGGTCGACGAGGCAGTCGCCGATGGCATGTCGGCGTCGAGGCGGCAACACCGCGACCGGTCCGTTGCCGGCCGGGATCCAGCCCGTTCTTCAGCCCCGGTTACTTCGGAGCGCCGTTCGCCACCAGTGTTCTTCCCGGGAGTTCGAACCTGACTGCTGGAACTTGCGTCTCCTTCAAGGCGATGGCGCTGGCCAGCACGCTTCCGGGGTTTAGGCTGTCCACCATGGAACTCGGCATCAGGATCGTCGCGCCGCGTTCCTTCGTCGTTTCGTAGATGATGTTCATTGCCCGTAGTTGCAGCGCAACAGGGTGACCTGCATAGATCTCGGACGCCTCGACGAACTTCCCCGCGATCGCTGCTTCGGCGGAACCCAGGATCACGCGAGCCTGCTTCTCCCGCTCGGCCTGGGCCTGGCGGGGCATCGCATCTTTCAACGCCACGGGAATCGCGACGTCGCGAATCTCGACTGAGCTGATGGAGATGCCCCAGGGTGTTGGGGCCCGGCGGGTTCCCGAAGGCTCAGTGGGCTGGGGTCGGCCAGAAAGCGCTGGTATGCCTGCAGATCTTCGTGCGCCAAATCTGAGAGCGCTCGTCCGCGCTGGAGGACGCACCACAGGAACAGTCGCTCGGACTCCTTGCGATAGCTCGAGAGCGTCGCCGGCGAATCTGTGTAGCGGGCAAGCCACCCCAAGACCGCCGATCGGTCGTCGTTGGCGGCGATTTGCCGCAGGCCTGGCGCGCGATTTCGGCCGTTTCGCCGCTCAGGGCTGTCAGCGGAACAAGGTCTTCGATCGGAGCGAGGTCAGCCATGGCGCTTTCCGCGTGACTGGCTGAATTACAGGACATTATGGTACTTATGTCCTAAGATTATCCGAGAAATCATTGAGTACAACGTAATACGTTGTATTATTATTCAATGAGCACCGAAAGCGAGATCCAGAGCGAGGTCGAGTCCCTGAAAGCCCGGTTCTCGGACACGAAAGCGCTGTACCGCGAAGTCTGCGCGCTGCTGTTCTTTCGGCACGGCATCACGCCGACCGCCAGCAAGCTCTACCAGTACGCCCGGCGTGGCTCCATGAGCGCCCCGGCGGACGCCCTGGCCAAATTCTGGGAAGAGCTTCGCGGCAAAGCGCGGATCGACATCGACCATCCAGATCTCCCGGAAGGGCTCAAGGTGGCCGCAGCGGACGCAATCGCTGAGATCTGGCGGCAAGCGAGTGCAGCCGCCCGGGCGGAGCTTGCGGAGGTGCGCATCGAGGCCCGGGCCGACGTCACACGCGCTGAAGCTGAGCTGGCATCGTGCCGCCGTGCCAACGAGGAGACCGCGGCTCAGGTGGAGGCCGTTCGGCAAGAGATTCGGGGACTGGAAGAGGTCGTGCGATCAACGAACACAGAATTCGAAGCCGAGCGGCGCGCACATGCCGGTACCGCGGCTCGGATGCAGGAGATACAGCGGCACCACGACGAGCTGATCGGCCGTCAGGACGTGATGCGAGCGGCCTTCAGCGCCGACCTAGCGAAGGCGCAGGTCGCAGTCGAGGGCGCGAACACGCGCGCTGATGGCGCCGAGCGTCGAGCACTGCTCGAAATCGACGAAGAACGCCAGGCCCGCTCGAAGGCAGAAAAGCAATTGGAAGCCGTGCGCGGCCAGACGGTGAAGGAGGGCGCACGCCACCGCGAAGTCGAACTGGAGCAAGCCGACGCACTCGGCAGGTTGCGTGCGCAGCTTGACGCCGCGCAGGCGAGCATCCGAGAGCTGTCGGCGGCTCGACTCCAGATCGCGGATCAGCTCGAGGCCACGTCTCGGGAGCTCACCGAAGTCAGCCAGCGCGCCGTGGCGAACAAAGCCGAGGCCGAAACCATGCGGGCGATGCTCGAGCGCATGCCTCCCGTGTCGCCGGCGGATCCCACTGCTCCCTCAGCCAAGCCCAAAATCAAATTGCCTAGACGAAAGGCCTGACGGCCCTTGGCCATACCGGGTGCTCCCCTCGGCAGGGTAGTGCGCGCAGTGGGATCGCCCCAGCCGCTTCGAGAGCGCGCTCTGCGGTCAAGATGCTACTTTAAGTCTGTAGACTCAAACTCATCTCGAATGCGAACCTCTCGCCCCTATGAGAGGCCGGGGACGCAACTTCGAATCAGCACGCGATCGTGTCGCCAGACACATGCGCGCGCTTCGCGCCGACCAGGGCATTTCTCAAGAGGCGCTCGCGGCGAAAGTGGAGTTGCACCGGACGTACATCGGGTCGATCGAACGCAGTGAGCGCAACGCATCCCTCGACAATATTGAACGCATCGCGCACGCGCTTGGCGTCGACATCTGTGATTTGCTTTCGCCTGCTTAGGCGACGGATCGCCCATTGGATCGGGCGTCGAGGAGCGCGGCGCGATCTTCACCCGCCCCGAGGTCGTGGAGTTCATCCTCGACCTCGTCGGCTAAACGTCGAACACCGCGCTTTACCAGAGGTCGCTGCTCAAGCCTTCCTTCGGCCACGGCGAGTTCCTCTTCGCCGCCATCTCGCGGCTCATGGCGGCTTGCAAGACGGCGCGCAAGCGCGGCGGGGCCTTGCCCCCCTCAACGGATGCATCAGGGCGGTCGAGCTCCACGCGAGCTCGTTCGCCCAAACTCGCGAAGCGGTGATGAAGCTTCTGGTGCGTATCGCGAAATCTCCCAGATGTCCGGGCTCGCGCTGTTCGTGACCGAGTTCGCCAAGGCGATCGCCATCGAGGCCGCCCGGCAACCTCCCGCGCCGGCACTCCCTGCGCCGCTTCCCGCGCAACTGGAGATTCACGGGAGCCGCGTAGCGGCCCGCGACGGCTCAGGCCTCCAAGACGGCGATCAACTGATTGCCCACGCCGACGATGGCATTGGAGGCCGCGTCATATGCCGGGCCGAGCACGTCCCCGATCCGAGACTCCGGATAGTCAACCTTCTTGCGCCGGAACGCTTGGAAGCGGATCTCGTGCCGCTCCTCGCGCTCTCCGGTCATGTCCTCGTTTAGCGTGGCTTTGACCAGGCTGCTGTGCTTGGCCCTGTTGGACAGGGCGTCGACGTGGACGAACGCGGCGTCTCGAGCCATGGCGTCCATCGACGTCTTGATCGGCCGAAGGCGATCCGTTTTGTCGAGCAGCTTCGACACCCGCGGGAGGTCGACCTTCTCGGGTTCCGAAGGCGCGCCCCCCGCATCGAGCCTAAGGCAGTAGAACGCCGCGTTCGCCAGCAGGTCGGCGACCGAGTGGATCGACTGCACGCAGGCGACGGCGTGGGCCCAGATCGCGTCCATGAACTCGTGATATTGGTCGCGGGCTTCGAGATCGGGCCCGAACGCCACCTCGAATAGCGATTTCTCGTCGAGGTGCGAGGCTTGGAAGCCGGCCAGCAGCTTCTCGATCTCGTGGTGATGGAAATTGGCGTATCGGAGCCGCGCCGCTGCGTATTTCAGCCCATCGTGGACGGCATTTCAGTCTGATCGTGGACGCCGTTTCAGCGTGATCGTGGACGACAGGGGGTGCGCGCAAGTGATTCATTGACCCCGGCATAGGCTCACCGTATTTCGGATGGAGCCGATGCCCACGAACAGAGTCACGATGCGCCGTATTCGAGAGGCCCTGCGCCTGCACCTGCAGGCCGGCCTGAGCTACAACGAGGTCGGTCTCGCCCTCAAGATGTCTGCAGGGTTGAACTCGCCTCAGCTCGGCGATCGATGGGTAACGTGGCAGTCATGTCGGCACGAGCCTGGATTCGGGCCGCAAAGTGCACATGATGTTTGCAGGGCTCCGAAAATCCGAGTCGATCGACAGTGCAAATGTCGCTCGTGCCGCTCAACTGTGCATAGGTTAGGTGCGGCGAGCAGATAGGCAGGTCGACCAGTGCGTAGCCAGTCTCAGTGGTGTTGACCAGAGCGTAGCGAAATGCGCGGTTTTCCGGGAGTGTGGCTTCGATCGCAGCGACATTCGTGGCTATGGTGCCAACACCCGAGGCTTCAGAAATCTCCTGCAGGTTACTGCCCTCTAAGTCATTGATTCATATGGAATCCGACCCCCGGTGCGGCCCGAATCTCCTGCAGGTTGCCGAAGGCCCCCGACGTCCTTATGCTGAAGAGTTGACTTAGCTTCAGAAATCTCCTGCATCTGTTTGGCCAGCTTCAGAAATCTCCTGCATCTGTTTCGGACTCGGGCATCCCTACAACGACGGGCTGGCGGCTAGTCACCTGCGCAATCCCAGCTGGATGTCGAGGCATCGCGCGCCGCGGAATGGCGCCAAACACCCCCTTGCTGAGTTCAGCGGCCAGGGTCGGGGAAACGCTTTCCCGAGCATTTTCCGGCAGGGATGTCTAAACTTCGGTCCCCCGTGGCGCCAGAGCAGACCGCGCAGGAGGCGTATGAGAAGCAACGAGCAGTCTGACGCGGAGTCTTCTTCTTCGCCAGCGCCAGCACCAGCACTAGCGCCACTGCATACAAGAGCATGGTTTGCGGCCGAGGCGCTGGTCAACAAGGGGCATCCAGGCTTCGTACCGTTCAGGGCATGGGCGAGCGCCAGGCAAGTGGCGCCTGACCTCCGCAAGCTAAGCGGCCAAAGCACTCAAATTTACGAGTACATCTGGAGGGCGTGGCTGGTTTTCTTGGAATCTCGCAGTCCGCGACTCGATTGGGACATGGCGCAGCCCGACGACGTGCGCCTGTACCTGTTGACCGTTGATCCGTCTGCAAATAGCCGCAAGGGATTCGGCGCAAGCTCGATCACGCGGGCTCGGTATCGAAAGATCCTGTCGAATGTCTACAGTCATTCGGTCGATCTGGGCAGGCAAGACGGGTCTGGAAGGCCAGAAACTGATCCGACGCAGGCTGTCGACGTGTCCGACGAATTGCCAAAACGCGAGGAGCCGCAGTCCTTTCTGCTGCCTCGAACGGTGTGGCGGCGTCTCGAGGAACGTGCCATGGCAATCAGCGGCGGTGCTAGCGCTTCACGCGAGAGCGCCATGATCGGCCTGATCATGTTCGAGGGCCTTACAGTATCGGAACTGACTGATTTGGAGCCAATAGCGCTGGGCGTGACGAAGGCGGCTGAGGCATGCACCTGGGGGATTACGTCTCCTACTTTGCTACACCTAGACGGAAAGGGAGGCGGTCATCGAGAGCGCACCATCCAGCTCAGTGACCACAGCAAGAAGGCCTTGAGTTGGTGGTTCATTGAACGAAGCAAATTGCCGGGGCTCTCAACCGGGAAGGTCTTCATCCCCCTCAGGCAGCGCACGCCACTCTCAGCCAAAAGTGCATATTTGATAGTCACGGATTTCTTGGCCTCGGCGGGGCTGGCTGGTGAGCACGCCTGCCTGCGCCATAGTGGCCCAAATTTGCTTAGGAACGGATGCATTCAACGGTGGATCGAGGATCAAATGCCGTTCGCGGAGATCGCACGTCGCCTTGGAATGAAGAGTACTCGAGCGCTTCAGAGAATCGTTCAGGAGTGCGACACCGCGACCATGCTCCGCTTCAACGCGGAGGCGACGCAGACGGGCCCCGTAGCGATCCAAAGTGCCAAAGCAATGCGCGGTACTTCATAGGTGGGATGTGTGGTTATGCTCGGCGCATGTCGGGTTTTGCGCGTCGATTGCGTTCTACCTAAGAGGAGGCTTGCCACGCGAGGGCTTCCGTTGGACTAGCTCGTGCGTGCCAGTAGCGCTTGTGGATCTACCTTCAGCGCTGCTGCCAGCCGATCGATGTTGTCGGCTGAGACGTTCCGCTCTGCCTTCTCGATCGACACGACGTAGGTGCGATGGAGGCCGGCCCGCTCGCCAAGCTGGGCCTGCGTCATTTCAAGCGACATGCGCAAGGCACGCACATTGAAGGCGATTCGAATGCGGGAGGGTTCCAGGGGAGGGCGGTGGCGTCCCATTGACGAAGTGGTGAGGCGGTTGAACAAGCCTGCGTGGATGTCGATTGAGGGTCGAAACGTCCCTCCTTGGCTTCACGCGAGTGTTCGATTTCGTCATCGTGTGGCTGCCGATACCACAGCCTATAGGGCCCATTTACCTGGCACCGGCTCGGTCACTGCCGTTCGCGGGACGCGAATCTACGAACCGTGAGCAGCAAGATCCGTATAGGCCGCCTCCGATTCATCAAATGCGGCTTGGAAAATTGTGGGGTGAAGGTTCGTGTCGTTGGCTCGCACCTTCGTCTCGTGCCTGCCAACTCGCCCGAACGGAGACAGGCAGATAGTCAAAGATTGCACGACATCGAGGGTTCGCCCACGGTCATGCAAGGTAGGCTCGATTGGTAAGATCGAAGTGGAGTGACGGTCGTTGACTCATAGAAGCAACCTGCTCGAAGGCTCGTGTGAACCGATGCCTGACTGCCGTCTGAGGGGTTCAAAGGAGGGAACAAGGCGAGTACGTATGGCGGCTCGCCAGCCCTGAAGCTCGCCAAACAGAGCTTGAATTGAACATGGGAGAGTCAGTTGAGACAGAAGATCCTGCTGCCGGTCATCGGACAGCTGAGCGTGAAGAACTACGACCTTTATCCAGGGGTAGATCGAAGCGGACTTGAGTTGCCATTTCCGGATGCACTTCATCGAAAGCCCGAAAATGGCGGCGACCCTGCATTCGCTGCGCTACGTCGTCTCGACGCATGGCAGTCCAACGGGGGTCTTGCAAGTGCGCGACATTCGTGAGGTCTGGCGCGGGCTCGACAAAGCGGCGCACGACGCGGAGGTCATCATCTTCAAGACTGAAGATGGAGCGCGATTCTGCGGTTCAGAGCAGATACCGGTGCCTGCGTCGGTCGTCGAGACTGCGCTCCTAACCAGGGTTGAGGACTAGCTTACCCTGGAACTACCCCTTCGCTGCATGCCTCAAAGTCGCCCGTGGCCCTTCGCGGTTTGCTCTGAGAGTCGACGGTATGCGTGCGGATTCAAGGCGCCGATCCATCTGTCTGATCACGTCGTCGATCGACAAACCGCCTCCTTCGCGCATCGTCCTCTCAATCGCCGCATGAGAGCGTGCATGAAATCGCTCATCCAGGCGACTAGGAGGGGGGCGGTCTGAGGGAAGCGAACCGCTGCGGTCTTCGTCAGAAGGGTCGGAACTCATAGGTGACCTCGGTGGCTCGTCTCAGCGTCCCGCTCCATGGATGGGGAAGTCGTGCAGACGGTCAGGTGGCACCTCCGAGCGGCTTGGCAAATCGTAGCGAACCTGGATGGAGTCCGCTTTGGCTTCCGAGACCTCGAACTTGAAGCCCGCAATCTCGATCTGCGTCGCGAACTGGTCGAACACGCGATCTTGTGTCTGGACGATGTGGGTGCCTTGTACCCAGACCTCCTGAAAGTGCATCGCTCCGGCGGAGGATCCACCGTAGATGATTCGCAGGCTGCCCTCGGCGAAGTTCTCATCCGCGCTCGTTCGAGTGATCGAAGCGTCATCGGGCACCTTGGTCAACGTCCCAACGAGGCCGATCGGGTTATCCACCTTCCCGGCGGAGTTGCAGAATTCTCCCTGATCGTTGACGAACAAGATCGAGCCATTGTTCAGGACGATGACGTCGAACGTGCGGCCGTCTCTCAGCACGAGCTGCTTGCTCACCTTGATGACCTGGCCGCCGGCGAATCGGTAGTCAGGGTTCAGTGCCCAGGAGGAATGGAGCTTCATGTCGTGGGCCACCGTGTACGCGGCGGAACTCCGAACAACCTTGATCGGGGTGTTTAGAACGGGATCGTCCTTCGCATACGTTGCAACCACGCCGTTTTTCAACGCCCCGTCCAAGAGTAGCGCATACCGGGCCGTCCCCGTGGCGTGCGATCCGCTCGGCGAAGTGCTTACATGACAGTCGGGCAGGTCTGCAGCGGCGGCAAACAGAGCAGGGATGGTCACTGCGGCCGCGACCAGGAGGTTCCGGAGTCGCGTGGCAGCCGGTGCGTGGCTCTGCATAGATGAATCCTATAGGTTGTAGCTCTATAGGATTCTAGATGCGGAAATCGGGGTTTCGTCCCCGACATGAAGAAGCCCCACTCATCGTTTTCCCAGGCATTGCAGCGTGTCCGCAAGGCCCGCGGCATTACGCAAGAAGACTTCGACCTGATCTCCAGCCGCACCTACATCAGCGCACTGGAGCGGGGCATCAAGCAGCCGACGCTTTCCAAGGTCGACGAGCTCGCAGCGCACATCCGGATTCACCCGTTGACGTTGCTGACCCTCAGCTACTTGAGCAAAGGTGGTGCGAACGACCTTGCCGCTCTGCAGGCACGGGTTTCCGAGGAGGTGCTGGCCATCCTGGCAGTGGCACCTTCCAAGTAATGTTCGAGCGGCGGATCACTGCTGGTCGCGTGAGAAATCCTGGCCGAGCCGGATCTCGTGAATGGTCGTCGTCTCGCGCAGCTTGGCTTCGAGCGTTGTCATGAACGGCAGGAACTCGAGTTGAAGCGCTCGAAGCCAATCGCGCAGCTCGATGACGTCAATCCGTCGCTCGCCTGCCTCGACTCTGCTGATGCTGGCCTGGGACTGACGTAGCTTGTGTGCCAGTTCGGTTTGGCGCATCCCAAGTTCCTCCCGTCGGTCGCGTAAGAGGTTCAGAAACAGTTCGTAGTGCTGGGTGTAAAGCAAGTTGGCCATGAGCGCCTATTCCAAGCCGACACCCTAGCCGGAATCCGGCCGTATTCAAACGCCTGAAGCGCATCTGGTGCGCCGCTGCCCCAAGAATTGTCGACTTTGAGTCACTCGGGACAGGCAGCGCACCATCTGCACGCTGGGCGCGCAGGTGCCGGCGTCCAGGCGCCAGGGGGCCTAGATGGCGAAATCGATGATCGATTTGCCTTCGGCCAGCGCTGCGGTCAGCCACTTAGGCTTCAAGCCGCGACCTGTCCAAGTTGAGCCAGTCAGCGGGTCGCGGTATTTGGGCGCGACCTTGGCACCCGTCTTTGTTCCGCCAGCGGTCGACGGGCGCGCGGTCAGATCCGCGACCGTGAGCCTGTGCTCGGTCATGAGGGAGCGGATGCGCGAAATCGCTTCGGAGCGCGCTTCGGATTGCGCTTCCTTGATTTCCTTTTCTAGCGCTGCCTTCTGTGCGAGCAATTCTGAGAGCGAGGCGGTCATATCTAGGTTGAAATCCTTAATACTCGGCAGTATGGTCGCGACAAACTAGATTATCAAGATCAATTGAGACTGCTTTTCGAGGATTAATCAGCGGTTTACCCATACTCACATCGAGAAATTGTCGTCTGGCGCCTGAATTGCCCGCGTGAACGATCCCGCCTGCAATGCGTTCACCATCGGACACCCCACGATTGATGCCACGTCGGCTCTCCGCGCGCAAAGAACCCGTGCGCCGTTGGACTGGCTGCCGGTCGGCGAAGACGGTCATACGAAAGCTGTCCGCGGTCGATACTCCCAATGCCGCGGATATCAGTTACGGAGGCAGCGAATTGAATTCTCCGCTGGCGCAGCTACCCCAGCGGGTTACGGCATTCCTCGAACACAAGGCGTAGCAGTTAAAGCGCGAAAGGGCGAAGCTGGCGCTGCGGGGACGACGAGGGAGGTCGTGGATGCCACGACGCTGAGGATGCAAGCCGTCCTGCCAGGCCGAGCGCGCTGAAGTGGGGTGTCGAACGACCGGCGGTTCTGAAGACACTTTGACGGCTTAGTTGTGCCTATGACTTTCGGGCTATCGCCAGCGGCGTAACCGCGCGGCACCATCGAGCATGACGCCCAATGCTGCTGCGCCTTCTTTGGTACCGTCCCATGCGGCAAGCAGTTTCTGCGTGAGCTGCGCCTCTAAGAGAGGACGGTCAGGCGCCTCATCCTTTGCCTCCGAGAGTCGCTTTTTTGCATATGCAAAAAGTGTCAAAGCATGGCCGTTCGCCAATGCGAATTCGCCTCGAAGAATCTTGGACAATTGCCCTTGATTGATGCGCAGCGATGCGGCGAGGGCGAGCTGCTCTCCCTTTACGAGTGGGCGCAGGCGTTCGAACGTGGACCTCATCTCGTCAGGGGTCACCGTTTCGTCGACATTGACAGGCTCGAAGGCCTTGCGCGCATTCATAATGACTCGCATAATATGCAAGCAGCAGGCAAGACGCAAGTACCAACCGCCCGCGAGCGGCAAGATCACCTAGGGAGCGAGACTATGGACGCAGCGACGATCAACGCCTTCATGAAGGAGAATTGTCCGGAACTCAGCTTGGCAACGCGCGACAAGTTCGCGCACTGGCTCAAGGGCATGGTCGAAGGAGCTCCG
Organism: Burkholderiales bacterium; assembly: GCA_038208735.1. Taxonomy (GTDB): domain Bacteria; phylum Pseudomonadota; class Gammaproteobacteria; order Burkholderiales; family Burkholderiaceae_C; genus Scleromatobacter. Next base: position 47,432 of record JBBQYL010000009.1, read on the forward strand.
AAGTCGTCGAATGTGCCCAGCCACAATCTGCCGTTTCAGCGCTGGTATCGGTTCAAGGAGGCG
>JBBQYL010000010.1:0-46859 GCA_038208735.1 Burkholderiales bacterium
GTTGGCCGGCGCGCGCGCTGACGTCGTGGATGGCGCGTGCGACGAGCTCCTTCCCGGTGCCCGACTCGCCCTGCACCAGCACCGGCGCCATGCTGCGCGCCACCTTCTCCACCAGGCCGCGCACGTGCGCCATCGCGTCCGAGCCGCCCACCAGGCGGCGCAGCGGATCGCCGCGCAGGTCGGCCGGCTGGGCGTCGGTGGGCGGCGGCGGCGGCGTGGCGCGCGTGCGGCCCATCGCCGAGGCCACCACCGCGCGGAACTGGCGCAGGTCGACCGGCTTGGTGAGGTAGTCGAACGCGCCGGCCTTCAGCGCGGTGACCGCGTTCTCGGGCGAGCCATAGGCGGTGACGACGATCACCTTCTCGGGCCGGCCGCTCTCCTCCAGCCAGCGCAGCAGGTCGAGGCCGGTGCCGTCGGGCAGGCGCATGTCGCTGATGACGGCGCGGAACACCCTCGACTGCAGGATCTCGCGCGCCTGGGCGACGGTGGATGCGGTCTCCACCTCCAGTCCCTCGCGCAGCAGGGTCAACTCGTAGAGCGTGAGCAGATCCGGCTCGTCGTCCACCACCAGCACGCTGCTGGCGTGGACGGCGGCCGCACCGCTGCCCCCGGCCTGGCCGGCATTCACGGTGTTGGTCATAGAACCAGCCGGCCTTCGACCGACGTCAGCGATTCGCGCGGCATCATCACCTCGAACACATTGCAGTGGCGCTCGTCGTGGCGCCGGAAATCGATCCGGGCGCCGTGGCGCTCGCAGAGCTCACGGCAAATGTACAGCCCGAGGCCGGTGCCGCGGCTGCGCGTGGAATGGAAGGGCTCGAACAGGTAGGGCTCCACCTCGAGCGGGATCGGGTCGCCGTCGCTGGCCACCGACAGCAGCGCCCACGCGCCGTCCTCGCTGGGCTCGAGCGAGAGGCGCACGCCGCCCGGGGCGAGGCTGGCGTGGCGGACCGCGTTGTCCAGCAGGTTCACCAGCACGCGGCGCAGGTGGTCGGAGTCGAACGCCACGCCAACCGGCGCGCCGGGCAGCAGCACCTGCAGGCGGCTCGCGCTGCCCAGCGCGAGGCCCACCGTGCGCGCCCACTCGCTGCAGATGCTGGCGATCTCGGCCGTGACGTCGAGCGTGCGCGACGGCGAGAGCGAGCCCGGCGCCGCCTCCATCACGTCGTCGACGATGCGCCGCAGGCGGTCGATGTTGTCCGTCATGATGCGGATCAGCCGGCGCTGGTCGGGCCGCAGTTCGTCTTCCTCCAGCAGCGCGTTGGCCTGCGAGATGGCGGCCAGCGGGTTGCGGATCTCGTGCGCCACTCCGGCCGAGATGCGGCCCATCGCGGCCAGGCGCTCCTGGCGCAGGCGCGCCTGCACGGAGCGCAGCTCCTCGACGAACAGCACGCACAGCGGTTCGTCGGCCGACGCGGTGTCGTTGCTGTCGGTGCGGCTGCGCGTGAAGCGGCCGCGCGTATGCAGCGCACGTCGCGTGCCGTCCTCCAGCTGGATGTTGAGGTCGATCGGCGCGGTGAGCCAGCTGCCGCGCGTGAAGGCCTGCTCCACCTCGTCGGCCAGCACCAGCCAGCCGGGATGCAGCCGCAGCGAGAACGGCGGCGACGGGCAGCGCGCGGCCTGCGCCACCAGCAGCCGGCGCGCCGCGGGGTTGGCGGCGCGCACGCGCAGCTGGCGGTCGATCACCAGCACGCCGTCGGCCATGTCCTCGATGACCAGGCGGCTCAGCTGGGCCTGCTGGCGCGCGCGTTCGCGGCTGTCGCGCGCCGTGCGTTCCTCGTGCGCAAGACGCATCGACAGCTCGCCGGACAGCAGCGCCACCACGAACAGGCCGATGCCGCTGAGGCCCGCCTGCGACATCAGCGCCGCCGCGTCCGGCACGAAGCCGGACACGCGCGCGACCGCGGCCAGCAGCATCAGCGCCACGCCGGCCGCGGTGGCCAACGCGGGCAGGCGCGGCGTGAGGATGCCGGCCATCAGCACCGGCAGCACCAGCAGCGCGGTGAAGTTCAGGCTGGAGGTGGGATCGATCCAGTGGATCGCGCCGAAGCACAGCAGGTCGACGCCGATCGTCATCCACCATTGCCAGCGCGCCGACTGCAGCGCGCGCAGCACGCGCAGCTGGTCGGTGAGCCACCAGACGGTGGCCTGCACCACATAGGCACCGCACAGCATCAGCGGCGCGCTGATGAGGTAGCGGTTGGTGGCCGCGCCCATCAGCGCGATGGCCAGCACCAGCGCCACGCCGAGCGCGGCGCGCGCGGCCACGTAGGTGCCGAAGATGCGCCGCAGCGCGTGGCCGGCCAGCGGCCGCAGCACCGGAGTGGCTCCGCTCCAGCGCCCACTGCCGTCGGCGGTCAGCAGGGGCTGGTCGATGGCGCCTTCCAGCGCGCTGAACCACGACTCCTCCGGCAGGCCCGCGTTGGCGCCCTCGCGCGACTTCGCGGCCCGGGCCGCCTTGCGCCGGCGGCTAGCCCACATGGACGGATCCTGGCGATCTCACTGCGTGCTCAGTCGCCACGCCGCGGGCCCGTGTCGCGATGCGCGGTGCAGCAGTACAGCCGCGCGCCGTCGTGGATCGCCTCCGACCCGGGAAAGTGCAGCCCGCAGGCGGCGCAGTCGACCATGGCCTCCGCCTTGGCGGCGGGCGCTTTGGGCGGGGCCGGGCCGCGGGCGGCATCCGGCGGCGGCGCCGCGCCGCGCTTCGGACGCAGCAACATCCAGGCGATGAAGCCCAGCAGCACCCAGATCATCAGGCGTCCCATGTCAGCCGCCCAGTCCGGTGGGCGCGCGTTGCAGCACCACCTCGAACACGAAGCGCGATCCCACGTAGGCCAGCAGCATCAGGCCCGCGCCGGCATATACCCAGCGCGTGGCCTGGCGGCCGCGCCAGCCGCGAGTGCGGCGTCCCACGATGAGCGCCGCGAAGGTGGCCCAGCTGGCCAGCGACAACACCGTCTTGTGGTCGCCCCAGCGCCAGTGCACCACCGTCAGCAACCCGATGACGATGGCCAGGGTGAGCACCACGAAGCCGGCCTCGACGAACAGGAAAGTGAGGCGCTCCAGCGACAGCAGCGGCATGCCCAGCAGCCCCGCGCCGGCCTTCTGGCGCATCTGCCGTTCGGCCGCGTCGAGCATGGCCGCGTGCACCACCGCCACGCCGAACAGCGCATAGGCGGCGATGCCCAACGTCCAGTGCAGCGGCGCGTAGACCGAGGTGGCCACGATGACCACGTCGCCCGGAAATGCCAGCGCCAGCAGCACGCTGCCCGCGCCGATGAGCGCGAAGATGCGGCGCAGGCCCGCGATGGGCACGAGCCGCGACTCGGTGAAGTGCACGGTGAGCACGAGCCAGGCGGTGAGCGACAGCACCGGCGCGAAGCCCCAGCGGATGCCCTGCCCCGCGTCGGCCTCGCCGACGAAGGTGGCGACCCCCCACAGGCCGTGCAGCACCAGCGCGAGCACCTGAGCCCGCGCGCCCCACGCGGTGCGTCCTGCCGCCGACAGCGCATACGCGCACACGGCGGCCCAGGCGAGCGCGTGGACAGGGGCAGACGATAGAATCATCCCTGCAGTTTACCGGGGCGCGCCGCGCTCATCCTTGCTGCACTCCACACATGGCTTCCACTCTCACCGACCGCCTGTCACGCCTCGTCAAGACGATGCGCGGCCAGGCCCGCATCACCGAAACCAACGTCCAGGACATGCTGCGCGAGGTGCGCATGGCCTTGCTGGAAGCCGACGTGGCGCTGCCCGTCGTGCGCGACTTCATCGCCCGCGTGAAGGACAAGGCGCTCGGCCAGGAGGTGGTGGCCTCGCTCACGCCGGGCCAGGTGCTCGTCAGCATCGTGCAGAAGGAGCTGGCCGCCACCATGGGCCAGGGCGTGTCCGACATCAACCTGGCCACCCAGCCGCCCGCCGTCATCCTGATGGCCGGCCTGCAGGGCGCCGGCAAGACCACCACCACCGCCAAGCTCGCCAAGTACCTCATCGAGAAGCGCAAGAAGAAGGTGCTCACGGTATCGGGCGACGTCTACCGCCCGGCCGCCATCGAGCAGCTGAAGACGGTCACGAAGCAGGCCGGCGCCGAGTGGTTCCCGTCCACGCCCGACCAGAAGCCGCACGACATCGCCGCGGCCGCCATCGACTACGCGCGCAAGCACTACTTCGACGTGCTGCTGGTGGATACCGCCGGCCGCCTGGCCATCGACGAGCTGTTGATGGCCGAGATCAAGGATCTCCACGCGCTGCTCAACCCGGTGGAGACGCTGTTCGTCGTCGACGCGATGCAGGGCCAGGACGCCATCAACACCGCCAAGGCCTTCAGCGAGGCGCTGCCGCTCACTGGCATCGTGCTCACCAAGCTCGACGGCGATTCCCGCGGGGGCGCAGCGCTGTCGGTGCGCCAGGTCACCGGCGCGCCCATCAAGTTCGCCGGCACGTCGGAGAAGCTCGACGGCCTGGAGGTGTTCGACGCCGACCGCCACGCGGGCCGCGTGCTGGGCATGGGCGACATCGTGGCGCTGGTGGAAGGCGTCACCAAGGGCCTCGACGTCGAGGCCGCGCAGAAGCTCGCCGACAAGGTGCGCTCGGGCGACAACTTCGACCTGAACGACTTCCTGGCCCAGCTCAGCCAGATGAAGAAGATGGGCGGCCTGGCCGGGCTGATGGACAAGCTGCCCACCGAGATGACCGCCAAGGCCGGCCAGCCCGACATGGACAAGGCCGAGCGCGACATGCGCCGCATGGAAGGCATCATCAATTCGATGACGCCGCTGGAACGCCGCAAGCCCGAGCTGCTGAAGGCCAAGCGCAAGTTCCGCGTGGCCAAGGGCGCCGGCGTGCAGGTGCAGGATGTCAACCGCATGCTCAATCAATATGAGCAGATGCGCGACATGATGAAGAAGATGCGCGGCGGCGGCCTCATGAAGATGATGAAGCAGATGGGCGGCCTCAAGGGCATGAAAGGCATGATGGGCGGCCCCCGCTGAAGAGTCCGCCAATGGCGGTCTGGCCAGCAGGGTTCAGCTCGGCGGGCTACGATCCGGTCTCATTCAAACGAATTTCGTTGGAGACCTTCATGCTTCGTCGCCTGACCCCGCTGCTTGCCGCGGCCTCCCTGCTGGCCCTGACCGCCCCCGCCCACGCCGCGCTCAAGCCCGGCGCCGCCGCGCCGCTGTTCACCACCGACGCGGCCGTCGGCGGCAAGCAGATGCCGCTGGTCCTGGCCGACGCGCTCAAGAAGGGCCCGGTGGTGCTGTACTTCTTCCCGAAGGCCTTCACCAGCGGCTGCACGCTGGAGGCGCACCTGTTCGCCGAGGCCACCGACAAGTTCGCCGCGCTCGGCGCCACCGTGGTGGGCATCTCGCACGACGACATCGCCACGCAGGTCAGGTTCTCCAAGGAAGAGTGCCGCGACAAGTTCGCCGTCGCCGCCGACCCGCATTCGGCCATCATCAAGTCGTACGACGCGAAGATGGCGATGCTGCCGATGTCGGGCCGCATCTCCTACGTGATCTCGCCGGACGACAAGATCCTGTACGCGTACTCCAGCCTCGATCCGGACGACCACGTCAAGAACACGCTGAAGGCCGTGGAAGACTGGCGCGCCACCCACAAGCAGTAAGCGCCGTCAGTTCAACAGCGCGTTGGCAAACTCGCGGGCGCTGAACGTCTGCAGGTCCTCCAGCTTCTCCCCCACCCCGATGAAGTAGACCGGGATCACCTTCGTGCCCGCCTGGGCCGCGCGATCGCGCGACCACAGTGCGATCGCCGCCAGCACGCCGCCCTTGGCCGTGCCGTCGAGCTTGGTCACGATCAGCCCCGTGACGTCTATCGCCGCGTCGAACGACTTCACCTGCTCCAGCGCGTTCTGGCCGGTGTTGCCGTCGATCACCAGCAGCACCTCGTGCGGCGCGCTGCCGTCGGCCTTGGTGATGACGCGCTTGATCTTGCGAAGCTCTTCCATCAGGTGCAGCTGCGTGGGCAGCCGGCCCGCGGTGTCGGCGATCACCACGTCGCAGCCGCGCGCCTTGCCGGCCTTGACCGCGTCGAACGTGACCGAGGCCGGATCGCCGCCCTCCTGGCTGACGATCTCCACCTGGTTGCGATCGGCCCATACCTCGAGCTGCTCGCGCGCGGCGGCGCGGAACGTGTCGGCCGCGGCCAGCAGCACCTTGCAATTGGCCTCGGCCAGGTGGCGCGTGAGCTTGCCGATGCTCGTCGTCTTGCCCGCGCCGTTGACGCCCGCCACCATGATCACCGTGGGCTGGTGCTCGCCCACCATCAGCGAACGCTCCAGCGGCGCCAGCAGGTCGACGATCGCGTCGGCCAGCAGGCCCTTCACCTGGGAAGGCTCGGTGGATCCGGCGGCCTTCACGCGTTGCCTGAGATCCTTGAGCAGGTGCTCGGTGGCGCGCACGCCGGCGTCGGCCATCAGCAGCGCCGACTCCAGTTCCTCGTACAGCTCGTCGTCGATGCGCGCGCCGGTGAACACCTGCGCGATGCCGCTGCCGGTGCGCGCCAGGCCCTTGCGCAGGCGTTGGAACCAGGCCTCGCGCGGGGCTTCGGGGGTGGCCGGCGGCACGACGGCAGGAACTGGCGGCGTCGCGACGGGCTCGGGCGCAGCGGGAGCGCCGGTGAAAACGCGCTTCAGGAAGTCGAGCGGGGCGGAGGCGGGTTCGGGGGTGGTTGCGGTTGGGACGGCGGTTGGGACGGCGGTTGCGGCAGCGGGGGGGCGAGCGGTCGCCGGGGCGCTTGCGACGGTGGGGACGGGCGCGGTCACGCGTGCTGGCGCGATCACCGGGGCCGGCACGGGCGCGGGGGCAGACACGGGCGAAGGCGTCAGGACCGATGCGGGCGCGACAGCGGGAGCGAGCGTGGGCGACTCGACCACCGGCACCACGTCCGGCATGCGCTGCGTCTCCCACGGGGAGCCGGAATCGGATTTCTTGCGAAAGAAGCTGAACATGGAGGGAAACGGTCTCTCGAGGCGGGCCAGCGACCACGGCCGCCGAGGCGCTCCGCAGGGGAACGCACGAGGCTCCATGGTCGGGGCAATCGGATGCGATGCAAGCCCGAAAGGGCCTTTTCGATATTGTGCCGGCAACCTCTTCCCACACGCCCAAAAAGTTGCATATAATGGCAGGCTTGGCGCTTTAGCTCAGCCGGTTAGAGCGACGGAATCATAATCCGCAGGTCCGGGGTTCGAATCCCTGAAGCGCCACCAGACGTTGTAGCGGTTCTACGCAGAACCGCGCAAAAAGCCCCTTGTGAATCAATCACTTGGGGCTTTTTTACAACCCGGATGAGCGCAGATGAAAGCAGGTTGTAGCCGGTCGTAGCCACCCAGTCTGGGGGCACTTCCGGGGGCAACCTCGAAGCCATAGGATGCAGTTGCCCCCAAGCGGGATCAACCGCAACCTGAGGCTTAAATGCACACCCTGACCGACACCCGGATCCGCGCCGTTGGCGCCGCCCCCAAGACCCAACGCCTGTTCGATGGCGGAGGCCTGTACCTCGAAGTCAGCCCCAAAGGCGGCAAGTGGTGGCGCCTCAAATACCGGCACGGGGGCGTCGAGAAACGCCTCTCGCTTGGCACCTACCCGACGGTGCCGCTGAAGGCCGCACGAGAACGCGCGTCCGACGCTCGCAAGCTACTAGCCGACGGGGGAGACCCGAGCGTAGAGCGCCAGGCGCTCAAGCAGAGTCGGGAAGACGCCCAGGCGAATTCGTTCGAGCCGATTGCCCGTGAGTGGTACACGACGATCCACAAGCCAGCCGTCAGCTCCGCTCAGGCGGTGCGCATTCTTGGCCGTCTCGAGCGCGACATTTTTCCTTGGATCGGCAAGCTCCCGATCGCCGAAGTCGACGCGCCCTTCATTTTGCAGACACTGCGGCGCGTCGAGAGTCGGGGAGCCATCGAGACGGCCCATCGCGAGCTTCAGACGATCTCCCAGATCTTCCGCTACGCCGTCGCGACCGGCCGCGCGAAGCGCGACCCTTCTGGAGATCTGCGAGGCGCGCTCAAGCCTTACCTGACCAAGCACATGCCGGCGATCACCGAGCCCAAGCAAGTTGGCGGACTGCTGCGCGCGATCGACGGCTACGAGGGCTCGTTTCCTGTCCGGTGCGCCTTGAAACTCGCGCCGCTCACGTTTGTCCGACCTGGCGAGCTGCGCGCTGCGGCGTGGTCAGAGTTCGACCTGGACGAAGCGATCTGGAGAATTCCAGCTGCGCGGATGAAAGGCACGAAGCAGGCGAAGGAAAGCGGCGACGACCATGTCGTGCCGCTTTCAAGCCAGGCCGTTGCCGTCCTCAGAGACCTTCATCCCATGACTGGTCATCGACCCCACCTGTTTCCTTCAACGAAGGGCGACGGTAGGGTCATGAGCGACATGACGCTGGGCGCAGCGCTCCGGCGGCTCGGGTTCACCAACGACGAGATGACGGTACATGGGTTCCGTGCGATGGCGCGGACCATGCTGGTCGAGCGTCTGGACGTCGATGAGTCGATCGTGGAGGCGCAGCTCGCTCACAACGTGCGCGACGCGCTCGGGCGGGCCTACAACCGCACGACGTTCGTGCAACAGCGCCGAGCGATGATGCAGCGGTGGGCGGACTATTTGGACGAACTGCGCGCGGGCGCGCAGGTTCGGCACCTCAAGGCCGCGTAAGTCCTACCCTGGGGCGACTCATTTGCGGGCAGCACCGCGCAGCTGCCCTGCGCAATCCCTCGACCGTGCGCGTGGGGCACGCCCGCGACGTGCGGTACTCCGACGTGCACGAGGGCATCTCGCACAAATCGGGATGCCTGGCCAGTCTTGCGCCTTTGAGCGCGGCGAGGACATCGACCGTTGTTTGACGCTGCATTTCGCAGTTGTCGGGCATGCCAGAATTGCCGATGACGGGATCGCAGCGATCTCCCGTCAAAATCAAAACTCCAGGGAAATCATGTCCAAAACGAAATTTATCACTCAGTGGTTTTATTCACCGATCGGGAAATACAACGATGTCCAGACAACGGGTTGGTTCTGGAATAAGAAAACCGCAGTCGTGAAGGTGGAGTCGCCTCGTACGGCAGACTATCAAAGCTTTGCAGACTCGATCGAAAAGATCTACAACGAGATGGACGCGGAGGGATACGACGTTCATCAAGTCATCCCGTTGGCGATTGGCGCCTCTGAGTCGTTGCATGCCAGGCTGCCAAACGGCAAGGACAACTACCTCGGCGAGGTCGGATTTTCCGTCACACGGGGTGCGGTTGTAGTCGGAAAGTTGCGCTGAGACTCGCAGTAGCCGCCGTGATGCCGACACTTCACCGGCCAGCTAGCCACCAAGCCCAAGAAAACGCTTGACACCTTGGCCGACAGAGGGATCGCGCTCAGGAGGGAACGGAAGCCGTACGCCGCCCCCCTATGTCACAACTTGTTGCTGACTGCGACGCGAGAAATGCGCGTCGTATCCATACAGTAGCGGGTATGACTAGACACTACACCGACGTCGAGATCGCGGAATACGCGAAATCCCGCAATCTCGCCCCGGGCACCCTCCTGTGGGCTACTGACACCCCGATGGCGGAGGACGCGTTTCGATCGGGCGCCAAAAATGCCGCGGCAGTCGACTTTCTTCGGTTCCGCGACATCGACGAGACCTCGCTGCGATCGGGCCGCATCCCTGCCGAGGAGGCGAATGGCTTTGTCGTCAATCCAGGGTATGGCATCTCGCTGTTCATCAAGCCGATGCTGCCAGACGGTCAGCTTCACCTCGGCAAGCACGACAGTGCCGCGACGCTCCCCAAGTCCGAGCTCAAGAAGCAGTACGATCCATTCACGGAGAAGTACTGGTGGAAAATCGAGAAGGGGCAGAAGATCCCGCCTGGCCTGCAACTCGTTTACGACGGCGAGCCGCCAGGGCATTGCACGCTAACCGTCGAGCGGCCGCTGCCCGTGTCGGCGTTCCTGGCGCTCGTAGCACTCGTCCACTTCGAGAGCCTGGGAACAGATTTCTACGGCAAACTCAAGTGACCAGGCAGGAAACTAGGCAAACCATGTCAGCGAAATTCTCTCAAGACGTCGAACTCGCGCCACTGCAGATCACGGCCATCATCGTGGCACTGCGCTTCCATATGGAGGCATTGGAGAGGCAAATGCAAGACGACCCCAAAGGCGGCGAGCATGAGGACTACATGATCGCGCAGAGCGCGCTCAAGGCGCTGATAAAAGCCGGTGAAGCAGTCAAGGTCGCGCGACAGCAACCGACCTAGCGCACAAGCGCCAGCAGGTCGATTCCGCGTCATAGCCTGCACCAACGGGTGACTGGCCACCTCTGGATCGCAACTCGGCGAGCAGAGCCTACGAACTCCGAAAAAAGAGAGCCCGACTCACGTCGGGCTCGGAGGCCGGCAGCCAGGGAGGAAATAGGGAGTAGCACTGCCGGGGTAGTAGTTTAACCGCCCACAACCCTGCCAAAGCGCCTGTAGCGCGCCGACAGCTCACAGCGCCCCAATGCGAAAAATAAAGCCCGGCGAAGACTGTCTGACGGCAGAGTGGCACCCACGTGCGTATTTCGGATCATCGTGACCGACCGTTTCGGCATCGTGACCGCCGAATTCGGGAACGTGACCGGCCGTTTCGGTGACGTGACCGACGGACTTTTGGGTAGTACAAAGACGCTGCATCGAGGCGTTAGCTGACCTGTCAACGGGTCGGTGCTGGCGTTGCGTATGAACCACTGCTGGGGCATAGCCTCTCGGCCTTTGCCGGAAAACTTGTTGCCTCAGCCTCTCCTACGGCGCCCGCTCGTTACCGGCGCTTTTTCGATAGTGTGTACGTGTCCACCTCATCTGGTGGATACATGTCCACCTATTGGTTAGTGAACGCAAGCATCTCCGACGGGCCAATCGAAATCAACATGACTTGGCTGGCTGCTTACGAAGCGACAGTCGCTTTCAGCACTTGCTCACTTCGTCAACGGTCGGACTCCGTCGCACCTGTTACGGCGCGGTAGCCTCCGTGCACGTCGAGGATCGCCAAGCAATTCCGGTCAAGCATCGCGAGCCGCGTTCCTGAACGTCGCATGGACGTCTCGACCGCCAACCTCAGTTCACTCGCTCCGCTTCGTACAGGCGCAGGAAGCGCGCGGCCTGGAACTCCACGCCGCCTCGAATCAAGTTCCAGAGGGGCTGCGGGAAGTTGGCTGGCAGAAGTGCTTCGACGCGGTCCAAGCGCGGTGCGATGCTGCTTGCCAGGTCCTGCATCCTCATGAAGAGTTCCGGCATCCCCGATTGCTGCGCCATGAATTGCCAGTGCCGAGGCAGGATGTCACGAAGGAGCCAATGCGCGTTCTTGCTCCGAACCGCCATGGCCAGCTTCGCCCGGCGACGGTTGGTCAACAGGTTTTCGCCCAGGCCGATGGTTGGCCACATCGAGATGACGTCGTAGAAGGGTGTCAGCGAAATCGCGCCGCGGCGACCGATGAAGAGCGAGAAGTTCTTTGCATGGCCGTCGGTTGCGGCGAGCAGCCAGAACGCGAACTGACACAGGCCGAAGTTCGCCTTGTCCGCGGGGGCGTTCACGGCGCCCCCGAGAATCTCGAGGCAACGCTTGATGCCTGGCCCCACGGCGCCACCGCGCCCGGGCTCCGGCCGATCTTCGTACTTGTTGTGCCACGAGGTGCCTGTCGCCTGGCAGAAGTCCTCTTGAGGAAGCCGGGTAATCCAGCGGCCATCGTCCACCCACTGGCGGTCGAATCGCTCGACCACCAACGCCTTGCGGTCGAGAAAGGTGCCGATGTCGGCGCGCGCCACCGTCAACCCGAAGGACTCGAGCAGCTTCAGGCACACCCACTCGTTTTCCACCGACAGGCTCAGGTCGATGGCGCCGTCAGGGTGGTCGCCTCCAACGATGCCAAGCGGCAGCTTCAGTATGTGCGTCGTGGGGGTCGCCCCTCGTGGCCGGCACCAGGTGTCGCCGACGCGCAGGAGCGCGGTCTTTTCCTGGGCACCCGCGATGGAGATGCGGAAGTCGTCGAATTCGTCCTCACCTTCCGGGCCCGGCGACGCGGTTGCATCCACCAGCGCACGTGCTACCCCGGCTTCATCGAGCTCGTCATACTCGAGGGTGCCTGCCGAAGGCGGCGCCTCGTCCGCGCCCAGGAGTTGCAGCGCGCCTACGCAGTCCCGGCCGATCGCACTCAAGAGTGTCATGGGCTCGATATCGGGGAGCTTGAAGCGGCGCTGGACACGCTGACGGATGTCCTCGTTGTCGGGAAGCAGGTTGTCAAAGTAATTGAGCACCTGCTGGCCCTGAACCACGCGGTCCGGCGTGAACGGCAGGGAGAGAGACAACGGGCGGCCGCGCTCCGATTCGAGCCATTCTGGCGCGTAGATGAGTCGGTGGACGCCCGCGCGCGTGCGCATCCAGACGCCCACACGCTCGCCGTTCATCCACAGACCGAGGTCGCTCACCATGAGCCTTCATTGCGCGACGGGGTGTCATGCGCGAGCGCCACACCGACAGCGCGCAGCGCCTTGATGAACGTCTTCCTGTCGACGTTCAGGGTCTGGCCCCAGTAGTCGAGCTCGCGGGCGCCCTGTGCATCGAGCACGACGGGCTCTGCGCGCAGGAATTGGTCGTCGTGCTGAGCGTCGTCTGGAGCGCTTCCACTCCCCTTCACGAGGCGCATGACCGCTTGCGCCTGGTCACTGCTCATGTGCAGGAGATCGCGGAGGCGGCCTTGTGCAACGCGGGTCACTTGATCGGACACATTGGAGTGCGCGACCGGCTTCGCTGCCGCCTTAGATGTCGATCCGAGCACGGCTTCGAGTTCGGCCTTCTCATTCCACTTCGGGCGAATGACCATCTCGGCGCCGAGCGTCTGCAGGATTTGCAGAAGCTGCTCGCTACTGACCGAGCCAGGGCTGGCTTCGATCGACGCGACGCGCACTTGGCCCAAGCCCAGGCGCACACCCAGTTCCTTTTGCGTGAGCTCCGCCTTCCGGCGAAGCGAACGAAGGTGGTCGCGAAGCTGCTCGACGGTCTTGATGGGAAAGTCCATGGCACGAATATATCGCATATTCGCGATATTTATGACTTATCATTTATTAAAGATATTTCATCTCTTATCAGCGCTTTTTCACAGATATCGCATTTCAACGATGTGCTCTGGAGCGGAGGTGCGCCGAGTCACCCGCCAAGTGGCACGGCGTCGGCTCGCACTGCACGGTGACGTGCCGGATGCCGAAGTCCGTTGCCAGGCGTTGCCGCGCCGAGGCCAGCAAGGCCGCCGAGCCGGACGATTCCGGCGCCGTCACCAGGTGCACGGTCAACATCGTCTTGCCGCTCGTCACCGACCACACGTGCAGGTCGTGCAGGCTGCGCACTCCCGGCACGGCCAGCAGCGCGGCCTCCACCTGCGCCAGGTCGACGCCCTCCGGAACGCCTTCGAGCAGGATGTTGATGCTCGACTTCAGCAGCGTCAACGTCCGCGGAACCACCCACAGTCCGATGAGCACGGCCACCGCCGAATCGACCCAGCCCCACCCCGTGAACCAGATGAGCGCCGCGCCCAGGATGACGCCGATGGAGCCGATCATGTCGGCCCACACCTCCAGGTAGGCGCCCTTCACGTTCAGGCTTTCGTCCTGGCCGCTGCGCAGCACCTTCATGCTCAGCAGGTTCACCACCAGGCCGACCACCGCGATGCCCAGCATCAGGGTCGACTGGATCTCCGGGGGCGCCTTCAGTCGCAGCCAGGCCTCCCACAGGATGTAGGCAGCCACCACCAGCAGCAACAGCGCGTTGAACGCCGCCGCCAGGATCTCGAAGCGGTGGTAGCCGAAGGTTCGCCTCGAATCCGCGGGCCGCTTCGCGATGTGGATGGCCAGCAGCGCGATGGCGAGCGCCGCGGTGTCGGTGAACATGTGCGCCGCGTCGGAGAGCAGCGCGAGGCTGTGGGCGATGAAGCCGCCCGCGAGTTCCACCACCAGGAACAGGCTCGTGAGGGCCAACGCGATCTTGAGCGACTTCTCGTTGGCCCCGGCCGTGTGGTCGTGCTCCGCGTGGCCGCCGTGGCCAGGCGCGTTTTGGTGCTCGTGCCCGTGCTCGTGCTCGTGTGGATGCTCTTCGGTCATGTGATTTCCTGGACTCGCCACTCAGCGTCGCAACGGCAGCAGGCTCTGCTTCAGCTGCCGCAACACGAAGCTCGACTTGCTGTGCCGGATGCCCGGGATCTTGTACAGCCGCTCCCGCAGCAGCCGCTCGTAGTCTCGCGTGTCGCTCACGGCGATGCGTACGTAGTAGTCGTAATCGCCCGACACCAGGAAGGCCTCCATCACCTCGGGGATGGCCTCCAGCGCCCGGCCGAACTCGATCAACGCCTCGTCGGAGTGGCTGTCGAGCGTGACATGCACGATCACGGTGTCGGCCAGGCCCAGCGCCAACGCGTTCACGCGCACGGAGTAGCCCTCGATGACGCCCGCCTCCTCCATGCGCTTGATTCGCGCCCAGCAGGGCGACGCAGTGAGGCCCACCTCGGCGCCGAGCTCGGCCATCGTCATGCGGGCGTCACGCTGGAGGGCTTCCAGGATGGCAATGTCGAAGCGGTCGAGGTTCATTCTGCGAATCATCGTTCTGACAGCACAGTTTATTCCGGCAGCGATCATTCCAGGCAAATATAGAAAGCAATTTCTGCGGCACCTGGAACAAACTTTGTGCATGAACGCGATCCTTCCCGACCTCGCAGGCCTTGCTCCGACGCCTCGCGCCCGCGCCAGACAGCCCACCGACACGACCCCCCGCAACGGCGCCGACGTGCTGCTGGAGACACTGCTGGAGCTGGGCATCGATACGGTGTTCGGGTATCCGGGCGGTGCGGTGCTGCCGCTGTACGACTCGCTGCACCGCGAGCCGCGCATCCGCCACGTGCTGGTACGCCACGAGCAGGCCGCCGTGCATGCGGCCCAGGGCTATGCGCGCAGCAGCGGCCGCCTGGGCGTGGTGTTCGTCACCTCCGGACCGGGCATGAGCAACACCACCACCGGGCTGCTCGACGCGATCAGCGACTCCGTCCCGATCCTGTGCATCAGCGGCCAGGTGGCCACCACGTCGATCGGCACGGACGCGTTCCAGGAGTGCGACGCGATGGGCATCTCGCGTCCGGTGACGAAATGGAACCACCAGCTGCGAGACGTGAAGGACGTGGCGGCCATCGTGCGCAAGTGCGTGTCCATCGCGCGCGGCGGACGGCCCGGGCCCGTGCTCATCGACTTTCCGAAGGACGTGCAGCTGGCCACCTGGGCGTTCGACGCGCCGGCGCCCACCGTCCGCGGGCGCGCCGACTGGCAGCCGCCCAAGTCGCGGCCCCTCAGCGCGATCCGCCGCGCCGCCGACCTGATCCGCGCGGCCGAGCGTCCCGTGCTGTACGGCGGTGGCGGCCTCGTCAACTCGGGTCCGGCGGCCTGCGCGGCCTTCACGGCGCTGGCGGACGTCACCGGCGCGCCCTGCACGCTCACGCTGATGGGCCTGGGCGCGGTGCCGGCCTCGCACCCGCGCTTCCTGGGCATGCTGGGCATGCACGGCACGCTGGAGGCCAACCTGGCCATGCACGGCGCCGACCTGGTGGTGTGCGTCGGCGCGCGCTTCGACGACCGGGTCACAGGCCGCGTCGACGGCTTCTGCCCCACCGCGAAGTTCATCCACATCGACATCGATCCCACGTCCATCAACAAGGTGGTGCTCACCGACGTGCCGCTGGTGGGCGACTGCGGCGAACTGCTGTCGGAACTGCTCCACGAACTGGCCCTGCCCGGCTCGCGCTGCCATGATCTGGACGCGTGGTGGACGCGCATCGGGCAATGGCAGGATCGCCGCTCGCTGGCCTTCGTCGACGACGCGCGCTGCATCGCGCCGCAGGCGTTGATGACGCGCCTGCAATGCGCGCTGTCCGGCCGCGACGCGATCGTCTCCACCGACGTGGGCCAGCACCAGATGTGGGCCGCGCAACACCTGCGCCCGGAGCGCCCGGGGCGCTGGCTGACCTCGGGTGGCGCCGGCACGATGGGCTACGGCCTGCCCGCGGCCATCGGCGCGCAGATCGCCCATCCGTCCGACCTGGTGGTGTGCGTCAGCGGCGACGCGTCGATCCTGATGAACATCCAGGAGATGTCGACCGCCGCGCAGCACCGCACGCCGGTGAAGGTGGTGCTGTCGAACAACGGCTACATGGGCATGGTGCGGCAGTGGCAGGAGATGGTGCACGGCGGCCGCTACAGCCACAGCTACACCGAGGCCCTGCCCGACTTCGTGGCGCTGGCCCGCGCGTTCGGCTGGCAGGCGCGGCGCGTGGAGCGACGCGACGAACTCGACGCCGCGCTGCGCGAATGCCTCGAGTCGGACGGCCCGTTCTTTCTCGACGTGCAAGTAGCGCCGGAAGAGAACTGCTTTCCGATGATTCCGGCGGGATGCGCGCACCACGAGGTGCTGCTGGGCCACGGCGACGATTGAGACGGCGGCTGGCCCGGCCAAAGGCGGCACGCTTCCCGCCAAAAACCGCGCCGAACGCCCCCGACCCCGTTGCGGACAACATCCGTGACCCAGCCGCCAAGCCGCCAAGCCGCGTATGACCGACGCCGCCCGCCCGTCCTCCAAGCACACCGCCGACGCCGACGCCAACGATGCGAGCGCCCTGCTCCGCTCTACCGACTGGTCGAGCACGCCACGGGGCCCGATCGAGGACTGGCCGAAGTCCCTGCGCGGCTATGCCGAGATGGTGCTGGCCATGCCCACGCCGGCCATCCTGTTCTGATGGCCGGCGCAGCCCCAGATCTACAACGACGGCTACGCGATGATCCTCGGCCCGCGCCATCCGCGCGGCTTCGGCCAGGCCTACCGCGAGTCGTGGCCCGACACCTACCCGCTGATAGACCCAGGATGCGCCACGTGCTCGACACGGATGGCATCTGGCGGGTCGACCGCACGCACATCCCGCTCACCCGCCACGGCTTCGACGAGGAGGCGTACTTCACCTTCACGTTCAGCGCCCTGCGCGACGACGTGGGCGCCATCGCCGGCATCCTGCAGCCGGTGTTCGAGGTCACCGCCTCCGTGCTGGCCGACCGGCGCGCCGAGACGCTGCGCCGGCTGCGGCCGGCGCAGGCAGCCGCCGGGTCGCCCATCGAGGCGACGCTGGCCGCACTGGGCCACAACGCCGGCGACCTGCCCTTCGCGCATGCCTGGCTGTGGGACGCGCAAGGCATGGATCTCGTGCCGGCGGGCCGTGTCGGCGAGGACCTGCAGCCCGCGGACGCCGCCCGGCTGGACGCCGCCCGGCTGGACGCCTCGAGCGTGACGCGCGGGATCGTGTCGATCGAGCGCCGCGACGTAAACCTGCGCGACGTCGTGGCCCACGCCGTGGAGCAGGTGACGCCGCAGGCGGAGGGCCGCTGCCACGCGTTGCGCGTCGCCGTGCCAGACGAGACCGTGTGCGTGCCTGGCGACCGCAAGCGCTTGGTGCAGGTGCTCACGAACCTGCTGGACAACGCCGTCAAGTACACCCCCGAGGGCGGGCTGATCGAGGTGGCGCTGGCGCGCGACGCCACCCACGCGCGTCTGGCCGTGCGCGACAACGGCGTGGGCGTGGCGCCGGCGCTGCGTGAACGCATCTTCGACCTGTTCGTGCAGGGCCAGCGCAGCGCCGACCGGGCACAGGGCGGGCTGGGCGTCGGCCTGGCGCTCGCGCGCAGCCTGGTGGAGCTGCACGGCGGCGAACTCACGTTCACCAGCGCCGGCGCCAGCCAGGGCAGCGAGTTCGTGATCAGGTTGCCACTGGCCGAGGCGACGGACGACGACGCGCAGGCCTCCGCCGTCGCCTCGGAGGCCGCACCGACGCCGCTCAGCATCCTCGTCGTCGACGACAACGAGGATGCCGCGCACATGCTGTCGATGCTGCTGGAGGACGCTGGCCACGAGGTGATGACCGAGGGCGACCCGGTGATCGCGCTGGAGCGCGCGCAAGCCACGCGGCCGGACGTATTCGTGCTGGACATCGGACTGCCGCGCATGGACGGCCACGAGCTGGCGCGCCGCCTGCGCGCGTGCCCCGCGGGCGCGGGCGCGACGCTCATCGCCCTCACCGGCTACGGCCAGCCGGCCGACCGGGAGCGCGCGGCGCGGGCCGGCTTCGACCACTACCTGGTCAAGCCGGTGGACCCGGTGGCGCTCGAGCGGTTGCTGTCGACCGCGACGAAGCGCTCGCGCTGAAGGCCCGCGACGGCGCGGAGCGCTGAACCGTGTCGGTGCTGTCCCACAACGCGTCGCGCTGCCCGCCTAGGCCCACGCGACCGTGGTCGTCGGAAGATGAGCGCCATCCCCTCCAAACATTCCAACGGGAACGCACATCATGCTTCGCTGGGCACTCATCTTCGCAATCATCGCCATCGTGGCCGGCCTCCTGGGCTTCACGGGCATCGCGGCGGGCGCCGCGGTCGTCGCCAAGACGATCTTCTACATCTTCCTCGGGCTGGTGGTCGTGTTCATCCTGCTGGGCGTCACCGTGGCGAAGAAACTCTAGGACAACCCCGTGGCAAAGATCCTTTTCGTCGACGACTCCCGCGACAACGCCGATACCCTGGCGACCTTCTTCAAGCTGCTGGGACACGAGACCGAGGTCGCCTACGACGGCGAGAGCGCGGTCGAGCTGACCTCGAAGTTCACGCCGGACATCGCGTTCATCGACCTGCAGATGCCCATGCTGGACGGCTTCGACACCGCCAAGGAATTCCGCTCGCGCCTGGGCGAACGCGCGGTGCTGATCGCCCTGACCGGCCAGGACTGGACCAAGACCGGCGACGAGGCCGGCCGCGCCGGCTTCGATGGCTTCCTGCAGAAGCCCGCGCAGGCCTCTCAGCTGGCCAAGCTGGTGGACTCGCTGGCGTCCTGACCCGCGCGTCACCGCCTTTCAAGGGATGGATCCTGCGACTGCGCGCAGGATGACTGCCTTTCAGGCAGTCAGCTCCCGTCCAGTGCCGCGTTGACCGTCTCGACGAAACGCGCCGGGTCGACCGGCTTGGACAGCAGCGTGACCCCGGCCGGCAGGCCGCCCAGCTTGTCGACGTGCGCAGCCGAATGCGACGACACCGCCACGATGGCCGGCGGCCGCGAGTCGCCCTGCGTGGACAGGTGGCGGATCATCTCGACGCCGTCCATGTGCGGCATCGTGATGTCGGCGACGATCAGGTCGGGCATCGCCTTGCCCACCTCGATGAGTGCATCGAAGCCGTTGGGCGCCACGATGACGCGCGCGCCGGGCACCGCGATCTCCACCAGCGCGCACAGCAGGTCGCGGTCGTCGGCGCTGTCGTCCACCACGAGCACCGAGAACGGCGCCACGGCCTCTGCCGCGGCGCCGCCGCGCTGCTGCATCTGCGTGCGGATGAAGCCCTCGGCGCTCTCGGCGTCGATGCGGCGATGGCCGCCCACGGTCTTCCAGGCCTTCAGGTGCCCGAGGTCGACCCAGCGCTGGACGGTGGGCACGGATACCCCGAGCCGGCGAGCCAGGTGGGCCGTGGAATAGGAGGGCAGGCCCTGCGGCGGACGGGAATTCGGCATCGACGCAGTTTAGCCAGAACGCGGAGGCGTCCGGTCGAATTCATACGCGTGGTCGAACGCCGGGTCGAGCCCCCCAACACGGCCAGGGTCACGAGCCCCATCCCGACATCGAACAAGACGAGCTTCGTGCGCCGGGGCAGCCGTGGCGGCCGTGGCGGCTAGCGAGGATCGCGCCGGCGCTGGTAGGCGTCGAGCTGGATGAAGGCGGCCGACACCAGCGGCGTGGCCACGTTCGCGCGGCGCGCCCGCGCGCGCAGGTCGCCCAGGATCTGGTCGCACTCCACGCGTTCGCCGCCCACCAGGTCGCGGTACATGGACGACGTGAGCGGCGAGCCGGGCGCCGTGAGCACGCCCAGGATGAAGTCGACGGCGCCCGGGCTGGGCGCGAAGCCCGCCGCGCTGGCCACGGCCACGGCCTCGGCGAAGAAGGCGCGCACGAACTCGGCGCCGCCGTCGGTGGCCGCGATCTCGCCCACGTTGCTGCGCGCCAGCGTGCAGATGCCGCCCAGCGTGGCGAGCAGGATCCACTTGTCCCACAGGCCTTGCGCGATGCGCGGGCTCAGCTGCGCGTCGAATCCGGCGTCGCTCATGAACGCGTGCAACGCCTCGATGCGCGCCGTGTTGCGGCCATCGAGTTCGCCGTAGACGAGTTCGTGCAGGGGCGACAGGTGCACGATGCGGCCCTGTTCGTCGAGAGTGGTGGACACGCGGCACACGCCGCCCGCCACCCGCTCGGCACCGAAGCGCGCCTGCAGGTCGTCGATGTGCTTCATGCCGTTGAGGACGGGCAGGATCAGCGTCTGCGGGCCGACGGCGGGCGCGAAGTCGGCCATCGCGCCGGCCAGGCCGAACGCCTTCACCGTCACCAGCACGACGTCGTAGGGCTGCTCGATCCGGCCCGCCTGCACCAGGCGCGGCGTGACGGAGAAGTCGCCGAGCGGGCTCAGCACCTGCAGGCCCGTCTCGCGCAGCGCGGCCGCGCGCGCGGGACGCACGAGGAACGTCACGTCGCGCCCCGCCTGCATCAGGCGCGCGCCGAAATATCCGCCGGTGGACCCGGCGCCGACGATCAGGATCTTCATTCGCGCACCCTTCCAAGCTTTCGCCGAATCCCTCGAGTATCGAGCAATGCCGGCTCGCGTGACAATGCGCTCTTCGCACCTCTTGCACGCACCGGCTTGTCCAACCTCCTGCGCCTGTCGTTCCGGCAGACCCTGTTCGCCGCCTTCCTGCTGATCGCCGGCCTGCTCGCCGCCGCCTCGCTG
Organism: Burkholderiales bacterium; assembly: GCA_038208735.1. GTDB lineage: Bacteria > Pseudomonadota > Gammaproteobacteria > Burkholderiales > Burkholderiaceae_C > Scleromatobacter. Next base: position 20,870 of record JBBQYL010000010.1, read on the forward strand.
GGCGGCCTGTTCACGCTCGAACGGGTGATGGCGCAGAGCCGGGCGGCCACCGAGACCGCCTCGCTGCTGACCGTGGACGCGCGCCAGCTCGTCGAGCTGCGCGTGGCCATGGAGCGCAGCGCGCGCCAGTACATCGTGCTGGACGACCCGTCGCTGCTGCGTGGTTTCACGCAGTCGGCCGACGACGCCACGCGGCTGCTGGGCGAGATGGGGCGCCACGAGCTGCCACCGGAGCTGCCGAAGCAATGGCTGGCGCAGGTGCCGCCGATCAAGGACGTTCTGGGCTGGCCCAAGGCCTCCGTGCAGCAACGCGAGGACGCGCTCGACACGCAGTTCCGCGCACTCGACCGGCTCAACGCCCAGATCGCGGAGGCCGTGCGCCGCGGCGGCGAGGCGCGCAACGCCGCGCTGCAGGCGCAACTGGAGGCCGGCCGCGCGTCGGTGGGCACGCAGGTGCTGGGCGCGATCGTGCTGGCGGCCTTGCTGGCCCTGGCCTTCGGCGTCTGGCTGACGCGCCCGCTCAAGCGCCTGGAGCGCGCCATCGCCGGCCTGGGCGAGAACCGGCTCGACCATCCGGTGGACATCCGCGGGCCCAGCGACATGCGCTCGCTCGGCCGTCGCCTGGAGTGGTTGCGCCTGCGTCTGAAGGAGCTCGACGAGGACAAGGCGCGCTTCCTGCGCTACACCTCGCACGAGCTGAAGACGCCGCTGGCCGCGCTGCGCGAGGGCGTGGCGCTGCTGGAGGATGGCGTGGCCGGCCCGATGACCGCCGACCAGCGCGAGATCGCGCGCATCCTCGGCCACAACACCGCCACGCTGCAGAACCAGATCGAGGCGCTTCTGCGCTTCAACGCCGCGGCCTTCGAGGCGCGCCGGCTCGACCGCAGCGACACCGACCTGCGCGGCCTGCTTCATGCGCTGGTGCAGGAGCAGCGGCTGCAGTGGCAGGCCCGCCAACTCAGCATCCAGCTGGACGGCGAGGCGCCGGTGCTGGCGGTCGATGCGGACAAGCTGTCGGCGGCGCTGGGCAATCTGTTGTCCAATTCGATACGCTTCAGCCCCGTGGGCGGCACCCTCACCATCACGTTGTCGTCGCAGCCTTCCAAGGTGTGCATCGACCTGCGGGACCAAGGCCCGGGCGTCGCGCCCGGCGACCGCGAGCGCATCTTCGAGCCGTTCTTCCGCGGCGAGGTACAACCCGTCGACGCGGTGCGCGGCACCGGCATCGGGCTGTCGATCGTGCGCGAGTACGTGCAGGCCCATGGCGGCAGCGTGAACCTGCTGCCCGACGGGCCCGGCGCCCATTTTCGAATCGAGCTTCCCCATGTCACCGATTGAAGTCCCCTCCAAGCCGACACGCGCGGCGCTCGGCGTGGTCGCCACCCTGGCCGCGCTGTGCCTGGCCGGCTGCGTGACGCCCAAGCCGGCCCCGCCCCCGCCCCCGCCGCCGCCGCCCCCGCCGGTGGTGGTGTGCGACCCGCCGCGCGAGGCGCAGGACCTGGCCGCGCGCCACCTGCTGGCCACCGAGGATCGCCTGAGCGCGCTCAACACCGCCGACGTCACCGCCGAGGCCTCGCACCCGCTCGAAGGCGCCACGATCGAGCAGCAGATGGACCAGGCGCTGGCGATGAGCCGGACCCACAACCCGGGCGATCTCGCGCGCGCGCAAGGCGTCATCGACCAGGTGCTGCACAACAACGCGCCGCAGGCCGACCCGTGGCGCTCGCTGGCCCGCCTGCTGGCGTACCGCCTTGGCGAGCAGAAGCGCGCCGAGGACGCCGCCGAGCGCAACGCGCAGCAAGTGCGCGACGCGCAACGCGACAACCAGCGCAAGCTCGACGACGTCAACGCCAAGCTGGAGGCGCTGAAGGCCATCGAGCGCAGCCTCAATACGCGGCAGACGGCGCCGGCGTCGTCGCCCAAGCCCTGAGGATCGCCATGAGCAGCGGTGCCCACATCCTCGTCGTCGACGACGATCCCGACCTGCTGCGGCTGCTGTCGATGCGGCTGTCGGGCGCAGGCTACCGCGTGACCGCGTGCGCCTCGGCCGAGGAGGCGCTGGTCAAGATCGCGATGGAGCGACCGCAGCTGGTGCTCAGCGACGTGCAGCTGCCGGGCAAGGACGGCCTCGCGCTGTTCGACGCCATCCGCGTGCAGCACCCGTCGCTGCCGGTGATCCTGCTCACCGCGCACGGCACGATCCCCGACGCGGTCGAGGCCACGTCGCGCGGCGTCTACACCTACCTGACCAAGCCGTTCGACGGCAAGGCCCTGCTCGACACGATCGGCCAGGCGCTGGCGATGGAAGGCGGCCGGGGCGCCGCCGCGAGTGCGTCCGACGGCGAGGCCTGGCGCGCCGCGATCGTCAGCCGCTCGAACCGGATGGCCGAGCTGCTGTCCGAGGCCAAGCTGGTGGCCGGCTCCGATGCCAGCGTGCTGATCCGCGGCGAGAGCGGCAGTGGCAAGGAGCTGATCGCGCAGGCGATCCACCTCGCGAGCCCGCGCGCGGCGCGGCCGTTCGTCGCGGTCAACTGCGGCGCGATCCCCGAGAACCTGCTCGAGTCGGAGCTGTTCGGCCACGTCAAGGGCGCCTTCACCGGCGCGGTGGCCAACCATCCCGGCCTGTTCCAGGCGGCCAACGGCGGCACGCTGTTCCTCGACGAGATCGGCGACATGCCCGTGGCGCTGCAGGTGAAGCTGCTGCGCGTGCTGCAGGAGCGCATGGTGCGGCCGGTGGGCGCCAGCCACGCGGTGCCGGTCGACGTGCGCATCCTGTCGGCCACGCACCGCGACCTCGACCTGGCCATCATCGACGGCAGCTTCCGCAAGGATCTCTACTACCGGCTCAACGTGGTGTCGCTGTCGTTGCCCACGCTGGCCGAGCGGCGCGAGGACCTCCCGCTGCTGGCCGCCCACTTCCTCTCGCGCCTGGCGCTGAAGTACGGCCGCAAGGTGAACGGCTTCGCGCCGGACGCCATGAAGGCGCTGACCACGGCGTCCTGGCCCGGCAACGTGCGCCAGCTCCACAACGTGGTCGAGCAGGTGACCGCGCTGGCCACCACGCCGCTGGTGCCGCTGGCGCTCGTGCAGCGCGCGCTGCGCGTGCCCAGCATGGAGGTGCTCAGCTACACCGAGGCGCGCACGCGCTTCGAGCGCGACTACCTGGTGGGCCTGCTGAAGATCACCGACGGCAACGTGGCCGACGCCGCGCGCCTGGCCGACCGCAACCGGACGGAGTTCTACCGGCTGATGCAGAAGCACGGCCTGACCCCCGGGTTGTTCAGGGCCGACGGCCCTGTCGCCGAATAGCGACAACAGAAATCCCTTAAAAATCAATCACTTGGGCGATTGTGTGGCGCACGCGTCGCCGCAGCCCGACGCTTTTCGGCGAAATCCGACAGCCGTTCGACAGCTTGCTCGGGAACCCCCTTGCAAGTGATTGATTCATATGAGTTTTTCAGGTTGGCACGTGCATTGCGAATGGAGAGCAGACACCTTGCTTTTCAACTCGTCGATTCATGCACATCCCGGTCCGTCGAAAGCGCCCTTTCTCCTCTGCAGCCCTGCCATCCCTGCTCGTCTGCGCCACCCTCGCGCTCACGAGCCTGCAGGCCTGCGCGGCGCTGTTTGACGACGTCGGCGCGCGCGCCCGCCAACTGGCCGAGAAGCCCTTCGTCGTCCAGCCGAAGCCAGTGGTCGCCAGCCCGGCCGCCAGCGACGCGCTGACCTACGACCAGTACCGCGACATCCGCTTCCGTCCCGACCACTCCCTGTGGCGCGACCAGAGCCTGCCGTTCGAGGTGCAGTTCTTCCACCCGGGCTTCGTCAACACCGAGACGGTGAAGATCAACGAGGTGACGGCCGACGGCGCGTCGCGCCAGATCCCCGCCACCACCGCCAACTTCGACTACGGCCACAACAAGCCGCCGTCCGTCCCGCCTGCTGGCTACTCGGGCCTGCGCGTCCACTTCCCCATCAACAACGCGGCCCACAAGGACGAGGTGATCGTGTTCCAGGGCGCCAGCTACTTCCGCGCGGTGGGCAAGGATCAACGCTACGGCCTGTCGGCCCGCGGCCTGGCCGTCGACACCGTGGGCGCCGGCGCCGAGGAGTTCCCGCGCTTCACCGAGTTCTGGCTCGAGAAGCCGGCCGCCAACGCGACGTCGCTGACCATCACCGCGCTGCTGGACTCGAAGAGCGTCAGCGGCGTCTATCGCTTCGTGGTCACGCCGGGCCAGGACACCGTGGTCGACGTGCAGTCGCGCCTGTACCTGCGCAAGAATGTCACGACGCTGGGCATCGCCCCCCTCACCAGCATGTTCTTCTCGGGCGAGAACCAGCCGCAGCCGGGCGACTTTCGCCCCGAGGTGCACGACTCCGACGGCCTGATGGTGGAGACGGGCAACGGCGAATGGCTGTGGCGCCCGCTGAGCAACCCAAAGCGCATCCTCACCACGTCGTTCGCGATGCCCTCGCTGAAGGGCTTCGGCCTGATGCAGCGCGACCGCGCCTACACGAGCTACGAGGACGACGAGGCGCGTTACGAACTGCGCCCGAGCGCCTGGATCACGCCGGTGGGCGACTGGGGCGCGGGCCGCGTGGAGCTGGTGCAGCTGAACACCGTCGACGAGACCAACGACAACATCGTCGCCTACTGGGTGCCCGCCAGGCTGCCCGCCGCCGGCCAGCCGCTGGACTTCGCGTACCGCATGCGCTGGCAGGGCAACGAGCAGCAGCACCCGCCCGGCGCGTGGGCCACGCAGTCGCGCAGTGGCCGCAGCTTCGCCACGCTGGGCAAGGGCGAGGAGCAGGTGATCGTCGACTTCGCCGGCCCCGCGCTTGCTTCATTGCCCGCGGACGCCGCCGTGAAGGCCGTCGTCACCGGCGCCGCCAACGTCGACATCGTGTCGACCAACTGCTACCGCAACGAGGTCAACGGCACGTGGCGCGTCGCGATCCGATTCAAGCAACGCCAGCTCGACCAACCCGTCGAACTGCGCGCCTTTCTTCAGCATGGCAACGACATCCTGAGCGAAACATGGACACACGTCATTCCCCCCCGATGAAAACTTCTGCCCGTGCTTCCACCATGCCCGCCATCGTGCGCAGCCCCATGCTGCCGCGCGCCTGGAGCGGTTTCTGGAACGGCATCCTCGGTCGCGCCGACAAGCACGTGACGCCCGAGGCCGCCGCGCTCGTCGCCAGGCCGCTCGCGTGGGAACAGGCCGTGCGCCTGCGCCGCCGCGTGCTGCTGGCGCTGGTCCTGGTGGCCACCGCGTTCGCCGCGACGGTGCTGGCCAGCGGCCAGACCGAGTTGCAGCATCCGATCCTGCAAGGACTGCAGATCGGCCTGTTCGCCCTGCTGTTCGCGTGGGTGGCCGCCGGCTGCTTCACGGCGCTGATGGGATTCTTCGTGCTGGTCCGGGGGGACAAGCACGCGATCTCGGCCGCCGATGCCGGCGACGCCCCGCTGCCCGCCGACGGCCGCACCGCGCTGATCATGCCCATCTGCCACGAGGACGTGGCCACCGTGTTCGCCGGCCTGCGCGCCACCGCCGCCTCGCTGGAGCGCGGCGGCGCGCTGCACGCGTTCGACATCTTCGTGCTGTCCGACAGCAAGGACGAGGCCGTGGTCGCCGAGGAACGCGCCGCGTTCGCCGACCTGCGCGACTCGTTCGCCGGCCGCGGCAACGTGTTCTACCGCGTGCGCCGCGTGCGCACCAAGAAGAAGGCCGGCAACGTGGCCGACTTCTGCCGCCGCTGTGGCGCCAACTACAAGTACATGGTGGTGATGGACGCCGACAGCGTGATGAGCGGCGACTGCCTGCAGACGCTGGTGCGCCTGATGGAGAAGCACCCCACCGCCGGCATCCTGCAGACCGCACCGCAGGCGGTGGGCCACGCCACGCTGCACGCGCGTGCCCAGCAGTTCGCCGCCCGCGTGACGGGCAGCCTGTTCACCGTAGGGATGCAGTTCTGGCAACTCGGCGAGGCGCACTACTTCGGCCACAACGCCATCATCCGAGTCAAGCCGTTCATGCAACATTGCGGCCTGGCGCCGCTGCAGGGCAACGGCGCGTTCTCCGGCCACATCCTCTCGCACGACTTCGTCGAGGCCGCGCTGATGCGCCGTGCCGGCTACCACGTGTGGCTGGTGGCCGATCTCGTCGGCAGCTACGAGCAGCAGCCGCCGCACCTGCTGGCCGAGCTGCAGCGCGACCGTCGCTGGTGCCAGGGCAACCTGCAGAACGCCCGCCTGATCGCCGAGCCGGGCCTGCACGCCGTGCACCGTGGCATGCTGGCCACGGGCGCGATGGCCTACGTGTCGGCGCCGCTGTGGCTGCTGTACGTGGTGCTGGGCGCGCTGCTGTGGCTGGTGGGCGGCAACGTGCTGTTCACGCCCGAAGGCACGCTGGCCATCGGCATCCCGGGCCTGTGGGCCGGCACGCTGACGATGCTGGTGCTGCCGCGCTTGCTGGGCGTGGCCGCGGTGTTCATGCGCAGCGAGACCGGCCGCTTCGGCGGCGGCGCGAAGCTGGTGCTGAGCGCGTTCCTCGAGGCCGCGCTGGCCATGCTGCTGGCGCCGCTGCGCATGGTGGCCCACACGCTGTTCGTGTTGGGCGCGATGACCGGCTGGAAGCTGGAATGGAAGTCGCCCCCGCGCGAGGCCAACGACGTCAGCTGGAGCGAGGCCGCCCAGCGCTTCGCGCCGGTGAGCCTGGTGGTGGTGGCCATCGCGTGCGCCATGAGCCTGGCCGGCTCGTCGGCCGTGCTGTGGATGATGCCCGTGGGCCTGCCCCTGGTGCTGGCCGTGCCGTTCACCGTGCTCACCGGCAGCACCGCGCTGGGCGAACGCGTGCGCCGCGCCCGCCTGCTGCTGGTGCCCGAGGAATCGTCGTCGCCCACCGTGCTGCGCCAGGCCTGGAGCTTCGCCACGATGCGCCCGGCTGCGCTGCGCTGGTTGGTGGCGGCTTACGCCGCCACCAAGCGGTCATCCTGCGCGCAGGATGACGGGGTGGGGAGCGCCGCTTACAATCACCTTCTCTCGTGGGCGCCTTCCGGGCGCCCTTTTCGTTCCACAGCCCCTGGATCTAAACCATGAACCGCTGTGCCCAGCTCCTGGCCGCCCTGTCCCTTGGCGCGCTCGTGTCCGCGCACGCCGCGCAGACCACGACCGTCGTCAATCCGAACCCCACGCCCGCCGTCACCGCCACGGACGGGCAGTCGGTCTCGCGCAGCTTCCCGCAGAGCGCCCTGCGCGGCAAGATCGTGTTCGGCGCGCCGCCGGCCATCACGATGAACGGCGTGGCCACGAACATGGCCATGGGCTACCGAATCCACGGGCAGAACAACCTGCTGGTGATGAGCGCGCAGCTCGTCGGCTTCACCGCCACGGTGGACTACACCACCGACGTCGAGGGCCACGTCTACGAGGTCTGGATCCTCACCGGCAACGAGATCGCCCGGCTGTGGCCCGCCACGTCCGACCAGGCCGCGGCCTGGACGTTCGACCCGGTCGCGCAGGCCTGGACCAAGCCATGAGCAAGAAAGTCTTCATCCGCACGTTCGGATGCCAGATGAACGAGTACGACTCGGACAAGATGGCCGACGTGCTGCGCGTCGCCGACGGCTACGTGAAGACGGACGACGTCGAGCAGGCCGACCTGGTGCTGTACAACAGCTGCTCGGTGCGCGAGAAGGCTGCCGAGAAGATGTTCTCCGACCTCGGCCGCATCAAGCACCTGAAGGCCAAGGGCGTGCTCATCGGCGTGGGCGGCTGCGTGGCCAGCCAGGAAGGCGCGGCCATCATCGATCGCGCGCCCTACGTCGACCTCGTGTTCGGCCCGCAGACGTTGCACCGCCTGCCCAAGATGATCGCCGACCGCCGCGCGTCCTCCAAGGCGCAGGTGGACATCAGTTTCCCCGAGATCGAGAAGTTCGACCACCTGCCGCCCGCACGCGTCGAAGGCGCGAGCGCGTTCGTGTCGGTGATGGAGGGTTGCTCCAAGTACTGCACCTACTGCGTGGTGCCGTACACCCGCGGCGAAGAGGTGTCGCGCCCGTTCGACGACGTGCTCACCGAGGTGGCCGGCCTGGCCGACCAGGGTCTCAAGGAGATCACGCTGCTGGGCCAGAACGTGAACGCCTACCGAGGCGCCATGGGCGACACCAGCGAGATCGCCGACTTCGCGCTGCTGCTCGAGACCATCGCCGAGTTCCCCAGCATCGAGCGCATCCGCTTCACCACCAGCCACCCGAAGGAATTCGGCCAGCGGCTGATCGACGCCTACGGTCGCGTGCCCAAGCTGGTGAACCACCTGCACCTGCCCGTGCAGCACGGCTCCGACCGCATCCTGTCGGCCATGAAGCGCGGCTACACGACGCTCGAGTACAAGAGCACCATCCGCAAGCTGCGCGCGGTGCGTCCCGACATCCGCCTGTCCACCGACTTCATCGTCGGCTTCCCGGGCGAGGAGGACGAGGACTTCGACAAGCTCATGAAGCTGGTGGACGACGTCGGCTTCGACGCCTCGTTCTCGTTCATCTACAGCCCGCGGCCCGGCACGCCGGCCGCCAACCTGCTCGACCCGACCGCCTCCAGCGTGAAGCTGAAGCGCCTGCAGCACCTGCAGGCGGTGCTCGAGGCCAACGTGCTGCGTTTTTCCGAGGCCATGGTGGGCCAGACGCACCGGATCCTGGTGGAAGGCCGCAGCCGCAAGAGCGCCGACGACCTGATGGGCCGCACGGAGTGCAACCGCATCGTCAACTTCCCGGCCGGCCCGAATGGCGCCCGCCTGGTGGGCCAGCTGATCGACGTCAACGTCACCGTCGCGTACCCGCACTCGCTGCGCGCCGAGGTGGTGACCACGGACTCGCTGGCCACGGCCTGATCGCCTGCCCGTCATCCTGCGCGAAGTCGCAGGATGACAAGAAGTAGGTAGTTGCCCCAGGGTCGCGTGCGAAATCTCGCGAACGCGGCCCTGTCGAGCTGCATTTCGACGCCGATGACAGGCTGGATTCAAGCACCTCGCCCCCGATCCGATTTATCCTGTGCTGCTCGATTCGAAAGGAGCACGCAGGCATGAATTCCATCGTCCGGATGCTCGCTGTCTATGCAGGCCTCTCCCTGCTCCTTTGCGGATTCACCCACCTCGAGTGGTCACCACTGCAGCCCAACGGCTTCGGCCAGTGGTTTGCCCTGTTCCTGTTGATCTTCCCCGCCGCGGCCGCCGCCGAGTTCCTGGGCGAGCGCCTGTTGGGAAAGCGTGGCACGCTCGACTTCCAGGAAACCCGCAGCCACACCGACTGCCCCTGGAGCCGCGTCGCGATGAGCGTGCTGGTGGTCGTGGTCACCATTGGCGTGGTGATGGGCGCGGCGTGGTGGCTGTCGCATCCCGCCGCCGCCGTCTACTGATCGCGGAAGCTTTCCTTCAGCAACGGATAGAGCTTGCGGAAGCGCGCGTAGCGCGCCATCAGTGCCGCCCGGCGCGCCGGCTGCGGCTGGAACGACTCCACCACCGGCTGCTTGGCGCACACCGTCGCCAGGTCGCCGCCATCGGCCAGCCACGCGAGACGCGCCGCGCCCAGCGCGCCGCCGGCCTCGCCGCCGTCGCGCTTGGTGAGCGGCCGGTCGAGCAGCGTGGCCAGCAGCCGGGCCCAGGTGGCGCTGCGCGCGCCGCCGCCTACGATGTCGAGCGAATCGGCCAGCGCGCGGGTGGACTCGTCCAACGTGTGCCAGCCATCCAGCAGCCCGAACGCCACGCCCTCGATGACGGCGTAGCCCAGCGCCGCGGCGCCGTGCTCGTGCGTCAGCCCGAACAGCACGCCCTGCGCGTGCGCGTCGTTGTGCGGCGTGCGCTCGCCCGCCAGGTAAGGCAGGAACAACGGCGCCTGGTCGAGAGCGCGCTCGTCGAGCGCCTCCACCTCGGCCAGCAGCTCGGCCTCGTCGCGCCGGTCGGTGAGCTGCGTGACCCAGCGCAGCGCGCTCGCGGCCGACAGCATCACGCTCATCTGGTGCCAGGCGCCGGGCAGCGCGTGGCAGAACGCGTGCACCGCCGACTCGGGCGCGGGCAGGAAGCGGTCGCTGCACAGGAAGATGACGCCCGACGTGCCCAGCGACACGAACCCGTCGCCCGGCGCGGTGGCGCCCATGCCCACGGCGCTGGCGGCGTTGTCGCCACCCCCACCCGCGATGACGATGCCGACGGGAAGTCCGAAGCGTTCGGCGACGTCGGCCTTCAGGCGGCCGGCAGGCGCGCTGCCCTCCACCAGCGCGGGCATCTGCGCGCGCGTGAGATCGCAAGCCGCGAGCAGCTCGTCAGACCAGTCGCGCGCGCCCACGTCCAGCCACAGCGTGCCCGACGCGTCGGAGCAATCGGTGAAGAACTCGCCGCTCAGCTTCAGGCGCAGCCAGTCCTTGGGCAGCAGCACCTTCGCGATCCTGCCGAAGATCTGCGGCTGGTGATCCTTCACCCACAGCAGCTTGGGAGCGGTGAAGCCGGGCATCGCCAGGTTGCCGGCGATCTGGCCCAGGCGTGGCACGCGCGCGGCGAGCTCGGCGCACTGCGGCTCGCTGCGGCCGTCGTTCCACAGGATGGCGGGGCGCAGCACCTCGCCGGCCGCGTCGAGCAGCACCGCGCCGTGCATCTGTCCCGACAGGCCGATCGCGCGCACCGCGCGCATCGCGGCCGGGTGCGCACGCGCGAGCTCGCCCAGCGCGATGCCCAGCGCGCTCCACCAGTCGGCGGGCGACTGCTCGCTCCACTGCGGATGCGGGCGCGACACCTCGAGCGGCGCGCTCTGCTGCGCCACGATGTGGCCGTCGTCGGCCAGCAGCAGGGCCTTCAGCGCGGAGGTACCCAGGTCGATGCCGAGGTACATGTCAGTGCGTCCCCGTCTCGGCCAAGCCGAAGCGCGAGGCCGACTGGCGCCGGAAATCGGTGGGCGTCATGCCCTTGATCTCGAGGAAGCGACGGTTGAAGTTGGCCACGTTGTTGAAGCCGACCTCGTAGCAGATGGTGGTGACGTAGCGGTCGGTCTCCATCAGCAGCTGGCAGGCCTTGCTGATGCGCATGCGGTTGACGAAGTCGGTGAACGTGTTGCCGGTGGCGCGCCGGAAGAAACGCGAGAACCGGCTCTCGGGCATGCGGAAGCGCTCGCACACCTCGGCCATGGACAGCGGCTCGCCGCAGTGCTCGCTGATGTAGCTGACCACCGCGTTGACCTGCGCCATCGACTCGTCGTCCTCGGCGCACTGCAGTTGCACGCTGGAGAGCAGGCGGAAGTCCTTGCAGCGCGCCAGCATGCCCATGAACTCGCAGAAGCCGGCGATGCGCGCGAGGCCGCGGCTGGAGGCCACGCGCTCGAAGTGCGCCAGCGCCATCTCGGACACGCCGAAGAACTCGATGCCGTAGCGCGCCTGCTCCAGCAGCGGAAGCATCTCCTTGAACTCGGGAAACAGCTCGCAGGCCTGCTCGATGGGCTCGTGCGCGAACTGGATCACGCGGTCGCGCAACGCCACGCCGCCCTCCGGCGCGTCGGTGGTGATCCAGTTGTGCGGCACGCGCGGGCCGGTGAGCACCAGGTGGCCCGGCTGGAAGTGGCCGATGTAGTCGCCCACGAAGACCTTGCCCGAGGTCTCCATGATGAGGTGCAGCTCGTACTCGTCGTGGTGGTGCCAGCGGATCAGCGGCGATGGGATGCCGTGCGCCAGGCAGCGCAGGAATCCGCCCGCCTCCGGCGGGTCGTAGCCGAGAACGGGATCGCGCAGGTGATCGTGTTCGATCTCGGGCGCGCGGACGCGGGGGGACGTGTGCATGGCGGCCTCGTTGTCTCGTCGGGCGTTTGCGTTCTTCGAAGCCAGATTAACTCATCGCGGCATCGCCGAGCAGCCCATGGAGATCCATGCGCGCCGCGGCGATCGCGTCCTTCAGCACCTCGCTGCCGGCAAGCTCGCCCCACAGCGACGCGTCGGCCACGAACTCGGCGAGCGGGTCGACGGCGTCGCAGATGGCATGGGCGCGCTCCGGCACCATCGCCTGGTCCTGGTACTTGAACGGCAGGCGCCCCTGGTGCCAGCGTTGCAGGAAGGTGAGGAACAGCGCCGGCAGGCGCGCCACCGAGGCGATGCTGCCGCCCTGCGCCAGGCGCTCGCGGATGGTGGGCAGGATGAAGCCCGGGATCTTGGCGAAGCCATCGGCGGCCACGCGCTGGTTGGTGTCGGCGATCGCGTCGTTGGCGAAGCGGTCGAGCACCACGTCGCGGTAGGCCGGCAGGTCGACCGGACCCGGCGCGCCGGGAGGTGCGAGACACGGGATCACGTCGTTGGTGACGTAGTCGGCGGCGATGCCGCGGATGGTGGCGTCCTGCGTGCCCTCGTGGATGTAGGTCATGCCGCGCAGCGTGCCGGCCCACGCGATGGCGCTGTGCGTCGCGTTGAGGATGCGGATCTTGGCCTCCTCGTAGGGCTGCACGTCGTCGGTCATCTCCACGCCCACGCGTTCCCATTCCGGGCGGCCGTTGGCGAATCGATCCTCGATCACCCACTGGATGAACGACTCGGCCATCAACGGCGCCTGGTCGTCCCAGCCGGCCTGGGCGCGGATGCGCGCCATCACCTCGGGCGTGGGACGCGGCGTGATGCGGTCGACCATCGCGTTGGGGCAGGTGGTGTTCGCGTCCATCCAGGCCAGCAGCGCCGCGTCGCCGGACGCGCCGATGAAGGCGCGCAGGTTCTTGCGGAAATGGTCGCCGTTGTGGCGCAGGTTGTCACAGTTCATGAACGTGAGCGCACCCGCGTTCGCGGCGCGGCGCGCGCGCAGGATGGCCGCGGTCACGCCGTAGATGGTGAGCATCGTGGTGCCGCCCAGGTCGCTCACCACTTCGGGGTGCTTGAGGTCGAGCTCGCCCTGGTGGTCGAGCGCGTAGCCGGCCTCGGTGACGGTGAACGACACGATGCGCGTGAGCGGATCGGCGCCCAGCGCGAGCACGCGCGCGAGCGTGGGCTCGTACGCGATCACCTCGCTGATCGACGTGATCTTCTCGAGCACGCGCTCGCCGTGCGGCGACACCGTCTCCAGCGTGTAGGCGCCGCCCTGGCGCTGCAGCGCGGCGATGGTGTCGGCCATGTCGGGGCGCAGGTTCGCGCCGGCGCACTGCCAGCGCGTGTCGCCCGATTGCATCAGGCGGTGCATGTAGACCGCCTGGTGCGCGCGATGGAACGAGCCCAGGCCCAGGTGCAGCAGGCGCAGGCGCTCGGGAGGCGTCGAGGTCATGGCGATTCTTTTCAGCGAGAAGGAGAGGAGTTCACTGAGCGGCCGCGATGAGCTTGCCGCCCTCGTCGAACCAGTGCAGGTGGCCCAGCTCCACGTCGACACCGACGTTGTCGCCGGCCACCAGCGTGGTACGGCTGTTCTGGCGCAGCACGATCTGCGCGCCGCGTGGCGTGTGGAGATACACGAGCGTCTCGGCGCCCAGTGCCTCGACCAGTTCGACCTGGGCAACGATCTGGCCCTGGCCGGCAGGCGTCAGGCGCAGGTCTTCCGGGCGGATGCCCACGAAGGCCGCGTTCGACACCGCCACGCTGGCCGGCGGCAGCTCCGCGCGCTCCACCACGTTCATCTGCGGCGTGCCGATGAACTGCGCCACGAAGCGGTTGGCCGGCTTGTCGTACAACGCCAGGGGCGAGCCCACCTGCTCGATGGCGCCGTCGCGCAGCACTACCACCTGGTCGGCCAGCGTCATGGCCTCCACCTGGTCGTGCGTGACGTAGATGGTGGTGGCGCCCAGCTCGCGGTGCAGCTTGGCGATCTCCACGCGGGTCTGGCCGCGCAGCGCGGCGTCGAGGTTGGACAGCGGCTCGTCGAACAGGAACACCTTGGGCTCGCGCACGATCGCGCGCCCGATGGCCACGCGCTGGCGCTGGCCGCCCGACATCTCGCGCGGCAGGCGCTTGAGGTAGGGCCCGAGGTTGAGGATCTCGGCGGCGCGGTCGACCTTCTTCTTGATCACTGCGGGGTCGGCCTTGGCCAGCCGCAGCGCGAAGCTCATGTTCTCGGCCACGGTCATGTGCGGGTACAGCGCGTAGCTCTGGAAGACCATCGCCAGGTCGCGTTGCGCCGACGGCAGCCGCGTGATGTCGCGGCCGTCCAGGTGGATGCTGCCCGCGTTGAGCGTCTCGAGTCCGGCGATGAGGCGCAGCAGCGTCGACTTGCCGCAGCCCGAAGGCCCCACGAACACGGTGAACTGCTTCTGTTCGATGGCCAGGTCGATGCCCTTGATCGTCTTGACTTCGCCGAACTGCTTCTCGACGCCCTTGAGTTCCAGGAATGGCATGTCTCTCTCCTTCTCTCTTTACTTGACCGCACCGAAGGTGAGGCCTTGGACGAGTTGCTTCTGGCTGAACCAGCCGAACACCACGATGGGTGCGATGGCCAGCACCGACGCCGCGGACAGCTTCGACCAGAACAGGCCCTCGGGGCTGGAGTACGACGCGATCAGCGCGGCCAGCGTGCCCGCGTTGGCGGCGGTGAGATTGAGCGACCAGAACGCCTCGTTCCACGCCAGCACCAGGCACAGCAGTCCGGTGGAGGCGATGCCGCCCATGGCCAGCGGCAGGATCACGTGGCGGAACTCGGTCAGCAGCGAGGCGCCGTCCATGCGCGCGGCTTCGAGGATCTCGGGCGGGATGTCCTTGAAGTGCGAGTACAGCATCCACACCATGAGCGGCAGGTTGCCGAGCATGAAGATCACCACCAGCGCGAAGGTGGTGTCCAGCAGGTGCAGGCTCTGCGCGATCACGTACACGGGCACCAGCGCGCCCACCGCCGGCATCATCTTGGTGGACAGCATCCACATCAGGATCTGCTTGGTGCGCTTGCTGGGAAAGAACGCCATCGAGTACGCCGCCGGCGCCGCGATGAGCAGGCCCAGCAGCGTGGAGACCACGCTCGTGACAAGCGAGTTCTTCGCGTACAGCAGGTAGTCGCTGCGCTCCTGCACGTGGGTGTAGTTGTCGAGCGTGGGCGTGAAGATCCAGATCGACGGCACCGCGATGGCCTGCAGCTCGGTCTTGAACGACGTCACCAGCATGAACAGGATGGGGAAGAACAGGATCAGCGCCACGAGCCACGCCGCGATGCTGCGAAGCGCGAGCGCCACCTTGATGCCGGTTTCGGAAGTGAAGTCCATGATCAGCGGTCCATGTTCTTGCCGACGAGGCGGATGAGGAACGCCGCGGCGATGTTGGCCAGCAGCACCGCGAACAACGCGCCGGCCGAGGCCACGCCCACGTCGAAGCCCAGCAGCGCCTGCTTGAAGATCAGGTAGGCGATGTTGGTGGAGGCGTCACCCGGGCCGCCGGCCGTGGTCGTCGAGATCTCGGCGAACACGCTCAGCAGGAAGATCATCTCGATCATCACCACCACGGCGATCGAACGCGCCAGGTGCGGCAGCACGAGAAAGCGGAACTGCTGCAGCCACGTGGCGCCGTCCATGCGCGCCGCCTCGAGCTGCTCGCGGTTCATGCCCTGCAGCGAGGTGATGAAGATGAGGATGGCGAACGGCAGCCACTGCCAGGCCACCATGATGATGACGGACAGCAGCGGCCAGTCGCTGAGCCAGTCGACGGGCGTGAGCCCGAACGCGCGCCACACCTGCGCCAGCACGCCGTAGATCGGATTCATCATCATGTGCTTCCACAGAAGCGCATTGACGGTGGGCATCACGAAGAACGGCGAGATCAGCAGCACCCGCACGATGCCCTGGCCCGGGAAGGGCTCGTTCACGAGCAGCGCGATCAGGATGCCCATCACCACCGTGATGAGGATCACGCTGCCCAGCAACAGCAAGGTGTTGATGATCGCCGTGCCGAACGACGGGTCGGTGACGAAATAGCGGAAGTTCTCGAGCCCGACGAACGCGTGCGCGCCCGGCTCCATCAGGTTGTAGTGGATGACCGAGAAATAGAGGGTCATCGCCAGCGGAACGATCATCCAGAGGAAGAGCGAACCGACGGCAGGCACGAGCAGCAGCCGCGTGATGGACTTCATGGCGGGCTTTCTTTCGTGAGGGACATGGGTCTGGCCCCGTGCGGGGCCGGACCCGGGGCCGTTACTTGTAGTACCCGGCCTTCTTCATCTCACGATCGGTCGCGACCTGCGAAGCCTTCAGCGCCGCATCCACGGTCTCCTTGCCGGCCAGCGCCGCGCTCATCTGCTGGCCCACGTTCACGCCGATCGACTGGAACTCGGGGATCGTCGCGAACTGCACGCCCGTGTACGGGCTCTTGGGCAGCGTGGAGTCCAGCGGGTTGGCGCTGTCTATCGCGGCCTTCTCGGCGGCGGCGAATACGGCGGCCTTCTGGAACTCCGGGTTCGCGTAGGTGGAGGCGCGCGTGCCGGTGGGCACGTGGGCCCAGCCCTCTTCCTTGGCCACCAGCTGGATGTACTGCTTCGAGGTGGCCCAGTTCACGAACTTCTGCGCCGCGACCGCGTTCTTCGTGCTGGCCGGCACCGCCAGCGCCCACGCCCATAGCCAGTTCGCGCCCTTGGTCGTGACCTGCGACGGCGCCTGCGCGAAGGCCACCTTGTCGGCCACCTTGCTCTGCTTCGGATCGGTGATGAATGACGCCGCGATCGTGGCGTCCACCCACATGCCGCACTTGCCTTCGTTGTACAGCGCCAGGATCTCGTTGAAGCTGTTGGCGGACGATCCCGGGGGGCCGGACTTCTTCAGCATGTCCACATAGAACGTGACGGCGTCATGCCACGGCTTGCTTTCGAGCTGCGGCTTCCAGGACATGTCGAACCACTGGCCGCCGAACGCGTTGACCATGGTGGTGAGAAAGGCCATGTTGTCGCCCCAGCCCGGCTTGCCGCGCAGGCAGATGCCGTACACGCCGTTCTTCGGGTCGTTCATCTTGGCGGCGGCGTCGCGCACCTGGTTCCACGTGGGACGGTCGGCGAACTTCACGCCGGCCTTGTCGGCCAGGTCCTTGCGGTACATCAGCATCGAGCTCTCGCCGTAGAACGGCGCGGCGTACAGCTTGCCGCCCGACGACAGGCCGTTGCGGATGGCGGGCAGCAGGTCGTCGACGTCGTAGCTGGCGTCGGGCTTGATCTCCTGCAGCCAACCCTTCTTGCCCCAGATGGGGGTCTCGAGCATGCCGATGGTCATCACGTCGAACTGGCCGCCTTGCGTGGCGATGTCGGTGGTGGCGCGCTGGCGCAGCACACCCTCCTCCAGCGTCACCCACTTCACGTGGATGTCGGGATTGGCCTGTTCGAAGAAGTGCGTGAGCTTCTGCATCTCGATCATGTGGCCGTTGTTGACGGTGGCCACGACGATGTCGGTCGCGTTCGCCGCCGGGGCGGACACGGCCAGAGACACGGCGAGAGCCAGGCCCAGCACCGGAAAAGGATTGCGCGTCATCTTGTCTCCTGTATTTTCGTGAAGTGCCGGTTGAGCCGGCAGAGCGCCAGTGTCGGCATTCCGCCAAACCCCGCGTGGTACTGCGGGCGCGAATGCCGATACTTTGATGCACGAAACTTTGCGGGTTTTCCTTTACCCCGCCGATACGCATCTCGATTGCTGCGGTGCAGCGAGGCGCCCATGCGGCAACAAAGTATCGACGGCAGGAGGGAATCGTGGAGTCGGTCACGCGGCGGCACGCGGGAATACCCCGGCGCACCGGTGCAACAAGGTATCAGTCGTCCAGGAACGGCCAGGTGTCGGCGCCGTCGAACCTGCGCAAGCGCACGGAGTCGATTGCGGATGGCCTTCGATGCACGGCGCCGCCGTGACATGCGCCGTGATGCGTCATCGAGAGTCAGCGTTCATTTCGACGCCTTCAACCAGGGCACGACCGCGCAGACGACGACGAGGGCCGCCCACGTCACCATCCGGCCGTCGTGTCCGGTGATCACCAGCCCCGCCACCAGCACTGCCAGCCCGGCCACGCTGGCCTGCCAGGCGAGCGTGAACCAGCTCGTGCGGGCCAGGCTGCGACGCCAGAGCGCCTTGCACAGCGCCGCCGTGAGCGCGCCCACGGCGACGGCCGGCAGCACGAAGTTGGCGAGGTGCCAGAACAGGTCGAGGGCGTCCAAAGGCGGTCTTGTTTGATGGAGATCAGGGAAATCGCCGCGAAGGGGGCGCAGCGCAGGCGGCAGAAGACCCGGGGTCCCCACTGAAGCCAGGGTAATTTTATAATGCGGGCATGTCTGTGTTCGCGTTGGGCCTCAACCACCAGACCGCGCCGATCGACCTGCGCGGACGTTTCGCGTTTCCGCTCGAGCAATTGTCCCCCGCGCTGAAGGCCCTCGTTCAGCAGGTGGGGCGTCCCGTCAGCGGGGGCGGCGTGATCGGCGCGCCCGAGGTGGCGCTGCTGTCCACCTGCAACCGCACCGAGCTCTACGTGGCCGCGCCGGAGCACGACGGCTCGCTGGTGCGTCCCGTGGCCGACTGGCTGGCGGCGCAGGGCGGCGTCAGCGGCGCCCAGTTGCTCGACCACAGCTACGTGCTGGAGAACCGCGACGCCGCGCGCCACGTGTTCCGGGTGGCGTCGGGCCTCGATTCCATGGTGCTGGGCGAGCCGCAGATCCTGGGCCAGATGAAGCAGGCGGTGCGCGAGGCCGGCCACGCCGGCACGCTGGGCACCACGCTGCACCAGTTGTTCCAGCGCTCGTTCTCCGTGGCCAAGGAGGTGCGCACCTCCACCGAGATCGGCGCGCATTCCATCAGCATGGCCGCCGCGGCCGTGCGCCAGGCCACCCAGCTGTTCGGCGACCTCGACACGCTGAGCGTGCTGTTCGTGGGCGCCGGCGAGATGATCGAGCTCGTGGCCACGCATTTCGCGGCCCGCACTCCCAAACTGATGGCCGTGGCCAACCGCACGCTGGAGCGCGGCGAGAAGCTGGCCGTGCGCCTGGGCGCGCAGGCCATGCGGCTGGCCGACGTGCCCACGCGGCTGCACGAATTCGACATCGTCGTGTCGTGCACCGCCAGCACGCTGCCCATCATCGGCCTGGGCGCCGTCGAACGCGCGCTCAAGAGCCGCAGGCGCCGCCCGATGTTCATGGTCGACCTGGCCGTGCCGCGCGACATCGAGCCCGAGGTGGCGCAGCAGCGCGACGTCTATCTGTACACGGTGGACGACCTGTCCGAGCTCGTTCGCACCGCCGGCGCCAAGCGCCAGGCCGCGGTGGAACAGGCCGAGGCCATCATCGACGCCGGCGTGCTGGGCTTCTCGCACTGGCTCGACCAGCGCGCCACCGTGCCGCTCATCCAGGCCCTCACCCGCCAGGCCGACGACTGGCGCAGCGCCGAGCTGCAGCGCGCCCGCAAGGCGCTGGCCAAGGGCGACTCGGTGGACGCGGTGCTCGAGGCCATGAGCCGCGGGCTCACGCAGAAGATGCTGCACGGCGCGCTGGCCGAGCTGCGCACCAGCGAGGGCGAGCAGCGCCATCGCCTGACCGACGCCGTCACGCGGCTGTTCCTGCGCCAGTCCACGCGCGATCCGGCCGATCCGGGGCTGTAGCGACGCCAAGCCGTCGAGGCGTCGCCGATGACGCCCGCCGCCGGGCCGACCCAGAGGTCGGCTTCCCGCCCGCCTGCCGTTGGATCGTCCCCATGAAAGCCACTCTCCGCCTCCAGTTCGACCGCCTCGGCATGCGCCTGCAGGAGCTCGACGCGCGCCTGGCCGACCCGGCCTCCACCAACGACATGAACAAGTTCCGCGAGCTGTCGCGCGAACAGGCCGAGGCCTCGGAGATCGTCGAGCTCTATCTCCGCTTCACGCAGCGCGAGGCCGACCGCGCCACCGCGCAGGAGATGCTGGACGCGGGCGACGACGACGCCGACATGGTGGCCATGGCGCGCGAGGAGCTCGCCGCCTGCGACGCCGACCTCGAGCAACTGGACGCCGCGCTGCAGGCCACGCTGCTGCCGCGCGACCCCGACGACGAGCGCCCGGCCTTCGTCGAGATCCGCGCCGGCAGCGGCGGCGAGGAGTCGGCGCTGTTCGCCGCCGACCTGCTGCGGATGTACCTGCGCTACGCCGAGCGCCAGGGCTGGCGCAGCGAGATCATGAGCGAGAGCCAGTCCGACCTGGGCGGCTTCAAGGAAGTGGTCGTGCGGCTGGAGAACCCGTCCGCCGCGCGCGGACTGGCCGCCGCCACCGAGGGCGTCTACGGCCAGCTGCGTTTCGAGTCGGGCGGCCACCGCGTGCAGCGCGTGCCGGCCACCGAGACGCAGGGCCGCGTGCACTCCAGCGCCTGCACGGTGGCCGTGCTGGCCGAGCCGGACGCGGCCGCGGAGGTCACGCTGAATCCGTCGGAGCTGCGCATCGACACGTTCCGCGCCAGCGGCGCCGGCGGCCAGCACATCAACAAGACCGACAGCGCGGTGCGCATCACCCACCTGCCCACCGGCATCGTGGCCGAGTGCCAGGACGACCGCTCGCAGCACCGCAACAAGGCCAAGGCCATGAGCGTGCTGCTCGCGCGCCTGCAGGGACGCGAGCGCGCGGAACGCGAGGCGCGCGACGCGGCCGAGCGCAAGAGCCTGATCGGCTCGGGCGACAGCTCCGACCGCATCCGCACCTACAACTTCCCGCAGGGCCGGCTCACCGACCATCGCATCAACCTCACGCTCTACAAGCTGGGCGCGGTGATGGAGGGCGACCTGTCCGAGGTGGTGGGCGCGCTGCGCGCGGCCCGGGCACAGGAGCAGCTGGCCGCGCTGGAGTCGGGCGGGTGAGCTCCGCCACGATCGTCGACGCCGCGCTCCGGGCGGCCCGCGCGCTGGGCGTCGAGCGGCTCGACGCGCACCTGCTGCTGGCCCACGTGCTGGGGCAGTCGCGCGCCTGGCTGCTGGCGCACGGCGACGACGCTCTGTCCGACGGCCACGCCGCGGCGTTCCAGGCGCTGGCCACGCGCCGCGCGGCGGGCGAGCCTTTCGCCTACCTGGTGGGCGAACGCGAGTTCCACGGGCTGGTGCTGGCCGTCAACCCCGCCGTGCTGGTGCCGCGGCCCGACACCGAGACGCTGGTGGAGTGGGCGCTCGCGCTGCTCCGGGGCGAATTGAGCGAAGCGTCCGCGCCCGCCGTGCTCGACCTGGGTACCGGCAGCGGCGCCATCGCGCTGGCGCTGAAGAATGCCTGCCCCCGCGCGCAGGTGTGGGCGGGCGAGCGCAGCGCGCAGGCGCTGGCGGTGGCGCGCGCCAACGCGACGCGCCTGGCGCTGGACGTTCGCTTCGCGCAAGGCGACTGGTGGGCGGCGCTGGCCGGGGAGCCCGGGGCGCCGGCGTTCGACCTCGTGGTGAGCAATCCGCCCTACATCGTCGACGGCGATCCGCACCTGGCCGACCTGCGGCACGAGCCGTTGTCGGCGCTGGTGTCCGACGGCCAGGGCCTGGGCGACATCGAGCGCATCGTGGCCGGCGCCCGGAGCCACCTGCGCGCGGGCGGATGGCTGCTGTTCGAGCACGGCTGGGAGCAGGCGGCGGCGGTGGCTGCCATCCTGGCGAACGCCGGATTCGGCACGGTGCACACTTGCGCCGACATCGGAGGCCGGCCGCGCTGCACCGGCGGGCGACTCCTGCCTTTGTAGACCCGGAGGGGCTTTATGCACTCGAAGTGTCGTCGCACGCAAGCGTCTTTCGCGCGCTATCGTGACCACGTCCGTAGAAGGTCACAGGAGGTAATCAGTCACGAAAAGGCCTGCTGTTTGCCGATATACCCAACACGACAACAGGCGTAGCATCGATTTTCTGGAGTCTGGTTTTTTTGGCCCTGCGGGGCGATTCGGGAGCCGACCATGGGACATTCGAAATCCACCCGGCGCATCATGCGCCCCACCCTCCAGGCCGCCGCCATGGCGTCGCTGGTGGCATCGGCGTTGGGTGTCCAGGCGGAGGGATTGACGCTCAAGGCACAGGAAAGCTCGTACGGCAACCACGCAACGGCCGAGTATGCGCTCACAAACTTCCGCGCGCCGGCCAATGCCATCCGCCTCTTCGGCGACTACTACTTCTTCGATCCCAGCCAGAGCACCCTGGGGCCCGTCCTCGGCAGCCTGGTGGGGGGCTTTCGCGCCAGCACCGGCGTCGTCGGACTGGCCCAGCCCATGACGCTCTACGAGGCCCGTCCCGATTCGCAGCAAAACCTGCCGTACATCGGCCTGGGCTACAGCCACCTTTTGTTCAATAGCCAGCTGAGCCTCAACGCCGACTTCGGCCTGGCGGAGCAGAACCACGGCCGCGGGCTGTTCAGCAGCGCCAACAGCCTGGACGACGTCACCAGCCAGCTGCGCTGGGCGCCCCTGATGGCCGTCAACGTCCGCTATTCGTTCTAAGCCTTTGCGCTGCGCAACCTTGCCGTTTGGCTTATAAACGGAGGATCCGCGCCGCGTGCGCCTTCCCAGAATTGCACCGCCATGTCCGACGTCCAGCAACGCATCGATGAACTCGTCAAGAACAACAAGGTCGTGTTGTTCATGAAGGGAACCGCCCAATTCCCGCAGTGCGGCTTCTCCGGCCGCGCCATCCAGATCCTGAAGGCCTGCGGCGTCATCCAGCTGAAGACGGTCAACGTGCTCGAGGACGGCGAAGTGCGCCAGGGCATCAAGGACTACGCCAACTGGCCCACCATCCCGCAGTTGTACGTCAACGGCGAGTTCGTCGGCGGCTCGGACATCCTCATTGAGATGTACGAGGCGGGCGAGCTGCAGCCGCTGCTGGCCGCTTGAGTTCCTTGCCCCAGGTCATCGTCGGCATCACCGGCGCGTCGGGCGCCGCGTACGGCGTGCGGCTGCTGGAGCGCCTGGGCGAGCTGGGCGCCGAGACCCACCTGGTCGTCACGCCCTCGGGCGTCATCAACGTGCACCACGAGCTGGGGCTGTCGCGCGACGCGCTGGTGGCCAGGGCCACGCACGCCTGGCCCGTGGGCGACATCGGCGCCTGCATCGCCAGCGGCAGCTTCGGCGCCCGGGCGATGGTGGTGGCGCCCTGCACCATGAAGTCGCTGGCCGCCATCGCCCACGGCTTCGGCGACAACCTGCTCACTCGCGCGGCCGACGTCATGCTCAAGGAACGCCGCCGGCTGGTGCTGATGGTGCGCGAGACCCCGTTCAACCTGGCCCACCTGCGCAACATGACCGCCGTCACCGAGATGGGCGGAGTCGTGTTCCCGCCGCTGCCGGCGTTCTACAACAAGCCGCAGACCATCGCCGAGATGGTGGACGACACGGTGGAACGCGTCATCGAGATGCTGGGCGTGGACGGCGCCGCGCCGCGGCGCTGGAACGGCCTGTAGTAAAGACAGGGGTCTGGCCCCGAACGGAGCCAGACCCCTCGATTCAGCGCAACGCGGCCGAGGTTGCCGCCCTCGGGTCGGCCCACTCCCACCGCTTGCGCGAGCCCATCACCATGTCGGGATACGCCGCCTGCCCGCGGCTGCCGTTGTAGCGGCCCAGCGCCATGAACAGGTCGCCCTTCTCCACGTCGAGGTAGTGGCGCAGGATCACGCAGCCGAAGCGCAGGTTGAGCTGCATCACGAACAGCCGGGCCGCGTCGCCGTCGCCGATCTGGCGCGACCAGAACGGCATCACCTGCATGTAGCCGCGCGCGCCCACGCTGCTGATGGCGTACTTGCGGAATCCGCTCTCCACCTGCACCAGGCCCAGCACCAGCGCGGGCTCGAGGCCGGCGCGCCGGCTCTCGTACCAGACGGTCTGCAGGAACTCGATGCGCTCGTGGCCCTCGCTCTTGTTCTTCTTGAGGCGCTCGCTCATGGCGCCCAGCCAGCGCAGGTAGGCCAGACGCTGGTCGATGTTGTCGAAGCGCAGCTCGGGCGGCGGCGCGCTCTGGGCGATGGCGGCGCTCAGCGCGGTGCGCACGGAGTCGGCCAGCGGCTCCTCGATCTGGGCGCCGGCCTGCGCGGCCGGCGCCCAGCCGAGCGCGGCCGCGCCGGCGACCAGGCCGGACACGGCCCAGCGCCGCAGCCACGACAAGATCATGCCGCCAGGCGGGCTCGCAGGTCGGCGACGATATCGCCCAGCGCCACGGTGCTCGCCTTCTCTTCGCGACGGCCCTGCACCTCGAGCTGGCCTTCCTTGAGGCCGCGGTCGGAGATGACCACGCGCTGCGGCACGCCGATCAGCTCCCAGTCGGCGAACATCGCGCCCGGGCGTTCGCCGCGGTCGTCCAGCAGCACGTCCACGCCCACGGCCGACAGCTCGTCGTGCAGCTTGTCGGCGGCGGCCTTCACCTCGGCGCTGCGGTCGTAGCCGATGGGGCACAGCACCACCGTGAACGGGGCCAGCGCCACCGGCCAGATGATGCCGCGCGCGTCGTGGTTCTGCTCGATGGCGGCGGCCGCGATGCGGGTGACGCCGATGCCGTAGCAGCCCATCTCGAACGGCTGGGGCTTGCCCGTCTCGTCGAGGAAGGTGGCGTTCATCGCCTTCGAGTACTTGGTGCCCAGCACGAACACGTGGCCCACCTCGATGCCGCGGTCGATGGCGAGCACGCCCTGGCCGTCGGGCGACGGGTCGCCGGCGACGACGTTGCGGATGTCGGCCACGACATCGGGCTCGGGCAGGTCGCGCACCCAGTTCGCGCCGGTGTAGTGGAAGTCGGGCTCGTTGGCGCCGCAGACGAAGTCGCTCATGTTGGCGACGGTGCGGTCGGCGATGACCTTGACGGGCCTCTTCAGGCCGATGGGGCCCAGGTAGCCGGGCTTGCAGCCGAAGTGCTCGTCGATCTCGGCGACGGTGGCGAAGCGGAAGCCGTCCTTCAGGCCGGCGATCTTGCTCACCTTGACCTCGTTCATGTCGTGATCGCCGCGCAGCAGCAGCAGCCACACCGTGGCCTTCTTGACCTCGCCCTTGCCGTCGAGCTCGTCGGTGGCCAGCACCAGCGACTTCACGGTGGCGGCCAGCGTCAGGCCCAGCAGCGCGGCCACGTCGGCGCAGGTGCTCTTGCCCGGCGTGGGCGTCTTGGCGAGCGCGCCCGTGGGCGCGCCGCGCGTCGCGATGAGCGCGACGGCCTCGGCCAGCTCGATGTTGGCGGCGTACTCGGAGCCGGTGCTGTAGATCAGTGCGTCCTCGCCGGTGTCCGCGATCACCTGGAACTCTTCCGACAGGTCGCCCCCGATCGCGCCGGAGTCGGCCGCGACGGCGCGGTACCTGAGGCCGAACCGGTCGAAGATGGCGCGGTAGGCCGCGCGCATCACGTCGTAGCTGGCCTTGGCGGCGGTCGCGTCGCGGTCGAACGAGTAGGCGTCCTTCATCGTGAACTCGCGGCCGCGCATGATGCCGAAGCGCGGGCGTCGCTCGTCGCGGAACTTGGTCTGGATCTGGTAGAAATTCTTCGGCAGCTGCTTGTAGCTGCGCAGCTCCTGGCGCGCGATGTCGGTGATCGCCTCCTCCGAGGTGGGCTGCAGGACGAAGTCGCGGTCATGCCGATCCTTCAGGCGCAGCAGTTCGGGGCCCATCTTCTCGAAACGGCCGCTTTCGTTCCACAACTCCGCCGGCTGGACGAACGGCATGGTCAGCTCGACGGCACCGGCGCGATTCATCTCCTCGCGGATGATGGCCTCGACCTTGCGGATCACCCGCAGGCCCATGGGCATGTAGTTGTAGATGCCCGTGCCGAGCTTCTTGATCATCCCGGCGCGGGTCATGAGCTTGTGGCTGGCCACTTCCGCGTCGGCGGGGGCTTCCTTGAGCGTGGAAACAAAGAACTGGGAGGCTTTCATGGACGCAAGGTTACCGGGTTGTCATCGAGGAATCACCAGCCTCATGCGGAAAAACGCGAACTCGTGTTTCAGGTACCGCCGGTGCAATAATGGGCGCAGTTAAAGAATCGGGGTCAGATTATGCTCGACCGAGAGGGCTTCAGGCCCAACGTCGGCATTGTGCTGCTCAACTCGCGCAACCAGGTGTTCTGGGGAAAGCGTCTGCGAACGCATTCCTGGCAATTCCCGCAAGGGGGC
>JBBQYL010000011.1:0-46005 GCA_038208735.1 Burkholderiales bacterium
GCGACTGCGCGCAGGATGACGGCAGACGGCGGGCGGCGGGCGGCGGGCGGCGGGCGGCGAGTCAGTCGTAGACGACCTGCGGCGGCTGCGCCGGCATGATCTGCTTCCAGCGCGCGAGCGCGTCGTCGCTGGGCCAGAAGCGGCCCTGATCGCCGAGATCCAGCTCGGCCGCCGCGCCCTCGGTACGGACCTTGATGCGCACGCCCAGTCCGTGCAGGGAGTCGCCATGCTCGTCGCTCGTGCGCCGGGCCGGCCACTGCTTGACCAGCTCGGTGAGCGGCACGATGTCGCCATTGACCTGCACCGACAGGTAGCGCCCGAAGCACGCGCGCGCCGCCGCCAGGTCCCACACCTGCGTGACATTGAGCCGCAGGCCGCCGCTGAAGCGGTCGGGCTGCACCTTGCCCTGCACCACCACGAACTCGTCGTCGCGCAGCGCGTCGCGATTGGCTTCGAGGATGCCCTCGTTGGCCACCGCCTCGATGGCCTCCGAGCGGTCGTCCACCTTGAAGATGGCCACGCGCCCGCGCTGGCCGTTGATGACGCGCAGGTCGCTGACGATGCCGCACAGGATCTGCGGCTCGCGCGAATCGATCAGGTCGGCGATGCGGCGCTTGCAGAACTTGCGCACCTCGGGCTCGTACTGGTCGAACATGTGCCCTGACAGGTAGAAGCCGACGGCGGTCTTCTCGAGCATGAGCTTCTCGCGGATGCTCCACGGCTCGGCCTGCACCAGCGCGGGCTCCTGCGTGGACGCGCCGTGTTCGTCGGCGCCGCCGAAGTCGAACAGGCCCGACTGCTGTGCATGCGCCGCCTGGGCGTCGGCCCATTCGAACGCGAGCCCGACGCTGGCCAGCGCGCAGGCGCGGTCGGGATGCAGCAGGTCGAAGCTTCCGGCCTTGACCAGTGCGTCGACCACGCGCTTGTTCACGCGCGAGCGGTCGACCCGCTTGGCGAAGTCGAACAGGCTCGCGAACGGGCGCGCCACGTCGCTCTGCTCGGTGCGTCCTTCACGCGCCGCCACGATGGCCTCCACCGCGCCCTGGCCGGTGCCCTTGATCGCGCCCAGGCCGTAGTGGATGAGCTTGTCGCCGGCCCGGCCCGGCGCGGGCTCGAAGCGGTGCACGCAGATGTTGATGTCGGGCGGCGTGAACGTGATGCCGAACTGCCTGGCGTCGGCGAGCAGCACCTTCAGCTTCTCGCTGTCGCCCATTTCGATGGTCATGTTCGCGGCGTAGAACTCCGCCGGGCAATGCGCCTTCAGCCATGCGGTGTGATACGACAGCAGCGCGTAGGCCGCGGCGTGCGACTTGTTGAAGCCGTAGCCCGCGAACTTTTCCATCAGGCTGAAGATCTCGTCGGCCCGCCTGGCGTCGATGTTCTTCTTGGCGGCGCCATCGCGGAAGATCTCGCGATGCTCGGCCATCTCCTCGGCCTTCTTCTTGCCCATGGCGCGGCGCAGCATGTCGGCGCCGCCCAGCGAGTAGCCGCCCAGCACCTGGGCCGTCTGCATCACCTGTTCCTGGTAGACCATGATGCCGTAGGTCTCGGACAGCACGGGCTCTACCAGCGGGTGCGGGTACTCCACCGCCTCCTTGCCGTGCTTGCGCGCGACGAAGGACGGGATCAGGTCCATCGGGCCCGGACGATACAGCGCCACCAGCGCGATGAGGTCGCCGAAGCGGCTGGGCTTGGCGTCGCGCAGCATGCCCTGCATGCCGCGTGATTCGAACTGGAACACCGACTCGGTGAGACCGTCGGAGAACAGCCGGTACACCTTGGGGTCGTCGAGCGTGAGCGACTCGAACGTGAAGCCCGCGCGCTCAGGCCGGCGCGCGAGGATGAAGTCCTTCGCGAGCTCGAGGATGGTGAGCGTGGCCAGGCCCAGGAAGTCGAACTTGACCAGGCCGATGGCCTCCACGTCGTCCTTGTCGAACTGGCTGACGGCGGAGTCGCTGCCGGGCTGCTGGTACAGCGGGCAGAAGTCGGTGATCTTGCCCGGCGCGATGAGCACGCCGCCGGCATGCATGCCGATGTTGCGCACGATGCCTTCCACGCG
The DNA here is from genome assembly GCA_038208735.1 of Burkholderiales bacterium. Taxonomy (GTDB): domain Bacteria; phylum Pseudomonadota; class Gammaproteobacteria; order Burkholderiales; family Burkholderiaceae_C; genus Scleromatobacter. Next base: position 2,060 of record JBBQYL010000011.1, read on the forward strand.
CGTGGCCAGCGCCAGCAACTCGGCCACCTCTTCTTCGGCGGCCTCGCGCTGGTCGATTTCCGGCGCCTCCTTGCGCGCGTAGATGAGGCCCGGATCGGGCTCGGCGGGGACCTTGGCCAGGGTGACCGTCTTGCCCGGGGGCGCGACGATGAGCTTGGCGATGGAGTCGACGTGGCCGTAGCCCATGCCCAGCACGCGGCCGATGTCGCGCAGCGCGGCCTTGGCGGCCATCGTGCCGAAGGTGGCGATCTGGCTGACGGCGTCGCGGCCGTACTTGTCCTTGACGTAGTCGATGACGCGGTCGCGGTTGCCCTGGCAGAAGTCGATGTCGAAGTCGGGCATCGACACGCGTTCCGGGTTCAGGAAGCGCTCGAACAGCAGCTTGTATTCGATCGGGTCGAGGTCGGTGATCTTCAGCGCGTAGGCCACCAGCGAGCCGGCGCCGGATCCGCGGCCCGGGCCCACGGGGCAACCGTGCGTCTTGGCCCACAGGATGAAGTCGGACACGATCAGGAAGTAGCCAGGGAAGCCCATGTTCAGGATCGTGACGATCTCGAACTCGAGGCGCTCCATGTACTCCGCCCGCCGCGCGTCACGCCTGGCCTGGTCGGGGAACAGGTGCAGCAGGCGTTCTTCCAGGCCGTCGAAGCTCAGCTGGCGGAAGTAGTCGCCCATGGGCATGGCGCTGCCGTCTTCCAGGATGGGCGTGGGGAAGTTGGGCAGGTAGTTCTTGCCCATGGCCAGCGTGAGGTTGCAGCGGCGCGCGATCTCCACCGAGTTGGCGATGGCCGACGGGATGTCGGCGAACAGCGCCTCCATCTGCGCCTGGGTCTTGAAGTACTGCTCGCGCGTGAAGCGCTTGACGCGACGCGGGTTGGACAGCGTCTCGCCTTCGGCGATGCACACGCGCGCCTCATGGGCGTCGAAGTCGTCGGGTTCGAGGAACTGCACCGGGTGCGTGGCCACCACAGGCAGCTGCAGCCGGGCGGCCAGCGGCACCGTGGCGCGCACGTGCGACTCGTGCGTGGGCAGGCCGGCCCGCTGCAGCTCGAGGTAGAAGCGGCCCGGGAAGATGCGCGCCAGCTCGCGTGCCGCGGCCTCGGCCCGCGGGACGTCGCCGCCCAGCAACGCCTGGCCCACCGCGCCCATGTCGGCGCCCGACAGCGCGATGAGGCCGCCGCCCAGCTCTTGCAGCCAGTCCCAGCGCACCCAGGCCTGGGCGCGCTGCACGTTCTTCGTCCAGCTGCGGCCCAGCAGCTCGGACAGGTTGAGGTAGCCCTGCTTGTCCTGCACCAGCAGCGCCAGGCGCGTGGGCACGCGGTCGGCGGCGTCGGGCAGCGGGTCCATCCACACGTCGACGCCGATGATGGGCTTGACGCCCTTGCCCCGGCACGCCTTGTAGAACTTGATGGCCCCGAACAGGTTGGACAGGTCGGTGACGCCCAGCGCCACCTGCCCGTCGGCCTTGGCCGCCGGCGCCACCTCGTCGATCCGCAGGGTGCCGTCGACGACGGAGAACTCGGTGTGGGTGCGCAGGTGAACGAAAGCCATGGCTCGATTGTAGGGAGCCGGGGGCCGTCACCCGGCGCGCAGATCGTGGTTTTCGGGCGTCCGGCTGTGCTAGGCGCCGCGGCGGCGGCATCGCCGCGGTTCGCTGGTCAGGCGTCGTAGCTCAATGGCAGCAGGATCGTGAACTTCGTGCCGCGCTGCGGCTGCGAGTCGATCTCGATCGTCGCGTCCAGCAGCGTGCACAGGCGCTTGACGATCGACAGCCCGATGCCTTCGCCGCCTGTCCGCCGGCCGACTTCCTGCGCCGACGCGGTCACCGCGGGCGCCTGCGCCTGGGTGACGTGCACCACGGCACCATCGAGCTCCGCCTGCGCCAGGTCGTGCGCCTGACCGGACGCGATGCCGATGGCGCCGGCGAGCGGCGTGGTCGGCCCGAGCTGGAAGCCCGGTCCGGTGTCCTCCACCTCGACGAACCAGCGCGGCGCATCGGCGCGTGGATCGGGCCCCCAGCGAAGCGTCACGGCGCCCCTGACCGTATAGCGCAGCGCGTTGAGCAGCAGGTTGCTGACGATGCGCCGGACCTTGACCGCGTCGCCGTGCACCTGGAACTCGTCCGGGCCCTCCAGCATGAGGGACAGTCCGCGATCGTGCGCCAGGCTTTCCATGGCCGCCATGAGGTCGCGCATCATTCGGCCGACGTCCACCACGGCGACGATGCGAACCTCCTGGCCGCCTTGCAGCCGTGCCAGGCTGGTGACATCTTCCAGCAGGCTGTGCAGCGCCCGGACGTTGCGATCCAGCGAGGCCAGGAAGCGGTCGCGCTTGTCGGCCATGCCCACCGGCGTGGCCAGGCCCGCCGCCACCAGGCTCACGACGCTCAGGTTGCCGCGCAGGTCGTGCGCGGCCTGCTGCCACAAGGAGGCGCGCTGCGTCTCCAGAGTCTGCAGCGAATCGAGCGCATGCTCCAGATCCTGGACATGGCCGGCCGCCTCGATCTGCTGAAGCTTGAAGAACTGCTCGACGCTCGAGGTGGTGGCCACGCTGTAGATCGCGGCCCAGATGCGATGCACCGCGCTGGACAGGTCGTGTCCTTCGAGCAAGGGCTCGGCGGCGCAGCGGTCGATCTCGGCGACGACGGTCTCGTTGAGGCGTCCGAGTTCACGCACCACCTCCGCCAGGTCGAAGCCCTGCTGCCACCGGTGCAGGCCGTGCGCGGCCGCGTCGCCCGCCTGCGCGTCTTCTGCCGCCTGCCGCGCCACCCTGCCGACGATGCCCAGCCGCGTCTCGAAATCCTCCAGCAACGCGGCGAGGTGGTCATGCAACTGCGCCAGCGGCAACGATGCGCCGGTGAGCAGCTTGGGATCGGCGCCGACCTTCGCCGTCCAGTTCGCCAGGATGTCGGCCCGGCGCTCTGCAAGGCGCTTTCCGAAGTCCGACAGACGATCTTGCAACACAGGCACCCTCCATGCGTCGACGAGCGCGACGAACTCACCGGCCGCGGATCGCCCGGACAAACGCAGAAGATACCCGACTCTTGCACGCGGCGCACGGCGGGCCGTCGAACGGCCAGGCCGACGGGCGGGCACGGCGGCTCGTAGCTGTCGCGCACCCGAGGCGCGAAGGCCTCAAAATACGGACTGCGCCGTCCCTGGCCGCGCCCACCGTTTCGCTTTCCGATGTCCTTCCTCAACATCTCCACCTACCGCTTCGTCGAGCTCGACCACCTGCCCGCGCTGCGCGACCGCCTCGAGGCACGCGCCGATGCTGCCGGCGTCAAGGGCACGATCCTGCTCGCCCGCGAAGGCATCAACCTGTTCATGGCCGGCGAGGAATCCGCCCTGCGCGGCTGGGTGGCCGACGCGCTGCACGCCGATCCGCCGTTCGCCGGGCTGCCCACCAAGGACAGCTTCTCCGACACCATGCCGTTCAAGCGCCTGAAGGTGAAGATCAAGAACGAGCTGATCCGCATGAACCACCCCACCATCCAGCCGCAGCAGGGCCGGGCCGCGTCGGTGCCGCCCGCCACGCTGGCGCGCTGGCTCGCGCAGGGCCACGACGACGCCGGCCGCCCCGTGGCCATGCTCGACACCCGCAACGACTTCGAGGTGGACGCCGGCACCTTCGAGGGCACGCACGACTGGCGCATCGCGAAGTTCTCCGACTTTCCCGCCGCCTTCGACGCCCACCGCGCTGAGCTCGAGGGCAAGACCGTGGTCAGCTTCTGCACGGGCGGCATCCGCTGCGAGAAGGCGACGCTGTACATGCGCGAACGCGGCCTGCCCGACGTCCTGCAGCTCGAAGGCGGCATCCTCGGCTACTTCCAGGCCACGCAGGGCCAGGCGCCGGGCTGGCGCGGCGAGTGTTTCGTGTTCGACGAGCGCCGCACCGTCGCCGCCGACCTGGCGCCCGGCGACCTGCCGCGCTGCGAACGGCCCCAGGCCACGACGCTCTCCGAGCGTCCGCCCGCCACGGAGCCGCGCTGATGCAGGCCATCGTCCGAGCCATCGGGGTCCTGCTGATGCTGACGGCGCTGGTGGTGTCGCTCACGCATGCGCCCGACCGCAGCGTGGACAGCCTCGTGCCCCGCTGGGCGCCGCCGCCGTCCGACTTCATGTACGTCAAGGGCCAGTTCGTGCACTTCCGCGACGAGGGCCCGAAGACCGACCCCACGCCGCTGGTGCTGCTGCACGGCACCGCCTCCAGCCTGCACACGTGGCAGGGCTGGGCCGGCGAGCTGCGCGCCCGCAAGCGCGTCATCACCTTCGACCTGCCCGGCTTCGGCCTTACCGGGCCGTTCACCGGCCAGTACCCGCGCGACGACTACCGCGTCGACACCCTGGCCGGCTTCACGCTCGACTTCCTCGACGCCCTGCATGTGCGGCGCTTCGCCATCGGCGGCAACTCGCTGGGCGGCGAGGTGGCCTGGCGCGTGGCGGCCGCGGCGCCCGCGCGGGTCGACAGGCTGATCCTCGTCGACGCCACCGGCTACGTGTTCGAGCCCACGCACATGCCCCTGGGCTTCCAGGTGACCCGCATCCCCGTGTTCAGCCGCGTCGCGGAGTACCTCACGCCGCGCGCGCTGGTGGAGGACAGCGTCAAGGACGTCTTCGCCGATCCGTCGCGCGTCACCACGGCGCTGGTCGACCGGTACTACGAGCTGCTCCTGCGCGAAGGCAACCGGCGCGCGCTCAACATCCGCATGCAGGAGATCGACACCGACCTCGCGCCGCAGCGCATCCGCACCCTGAAGCTGCCCACGCTGATCCTGTGGGGCGGGCAGGATCGCCTGGTGCCGCCGGTCAACGCGCAACACTTCCAGCAGGACATCGCCGGCAGCCGGCTGGTGGTGCTGCCCGGCCTGGGCCACGTGCCGCAGGAAGAGGACGCGCAGGCCAGCGTGGCGCCGGTGCGCGAGTTCCTCGGACTCGATGCGCCGGTCGCGGCATCGGCCGCGGCGCGCTGAACGCGTTCCGCCCGCAGGCCCGACAATCGCCAGATGACCCTCGACCGCCGCTTCGCCCTCACGCCCGAGGCGCTCACGATGATGGACATCATCGCCCGCACCGGCAGCTTTGCCGCCGCCGCGCGCGAGCTGGGCAAGGTGCCGTCCGCGCTCACCTACAGCGTGCGCCAGCTGGAAGACGCGCTCGACGTGCTGCTGTTCGACCGCAGCTCGCGCCAGGCGCGGCTCACCGCGGCGGGCACCGAGCTTCTCAACGAGGGCCGCCGGCTGCTGGCCGAGATGGACGCCGTGGCCAACCGCGTGCACCGCGTGTCCACCGGCTGGGAGACGCAGCTCACCATCGCCGCCGACGCCGTCGTCTCGCGCCAGACGCTGTTCGAGCTGTGCGAGGCGTTCTACGCGTTGCGCCCGCCCGAGCTGCACGACAACGCCGGCCCCGGCACGCGCCTTCGCCTGCGCACCGAGGTCATGGCCGGCACGGTGGAGGCCCTGATGCTGGGCTCGGCCGACCTGGCCATCGGGCTGCCGGCCGACACCCAGGCCCCGGCCGGCATCGAGATCAAGCCGCTCGGCGAGGCGCCCTTCCTCTACGTGATGGCGCCGCACCACCCGCTGGCCGCCGAAGCGGGCCCGCTCACCGACGCGCAGATGAAGCAGCATCGCGGCGTGGCCGTGGCCGACTCCGCGCAGCGCATGTCGCCACTCACCGTCAACCTCCAGCCCGGCCAGGACGTGCTCACCGTCAGCAGCATGCAGGCCAAGCTCGAGGCCCAGATGAGGGGCCTCGGCGTGGGCTTCCTGCCCGAGGTGCTGGTGCGCGAGCACGTGGCCGCGGGCCGGCTGGTGGTCAAGGAGGTGCTGCGCCAGCGCATCGCCCCGGCGCTGGCCTACGGCTGGCGCAGCGCCGCCGCGCCGCAGCCGCACAAGGCGCCGCAGGGCCTGGCGCTGCAATGGTGGCTGCAGCAGCTCGAGAGCGCCACCACGCGCTCGGCGCTGCTGCTGCGCGGCGGGCCGTGTCCGCCAACCGACAAGTGAGCTACGTCGGCCGCTTCGCGCCGTCGCCCACCGGCCTGCTGCATGCGGGCTCGCTGGTGGCGGCGCTGGCCAGCTGGCTCGACGCCCGCGCCCACGGCGGCCAGTGGCTGGTGCGCATCGAGAACGTCGACACCCCGCGCTGCGTGCGCGACGCCGACACCGGCATCCTGGAGCAGTTGCAGTCGCTGGGCCTGGTGCCCGACGCGCCGCCCACCTGGCAATCGCGCCGCGGCGACCGCTACGAGGCCGCGTTGGCGCAGCTCAGGCACGCCGGCTGGGCCTACCCGTGCACCTGCTCGCGCTCCGACATCGCCGCCGCGCTCGCGCGCGCGGGCGTCCCGCATGTCGCGCACGTGGAGCGGGTGTATCCGGGCACCTGCTGCCCGGAGGCCTGGCCCCGCGGGGGCCTGACCCCGATCGACCGCTTGGTCCACGATCGGGGCCAGGCCCCTGCGGAGCCAGACCCCCGCACACCCGCGTGGCGCCTGCGCACCCGTACGCCGGCGGGCGACGACGTCGTCATCCCCTGGCACGACCGGTTGCTGGGCGACCAGCAGCAGGACGTCACGCGCACCGTGGGCGACTTCGTGCTCAAGCGCGCCGACGGCCTGTGGGCCTACCAGCTGGCGGTGGTGGTGGATGACGCGGCCCAGGGCGTCACCGACGTCGTGCGCGGCGAAGACCTGGCCGACAACACCGCGCGCCAGGTCCACCTGCAACACGCGCTGGGCCTCCCCACCCCGCGCTACCTGCACACGCCGCTGGTCTACGCCGAGGACGGCCAGAAGCTGTCCAAGCAGACCGGCGCCCGCGCCCTCGCGCTGCGCAGCGACGTCGACGCCGTGGCTGCCCTGCGTCGCGCCGCCCGCGTGCTGGGCCTGCCCGCGGCGCTGCATGACGGCAGCGACCCGTGCGAGACGCCGTCGCGCTGGCTCGCCCGCGCCGTGCCGGCCTGGGCCGACAGGATGCGCGCGGTCGGTGGCATGATGCCCACCTCCGAGACGCCGACGGCGTCGTCCCGCCTACTCAACCAGAGCGAATCCAGCATGACCACCACCCCCTCCGGCCTGCAATACGAAGACACCAAGATCGGCGACGGCCCCGTCGCCACCTCCGGCCAGCAGGTCACCGTGCACTACACCGGCTGGCTGTCCGACCCGACGGCGCCCGACGGCCGCGGCAAGAAGTTCGACTCCAGCAAGGATCGCGGCGATCCGTTCGTGTTCGGCCTCGACCAGGGCATGGTCATCAAGGGCTGGGACGAAGGCGTGCAGGGCATGGCCGCCGGCGGCACCCGCGTGCTGACGATCCCCGCCGACCTCGGCTACGGCACCCGCGGCGCCGGTGGCGCGATCCCGCCGAACGCCACGCTGGTGTTCGAGGTCGACCTCATCTCGTCGAAGTAAGACGATGCGCGCGCCGCCGTCCCTCGCGGCGCGCGCGCCTTCGCCCGTGACGGCCTTCCGGTCGTCGCTCGCCTGGTGCCTGTGCCTCTGCCTGTGCCTGCTGGTGTGCGTCGCCGGCAACGCGCGCGCGGCCGAGCCGCAGGGCCGGTTCTACGGCGTCGCGGGCCACTACAAGGATTACTCGCTGCAGGTCGAGGTGTGCCTTGGCCCCGAGTCGGGGTTGTTCATCGACCGCCATCAGCAGCAGGCCACGCTCACCCCGTCGGCCACCGGCTGGCAGGTGCAGCGCGAGGGCCGACCAGCCGGCCGTTGGGTCATCGCGCCGCGCGCCAGGGCGATCGCCGGATCGGCGTACGACGGCCACTGGATCGACGAGAACGGGCACGACAAGGGCCCCGTGCAGATCGCACGTCTCTATTCGCCGGTCCCGCTCACTCCCGGCTGCGGCCCGGCCCGTCCGGCGGACGCCGCCACGCGGCTGCGCGCCGTCTCGGTGAGCGCGGGCTCCGACCACACCTGCGCCGCCACCGCGCAGGGCCACGTGGCCTGCTGGGGCGGCGACGCCTGGCCGGCCGATCCCGCGAACCCGTCCATCGCGGCGCTGCCGCTGGACGACGTCACCGCCGTGTCCGGCGACTGCGGCCTGCGTCGCGACGGCAGCGTCGCGTGCTGGGACAAGCCCGACCGGCGGCCGCGCACCATCGTCGGCACCGGCAAGGCCGTGGCGCTGTCGGGCCATTGCGTGCTCACCGACGGCGGCGACGTGCGCTGCTGGGGCGACGGCGACCTGGGGCAGCTCGGCTATGGCGGCATCCAGCCCAGCGCGGCGGCCGTGACGGTGGCCAGCCTGGCGCACGTCGTGTCGATCTCGGGCAGCGACGCGCACGCGTGCGCCGCGCTGTCCGACGGCCGCGTCGCATGCTGGGGCAACCTCAGCGAGCCGCAAGGCAAGTTCGGCGAGACCGACGACAGCGCTACCCGGCGCCGCCCCGTGTTCATCGACGGCATCCGCAACGCCGTCGCCGTCAGCGCCGGCACCTTCCACGAATGCGCGCTGCTGCGCGACGGCCACGTGAAGTGCTGGACGCAACCGGTCGACGGCGCCGAGCCCGACGCCACGCCGCCGGCCAGCGATCGCATCACCGACGCGATCGCCGTCAGCGCCGGCACCCATTTCACCTGTGCGCTGCTGCGCTCGGGCGAGGTGCGCTGCTGGGGCGAGAACGGCGACGGCCAAGCGGGGGTCGCGAACGACGCCACCCGCGGCGCGCCCTTCCGCGTCGAAGGCGTCGATCACGCCGTGGCCATCACCACCGGCTACCAGCACGCCTGCGCGTTGCTGGCCGGCGGCGACCTCGAATGCTGGGGCCGCAACAACAGCGGCGCGCTGGGACATCTCGACGCCTGGGCAGCCGCCTCCGGCGGCGCACGCGCCAACGTCGTGCCGGGCTTCGGGCCGGCACATTGATTCCACTGCGGCGGTCGACGGCGACCTGCGGGGCAGGCTTCGCGAGTTCGTGGCGCAACGAAAGGAACCCTTCGATGACCTTCTCCGCCACTGGGAGATCGTGCCGTTCTTCGACGCCGACAAGGAACAGGATCAGTTGACCACTTCCGGCGGCGCGGACTGCGTGCTGCACGACTTCCGCCTCGTCCGCCAGGGCGCGCACAGGCCGCTCGGACTGGTGGTCGCCGACCGCGACCACGGCGACAGCTTCGTCGATGTGCGTCCCGTCACCTTCCGCTCGTATGAGTTGATCAGGAACGTCGACTCTCGGGCCGGCAGTCCCACCTGGCGTTTCGAACTGCGCTCGACCCGGGTGTCGATGAAGCCGTACTGCGACGTCGGCGAGGCGTTCAAGGAAGAACGCGAGTAGCGACTTCGTCGCGCCTGCTACTTGGCGATGGCCGGATAGAGCTCGTCGACCCACACCACGTTGTCCGCATACGACTGCAGGTCGCTGGACAGGTTGGCGTGCAGCCCGCTGATCCAGACCTCTTTCTTGAGGTCCGACTTCACGTACGAGATGGCATCCTCGAAGTCGCCATCGCCGGCCGACAGGATGAGCCGGTCGTAGACGCCCTGCACCGCCAACTTGATCAACAGCGTGGCGATGGCCACGTCGACGCCCTTCTGCACCTCGCGCGCGAACTGTTCGCCGCACTTCGGGCACAGGCAGCGCATGTCCTTGAGCGGGTAGAGCTGCACGCGCATCTTGGGTCCGCGCGGCGGCGCCGACTTCAGCCAGGTATGGAAAGCGCTCTGCTGATCCGCCAACGGGTCGCGCGTGGAGTTGAGGAAGTAGGTCTCGTAGATCGGGCCGCCGTTCAGGCGAACGATCTCGTCCTTGAGCTTGAGGTAGTCGAACGGCTGCGACTTGCCCACGTTGAACATGTACGCGCCATCGATGATCCATACCGTCTTCATGCGTTCGTTTCCTCCTGGCCGCATCCGGGCCTGAGGCACGACGTTACTACCTGACGCGTCGCCTCGTCACGCCAACCAGCACCAGTCCGAGCCCGAACAGCGCCAGCGACGCCGGCTCGGGCACCGCCGCCGCCGACGTCACGTAAGCCAACCCGGTGATGTTGCCTTCGAAGATGGTGTGGTCGTAGGTGACCAGGCTCTCGGAATTGCCCCGGCCGGTGGCCGGATCGATGCCGTACAGGTAGTAGGCCGAGCCGAGCGCTCCGGCCGCGATGTACAGGTCGCCGTTGCCGAAGGTCAGGCCCGTCACGGCGCCGGTGAAGAGCGTGCCGCCCGCGCTGATCGCTCGCGCGAAGTCGACATCGCCGGTCTTCGGATCGATGCCGTAGAGGTAGGTGGCGCTGCCCACCGAGCCAGCGGTCATGTAGAGTTCCCCGTTGCCGTACGCCAGCCCCGTGGTGGCGCCCGTGAAAAGGCGATCGCCGTCGACGATCGGGCGCGACGAGGTGGTGTGGCCGGTGGAGGGATCGATGGCGTAGAGATAGGACGCGCCGCCAACCGAGCCCGCGGTCATGTAGAGCTCGCCATTGCCATAGGCCAGGCCGGTGGTGGCGCCCGTGAAGGCGCGACCGTCGTCGACGAGCAGTCGCGAGGAATCGACGAGCCCGGACTCAGGCGCGAAGCCATACAGATAGGACGCGCTGCCGACCGCTCCCGCGGTCGCGAAGACGTCGCCGTGTCCGTAGGCCAGGCCGGTGATCGCGCCCGTGAACGGGTACGTTCCGTCGGTGATCAGGCTTCCCGAGTCGATGACGCCGGTGCCCGGCGCCATGCCGTAGACGTATGACGGGCTGCCGACGATCCCCGCCGTCAGGTAGATGGTGTCCGCCACGGCGGGCGTTGTGTGGAGCGCGGCGGCCAATACCGCGCAGGCGGCCAATGTCGAACGTTGAATCATCTCTGCTTCCTCCAAAAGAAGACGGTCAACGGGTAGTACGTGAAAGCGGGCCGCGAGCGGACATCGGCCACAGCGCTGGTCGTCGAAGACGATGCGCTCGGCGTTGCGCGGCAAGATCTGGCGCCTGCCAATTTTGCTAGACTACATGCCGGTCGGCAGTTCACCCAGGCGTTGCCGCGCTGGCACCCCCCAGCGTCGCTAAACCTGCCGCGTCACTCCATCGCTTCCCCCGGAAGCGAGACGCTTTTCCAGTTCGGGCTTGACTCACCTTGGCGTGAGCTCGATTCCGGCAAGGGCAACCCCCGGCGCCGCGTCCCTCGCGGCTTCATCGAGCACACGCCTGACGTGAGGCCATTGCCATGACTCGAACTGCCCTGCCGTATTCGGCCCCCGACCTGTCCGCGCTCGCCCGCCTGCTGGAGCGCGCGCTCGACGACCACCTCGCCACCCACGGCAAGCTGCCCGGCCACGTGGAGATGATGAACCTGCTGGCGCGCGGCGCGGGCCATCGCAACCTGCAGGTGCTGCAGGCCGCCACGCTTCCCGCGGCGGCCGAGGTCGCCCCCATCGATGCGTGGTTCGATGCGCCCGTCATCGTGGAAGACGCGCCCGTGCCAGTGCCCGCGCCCGCACCCCTGTCCGCGCACGCGAAGAAGGCGCTGGAACACTTCGACGCCGCCGGCCGCCTCGAGTGCTGGCCGCTCAAGCTCTCCGTGCAGACACTGGCCATGTGGGTGCTGTGGACGCGCTTCGATGCGCGCCGCGTCTACACCGAGGCGGAGGTCAACCACATCCTCAAGGGCTGGCACCTGTACGGCGACCACGTGACGCTGCGGCGCGAGTTGATCGACCACCGGCTGATGACGCGCAAGAGCGATTGCAGCGAGTACCGCAAGCTGCCGCTCGAGCCCGACGACGAGGTGCGCGCGCTGCTGCAGGCGCTGCGCTCGGACGCGCGCAAGCGGCCGGCGCGGCGCTCGAACCGGCCGCCGCGCGTCCTGCCGAAGGTGGCCGCCAGCCGCACCGGGGAGACGAACGATGCGTGACCTCACCCAGGGCTCCATCCGCGGCCACCTGGTGGCGATGGCGCTGCCCATCACCGTCGGCATGCTGGTGCAGACGCTGTATCTCATGGTCGACCTTTACTTCGTGTCGGGCCTCGGCAAGCAGGCCGTCGCCGGCGTGGCGGCGGCGGGCAACGTCACGCTGCTGGTGATCGCGCTGACGCAGGTGCTGGGCGTGGGCACCGTGTCGCTGGTGGCCCATGCGCTCGGCGCCAAGGACAAGGCGCGCGCCAGCCGCGTGTTCGAGCAGTCGATGTTGCTGGGGCTGGCGTGCATGGCGGCCACGCTGCTGCCGGGCATCGCCGCCGCGCCCGCCTACATGCGTGGCGTGTCGGCCGACCCGGACATCGCGCAGTCGGGCATCACGTTCATCCGCTGGTCGTTGCCCGGCTTCGCGCTGCAGTTCGTGCTGGCCGTGGGCGGCTCGGTGCTGCGCGGCGCGGGCATCGTGCAGCCCGGCATGGTGGTGCAGATGGCCACCGTGGCGCTCAACATCGTGCTGGCTCCCGTGTTGATCGCGGGCTGGGGCACGCACCATCCGCTGGGCGTGGCGGGCGCCGGGCTGGCCACCAGCCTGTCGGTGGCGGCGGGCGTGCTGATCCTGCCGGGCTACGTGCGGCGCATCGGCGACGTCGTCACGCCGTCGCGCGGCCTCGCGCGGCCGGAGCGCGAGATCCTCGGGCGCATGCTGCACGTGGGCCTGCCCGCGGGCGGCGAGTTCGTGATCATGGTGCTGCTGAACTCGGCCATCTACGCGTTGATCCGCAACTTCGGCGCCAGCGCGCAGGCCGGCTTCGGCATCGCCGGCCGCGTGATGCAGGCGCTGATGATGCCGGCGATGGCCATCTCCTTCGCGATCCCCGCGGTGGCGGGCCAGAACTTCGGCGGACGCCGACCCGAGCGGGTGGCCGACACGCTCAAGCAGTCGCTGGCGCTCGAGCTGGTGATCATGGCCGGCATCATCGCGGCGTGCCAGCGCTGGGCCGACGTGCCCGTCGCGTGGTTCACCAGCGATCCGCAGGCGATGGCGGACGGCGCCACCATCCTGAGGATCCTGTCGTGGAACTTCTTCGGCATGGGCATCGTGTTCGCCTGCTCGGGCATGTTCCAGGCGATGGGCAACACGCTGCCTGTACTCGCGAGCTCGATGACGCGCCTGTTCACGTTCCTGCTGCCCGCGTTGTGCTTGCACCAACGCGCCGGCTTCCAGTCGTTGGACGTGTGGCACCTGTCGGTGGCCAGCGTGGTGATGCAGGCGGTGGTCAGCGTGGTGCTGGTGCGGCGGCAGATGAGATCGCGGCTGGGGGCGATGAGGTGAGCCTCGGCTGGCAGCGTGTTGGTGTTGTGAGTTGCTTGCGGGCACCTCGGTTGGCGAGGGCGGCGTCACCCAGGTCGTTGGGACAAATTTCCTTTCCCGCCTTTTTAGTGGGTCTTGGCATCGTCGGGCCATCGAGGCCGCGTCGATGCCCGCGGCCAACTGATTGGTGGGGCGGCGGGCTTGACGCGAACGACCGGCCACGCTCAGGCGCTGGTTTTCGCGAGTGACGACTGTCACGAATCGACCCTCTACACAAAGTGCCGCGGGCGTTCAAACTTCCCTTTCGTCCTTCGATCGAACGGGCGGCACGGCGAGGCGAATTTCGCGTCAGGCCGGTCGGCCCGTGTCGACGCCGGCCGCGGGCATTGACGCGGCCTCGATGGCCTCGTCGATGCCAAGGCCAACTAAAAAAGGGGGGAGAAGCATTTGTCCCAACCGCCACTTCGGTGCACGGCCCCACCGCCGCCGCCAGCCGAGGCTGCAGCACGCAACCGTCGACCCGCGAAGACGCCGCCAGCGAAGCTCCATCGGCGAGCTCGCGGCAGGATCTCAGACATTCAACAATGTCGTCCGGTAGTGCACCAGCTCGTCGATGGACTCCTGGATGTCGGCCAGCGCGGTGTGCGCACCGGCCTTCTTCAGCCCCTCGAGCGCCGACGGCTTCCAGCGCTTGGCGAGTTCCTTGAGGGTGCTCACGTCCAGGTTGCGGTAGTGGAAGAACTGTTCCAGCTTGGGCATGGTGCGGGCCATGAAGCGACGGTCCTGGCAGATGGAATTGCCGCACATCGGGCTCTTGCCCTTGGGCACGTACTGGCCCATCCATTCGATCAGCTCGGCCTGGGCCTGCTCTTCGCTGACGGTGGAGGCCTTCACGCGCTCGATCAGGCCGCTGCGGCCGTGCGTGTTCTTGTTCCACGCGTCCATGCCGTCGAGCGTGGCGTCGCTCTGGTGGATGGCGAACACCGGGCCCTCGACGCGCACGGTGAGCATCGGGTCGGTGATGACGATGGCCACCTCGATGATGCGATCGGTGTCGGGAAACAGGCCGGTCATCTCCATGTCGACCCAGATCAGGTTGTTCTCGGACTTCTTCAGCGGCGTGTCGGTCATGCGGTCTCCGGGATCGTTTGCGGGCGTCGCGAGACGCCGATCACGCATTCTCGCGCAGCGCGCCCGGCGACGGTCCGTCGCGCCCAACTTCGTTCCGTCGTTCTCCTGCGGCCGTTCGGCGCCTGCCCCTGGAAGCGCTCCGCGCGCCGTCCTATCGTGCATGCATCGCCTCACCGTCGTCCAGGAGACCTCATGCACCCGACCCCAAGCCCGCGCCACCCCTTCAAGGCCCTGATGGCCCTCGTGGCGATGGCGGCCTGCGTCCACGGGGTGTTCGCGCATGTCGGCCCGAGGCACGATACCGGGCGACGCATCGAGATCGTCACGCAGTCGCAGTCGCATGCGGCCCGCGCGAACGGAGAACCCGCTCGTGACTGCGATGACGACGATGATGCGGACGTGCCGGATTCGATCTTCGTCGAGACGGACGACGCCGAGTACCTCTGAGGCCCGCGGCGTCACCCTCGTGCGCGCTTACCAGCCCACGCCGTAGTAGTCGTACACGGTACGACCGTACTGGTCGTCGTAGTCAGGACGGCGGTCTTCCTCGTAGCGCGGCGCGCCGTCCAGCGTGTCCTTGTCGAGGGGCACCACGTAGCCGCCGCGGCCCGTGTTGTACTCGAGCAGGCTCCACGGCACCGGGTAGCGGTTGGTGCCCATGCCCAGGAAGCCGCCGAACTCGAGGGCGGCGTAGCGCACCTTGCCCGAGCGCTTGTCGATGACCAGGTAGTCGATCGAGCCGAGCTTGTCGCCGGCGTCGTTGTAGACGGTGGTGCCTTCCACGCGGTCGGACGTGATCACGTCGTGGCTGAGGGTGTCGTTGAGCGTGTCCATGGGGACTCCTTTTTGCACTGAAGACGAACAATGGAGCGGCCTCTTGCCGCCCCGGCTTCGTGTTCATGGCAAATCGCGCGCCGTGTCGAGCAGCGCGCGCCGCCGTTCGCTCAGCCGGCGCTGCAGGCGAACGGGTACGCCTTCTGGTAAGCCCGGCAATCCTCGGCCTGGCCGTTGCCCGCGCTGCAGCAGCTGCTCTTCATGCACGCCGTCATGTCGGCGCGATGCGGCACCTTGCCCGCGAGGCTGGTGCGGCAACTGGCCGTGACGCGGCCTTCGGGCAACACGGGTCGCAGTTCTTCGGCCTCGGCCACCGTGGCCGCCGCCGTCTTCTTGGCGTGGTGGTCGGCGCCGCGATCCTGCGTGGCGTGGCGCGCGGCGTAGGCCTGGGCGGGGGTCATGCTCGACGTGACGGCCGGCGCCGGCGCCGGCGCGGGCGCGGGCGCTTGATCGGCCGCTGGCGCGGGTTGCCCGGCGCGCTTGGGCGACAGCCATCGGTGCTCGATCTGCGGCTCGGGCAGGCTGGCGCCGGCGTAGACCGCGCGGATGAGCATGTCGGTGCGGTCGCGCAGCGCGTCGTCGGATTGCGGATCGGCCACCATCACGTGGCCACTGGCCGCGTCGACGTCCACCGGCGCGCTGATGCCCTCGCCGTCGAGCGCCTTGCGCAGGCGCGCAGCGATGGCGGCCGGCGCGACCGATTGCGCCACGGCCGGCGCGGGGCCGGCGGCGGTGGGCGCGGCCGACAGCTGGCCCTCGGGCGTGAGCGGCGGCAGCGCCACGGCGCCGCTGGGGATGTTGGCCGGCGTCGGCGCGGCGTCCGCCAGCACGCTGGCGGCGGTCGGCGGCGGAAAGCGTTCGGTGGGCGCCGAGGCCGGCGTCGGCGTGACGTCCGCGGCGACTGCGGGCGCGGTCGCGTCGCGTGCCACGGTCGGCGACCGGCCGGGCAGCGTGCCGGTGAACCAGGCCGCGGCGCCGACGACCACGGCCAAGCCGGCCAGCATGGCCAGCGCGCCCCAGGGGCCGCTGCGGCGCGGGAGCGCCGGCCGCGGCGGCGGATCGAGCGGCCACTCGACGGCACGCGGCGTCATCGGCCGCGCGGCAGCGCCATGCAAAGGCACCGTAGCCTCCAGCGGGGATCCGGGCGCAGAGGCGGACGGGGCCGGGGGCGCGGAGGCGGAGGCGGACGACGTCGAGGACGAGGACGACGCGGCGTTGCGCAGGCGGTCGCGGTCGGCCGTGACGCGGGCGAGCTCGTCGGCCATGCGCGAGCGCAACGCGTGCGACTCGGCGGCCAGCGCCTCGGTGTGGCGCAGGCGGTCGCGCATCAACACGCGCGCGTCGCGCTCCTTGGCCAACTCCTGCTCCAGGTTGGCCGGCGCGCCGGCGGGCGCGCCCGGGGCCTCTTCGGCCGGGGCATTGCCCTCGATATCCTGATTGCTCACTGGCCGCTCTCCATTGCGTCGTCACCCTGACTGTTGAAGAATGGTAGCCCGGGGAGCAGCGGCGCCACCACGTCGGCGCCAAGTACCCGTAACAAGCTGTCAGCCCGCCCTCTTGCGTTTCGGGCTCCCGGCACGCATCTAGCCGCCTCCGGCGCGGTTATCGCACCTCTGGCGCCGGCAGGCGGTGTGTTCGACCCCCTACACTTGCGGCATATGAATCCTGTTGTCCTTTCCCTGGCGTTCTCGGCCGCCATCCTGGGCTCGCTGCTCGTCAAGTTCTGGCTGGCCACGCGGCAACTGCGCCACGTGGCCGCGCACCGCGCCGCCGTGCCATCCGCCTTCGCGGCCACCGTGCCGCTGGCGGCGCATCAGAAGGCGGCCGACTACACCCTGGCCAAGCTGCGCCTGGGCATCGTCGACAGCGCATTCTCCAGCGCCATCCTCATCGCCTGGACGCTGCTGGGCGGCCTGGGCGCGCTCAACGCCGTGCTGCTCGACTGGGCCGCGCCGCGCTGGGGCTCGATGGTCTACCAGTTGCTGCTGGTGGGCGCCTTCACGCTCATCTCGTCCCTCATCGACCTGCCGTTCGAGCTCTACCGCACCTTCCGCCTCGAGCAGCGCTTCGGCTTCAACAAGATGACGCCCGCGCTGTTCATCGGCGACCTGGTCAAGTCGACGGGCCTGGGCATCGTCATCGGCGGGCCGCTGCTGGCCCTCGTGCTGTGGATCATGCACGTCGCCGGCTCGCTGTGGTGGCTGTGGGCCTGGGGCGCGCTCACCGCATTCCAGCTGGTGGCCATGGTGGTGTACCCCACGCTCATCGCGCCGCTGTTCAACAAGTTCGAGCCGCTCGCCGACGACGCGCTGGTGGCGCGCGTGCAGGCGCTGATGCAGCGCTGCGGCTTCCGCGCCAAGGGGTTCTTCGTGATGGACGGCAGCCGCCGCTCGGCCCATGCCAACGCCTACTTCACCGGCTTCGGCGCCGGCAAGCGCGTGGTGTTCTTCGACACCCTGCTCAAGCGCCTCAGCGGCGACGAGGTGGAGGCCGTGCTGGCCCACGAGCTGGGCCACTTCGCGCACCGCCACATCGTCAAGCGCATGGTGCTGATGTTCGCCTTCAGCCTCGCGGGCTTCGCGCTGCTGGGCTGGCTGGCCGGGCAATGGGGGTTCTACATGGGCCTGGGCGTGCGGCCCAGCCCCTTCGTGAGCAACGACGCGCTGGCCCTGCTGCTGTTCATGATGGGCCTGCCGCCGTTCATGTTCTTCGTCTCGCCCATCTTCGCCAGCCTGTCGCGTCGCGACGAATACCAGGCCGACGCGTACGCCCGCAGCAACGCCAACGCGGCCGACCTGGTGCGCGCGCTGCTCAAGCTGTACGAAGACAACGCCTCCACGCTCACGCCCGACCCGATGTACGTCAGTTTCTACTACTCGCATCCGCCCGCGTCGGCGCGCATCGCCGCGCTGGGGCTGGACGCCGCCTCGCTGGCCGGAGCCGTGGCATGAGCGCCGCCTCGTCGCGCGGCGCGCCGGCGCCGTCGAAGTTCGCGCTGGCCCGCGTGGTGGGCGTGCACGGTCGCCACTCGGTCATCGAGACGGCCGACGGAACGCGCATGCTGGCGCACGGCCGCGGCAAGAAGAGCGAGGTCATCGTGGGCGATCGCGTGCGCTGGCAGGTGTCGGGCGACGAGGCCGTCATCGAGTCGTTCGAGCCGCGCACCAGCCTGCTCAAGCGCCAGGACGAATGGCGCAGCAAGAACTTCGCGGCCAACATCGACCTGCTGCTGATCATGGTGGCCACCGACCCGCCTTACAGCGAGTCGCAGCTCACGCGCGCGCTCATCGCCGCCGAGGACGGCCGCATCGCGGTCAAGATCGTCCTCAACAAGATCGACCTGCCCGAGGCGACCGCCGCACGCGAGCGCCTGGCGCCGTACCGCAAGATGGGCTACGACGTGCTGGAGGTGGCGGTCAAGACCGACCCCACCGGCACCCAGGCGCTGTTCGAGCCCCTGCTGGCCGGCAAGACCACGCTGGTGCTGGGCCCCAGCGGCATGGGCAAGAGCACGCTGGTGAACCTGCTGGTGCCGGAAGCCGACGCGCAGGTGGGCGAGATCTCCAAGGCGCTCAAGTCGGGCAAGCACACCACCACCACCACCACCTGGTACTGGCTCGACGACGACCGCCAGAGCGCGCTCATCGACTCGCCCGGCTTCCAGGAGTTCGGCATCCACCACATCAAGTCGGCCGAGCTCGGCTCGCTGATGCTCGACTACGGCATGTACCTGGGCGACTGCAAGTTCACCAACTGCACGCATCGCCACGAGCCCTCGTGCGGCGTGCGCGCGGCCATCGCGCGGGGCGACATCTCGCCGTCGCGCGAGCGCATCTACGAAGAGCTGATGGGCGAGCTCGAGCGGGCGGCTCGGCACTGACCTGGGCATGCCAAGCCGCGCGGCGGTGCAAGCCGACGACCAGTCAGCGAACCCGCGTCACCGCCGACCGTGACCGCCAGCGGGCGGCGCAGGGCGATCAAGGCAGCAGGTTGGCCAGCTTGATGATGAACACCAGCGCCATCCACAGCAGCACCGAGCGCCACACGAGGCCCACGACGATGCCCAGGTGCCCCAGTTGCGGCGGCATGCCCTGCGTGGTGCTGCCGGCCGACTCGAACGCGGCCGCGCCCTCGCCGCTGTCGAAGGTCTTCGAGCGATCGGGGGTGATGCCGGGCGCCGTGCCGCCGCCCAGTTGCACGCCGACGGCGCCGGCCGCGGATGCCAGGATGATGCCCTCGTTGGCATGCTTCCACAGGCCCGCGTCGCGCTTCCAGCCGTCGATGGCGTCCTGGAAGTTGCCGGCCACGGCGAAGCCGAACGCGGTGAGGCGGGCCGGGATGTGGTCGATCAGGCTGAACAGGCGTTGCGACAGTGCCATCAGGTTCTCGTTGATGGGCGTGTCGAGCGACTTGCTGCGGAACGCCCAGTAGCGCGAGGCGAACTCGGCCATCCGGTACAGCACCGCGCCGGCCGGACCGAGCCCGACGAAGGAGAACAGCACGAACGCGAAGAACACGCCGAACACGTGGCGGTGCGCGGCCAGCAGCGAATGCTCGATCATGTGGCGCAGCAGTTCGGTGCGCGGCAGCTCGGACGCGTCGAGGTGGCGCCACTCGGCCAGCAGACGGCGCGCCTCGGGCTCGTCGCCGCCTTCGAGCGCGGTGCGGATGTCGGTGAAGTAGTGGCTGAACTGGCGAAAGCCCAGCGTGAGGTACAGGATCGCCACGTCGAACATCAGCGCCGCGATGGCGTTGTAGTGCGCGATGGCGATGTAGACCAGCGCGGCCGCGAGCGCGGGCGCGATGACGGTGACGATCCACACGATCTTGGCGTGCTGCGGCTTGCCCGCGTCGAAGTTGCGGCCGGTCCAGCCCACCCACGACGCGAGCGAGTAATGCACGACGTTGTTGCGCGGCAGCGGCTTGATCTGCTCGAGCAGCAAGGCAAGGAGGACGGCGACGAAACTCATTGTTCCGGATCATAGCCGCAGCGCGACCGCGGACGCCTCGCGTTCACTCGCGTCGGGCGGACGTCACAGCGGGGTCAGGCGGACGTCACAGCGGGCGCCACAGGGGGTCAGGCGGGCGTCACGCGCGCGTTCAGCGCGCCAGGAACCCGTACAGGTTGCGCAGCATCGCGGCCGTGGCGCCCCACACGAAATACGGCTGGCCGTCCGCGTCCGCGCCCCAGGGCATCGAGATGAAACGGCGCGCGATGCCCTGGAACTCCATCGCGTGGCGGCGATGGTTGGCCGGATCCATCAGGAAGGCCAGCGGCACCTCGAACACCTCGGCCACCTCGAAGGCATCGAGCGCCAGCGCGCGCGGCGGGTCGAGCAGCCCCACCACCGGCGTCACCTCGTAGGCGGTGACGGTGGTGTAGGTAGGCAGCACGCCGATCACCTCGATCTCGTCGGCCGCCAAACCCACCTCTTCCTGCGCCTCGCGCAGCGCCGTGGCGATCGGGTCAACGTCCTCGGGATCGGTGCGACCGCCCGGAAAGCTCACCTGGCCGGCGTGGTCGTTCAGGTGGTCGGTGCGCCGCGTCAGCAGCACGGTGAGACCCTCGGGCCGGCGCACCAGCGGCACCAGCACGGCCGCTGCGCGAACCGCCCGCTCGGACAGGCGCTGGCCGTCGCCGATGAACTCGGGCACCCAGGCGTCCTCGCCATCGCCCTTGCCGGCCGGTGCGTGCAGCGTGGACGCGAAACGCGCGCGCAGGGCATCGGGCTGGAGTCGGTCCGCCGGGATGGCCTGCAGGTGGTTGTCAGTGCTCACCACCGGCGCCAGGTGCGGCTCGCGGATCGGCGAACGCGGCGCGGCAGGAGCGGACGAGCTATCGGAATCGGACATGCGGGCAGGGGCGATGGAGGCGGGGCAATCGACCATTGTGCGACCGCCGGCAAGACCGTGTCAGCGCCGGAAACGAAAAAGCCCGACGGAGCCGGGCTTCGTGAAACGAAAAAGCCCGGCAGAGCCGGGCTTTCCTGTCTGGTCTCGGAGCGTCCCGAAGGACGCCGGAAACTCAGGCCAGCTTTTCCTTGATCCGGGCCGACTTGCCCGAACGTTCGCGCAGGTAGTACAGCTTGGCGCGACGGACGTCGCCGCGGCGCTTCAGCTCGATCGACGCGATCAGCGGGCTGTACAGCTGGAACGTGCGTTCCACGCCTTCGCCGCTGGAGATCTTGCGGACGATGAAGTTGGAGTTCAGGCCACGGTTGCGACGGGCGATGACGACGCCTTCGTACGCCTGGACGCGCTTGCGCGTGCCTTCGACGACGTTGACGCTGACGATCACGGTGTCGCCGGGGGCGAAGACCGGAATCTTCTTGTTCAGGCGAACAATTTCTTCTTGTTCGAGGATAGCGATCAGATCCATGAGGAACCTTTGTCAGTCCCGTTCTTGCCGGCGCACTATTGCTTTGAATGCGGCACTGGAGTCCTTCCAGTTGTCGAAAGCGGGGACCTGCGGATGAACAGTCCGGCGCTCTCTACGGCCACTTCTGCCCGGCAGAGGAACGGTGAGCCCGCTATTCTAGCGCAGACAAGGCCAGGCCCGCCAGGAACTTCTCGTCGGCCTTCGTCAGCTGGCCGGCAGCCCGCGCCGCCGCGACGAGGTCGGGCCGGCGCCCGGCAGTCAGGGCGAGCGACTGCTCGCGGCGCCAGCGCGCGATGTCCTTGTGGTGGCCCGACAGCAGCACCGGCGGCACCGGCACCTCGCCCTCGGGCGTGGCCAGGATCTCGGGACGGCTGTAGTGCGGGCAGTCGAGCAGCCCCTGCTCGAAGCTGTCCTGCAGGTGCGACTGCTCGTCGCCCAGCACGCCGGGCATCAGCCGGGCGATGGCGTCCAGCAGCGTCAGCGCGGGCAGCTCGCCGCCGGACAGCACGAAGTCGCCCAGGCTCAGCTCGATGTCCACGTGGCGGTCGATGACGCGCTGGTCGAGGCCTTCGTAGCGGCCGCACAGCAGCGTCGCGCCGGGGCCGGAGGCCCATTCGCGGGCGAGCGCCTGGTCGATACGGCGACCCGTGGGCGTGAACAGCACCACCGGGCCGCGCGGAGCGCCCGCGGCCTCGCGCGCATTCGAGATGGCGGCCAGCGCGCGTTCCAGCGGCTCGGCCAGCATCACCATGCCGGGGCCGCCGCCGAAAGGTCGGTCGTCGACGCGCCGGTAGGTGCCCTCGGCGTAGTCGCGCAGGTTGCACAGCCGCACGTCGACCTGCCCCGATTCGTAGGCGCGGCGCGTGATTCCCTGCGTCAGGAACGGCGCGAACAGGTCGGGGAAAAGCGTGATGACGTCGAAGCGCATGGCAGCAGCGACGTCAGTAATCCAAGCCCCAATCGACGACGATGCGGCGGCCCGGCATGTCGACGGAGTCGACGAAGGCGTCGACGAAGGGAACCAGGCGCTCCTCGGCGTCGGCCTCGGCCGGCTGGATGCGCAGCACGCAGTGCGGGCCGGTGTCGATCAGGCCGACCACGTCGCCCAGCGCGACCTGGTCGCGGTTGAACACCGACAGGCCGATGAGATCGATCCAGTAGAACTCGCCGTCGTCGGTCTTGGGGAAGGTGGAGCGCGACACGAACACGCGCACGCCCTTCATCGCCTCGGCGGCGTCGCGGTCGGCGATCTCGGGGGCGGTGGCGACGATGGCGTCGCCCTGGTCGCGCACGCCCTGCACGTTCAGCGCGAACGGCAACGGCGCGGCCAACGCGGCCTTCTGGGCCGGCGTCTTGTGGGCGGGGATGACCGGAACGACGGTCTTGCCGGGTCTGGCGACGGCGACAGCCGAAGGCTTCTTCGAAGCTTCGGCCGGCTTCAGGAACCAGTGCCTGGCTGAAAACAGGGCCTGGGGGTCGGCCGCGAAGGGCAGCACCTTGATGCCGCCCTTGATGCCCCAGGCGCCGAGGATGCGACCGACTTCGATCGCGTCTTCGGGCCAGGACAGGTCTTCTTGCTGCTCGGTGGCGCTCATCGCGAGACGGCGCGGTCAGCCGCGCAGCGAAGAAGACGAACCGACATTACGCGGCAGCAGCAACAGGCGCTTCGGCGCCGACGGCCTTCTTGGCGGCCGTGTCGAGCAGGCGCTGGACGGTGGTCGAGGCTTGCGCGCCGACGCTCTTCCAGTACGTGACGCGATCGAACACGACGCGCAGCGGCTCTTCCTGGCCGGATGCCATGGGGTTGTAGAAACCCACGCGCTCGAGGTAGCGACCGTCGCGGCGTTCGCGCGAATCGGCAACCACGATGTTGTAGAACGGGCGCTTCTTGGCACCGCCGCGGGCAAGTCGGATGACGACCATGATGAATTCCTAATGTTTGGTTTGTTTTGCCGCGCCAGGGAGACACGCAAGGGCAGGCCAAACGGGGTTGCCGAGCCGGCGACATGCCGGCAACGGCGCTACATTCGACGTCGTTAGATACGCCGGTGACTCGCTGTGCCTCGAGAGGAACGCGGAGCCCGGGACGTCAGTCCAGCGGAGGATCAGTCCGCAAGCTCCTGGCTGGTCACTAGCCAACGCCAAAACCGAGCATTATAAACTGTTGCCATGAGCATGACTACCCCGCCCCCCCGCCAGCCCCTGGTCCTGCGCGGCAGCACCCCAGCCGACACAGCCCCCTGCGCCGAGATCTACCGCGAGGCCGTGCGCAACGGCACCGGCACCTTCGAGCTCGACGAGCCCGACGACGCCGAGATGGGCAAGCGCCGCGACGCCATCCTCGCGCAGGGTCTGCCCTGGCTGGTGGCCGAGCGCGACGGCCAGGTGCTGGGATACGCCTACGCCAACCAGTTCCGCCCTCGCCGCGCCTATCGGTTCTGCGTGGAAGACTCCCTCTACCTGGCGCCCGCCGCACGCGGCCAGGGGGTGGGCAAGCTGCTGCTGGTGGAGCTGATCGGCCGCTGCGAGCGCCTGGGCATCCGCCAGATGCTGGCCGTCATCGGCGACTCCGCCAACACCGGCTCCATCTCCGTGCACCGCGCCTGCGGCTTCCAACCCACGGGCACCTTCGAGGCGGCCGGCTGGAAGTTCGACCGCTGGCTCGACGTCGTCACGATGCAGCGCCGCCTGGGCACGGGCGCCGACGCCGCGCCCGTCGAGCGCGAGGACCTGCGGTGACGGCGCCGGCGCCGGCGCCGGCCCTGCGCGACCCCGCCGACGTGCCGTCCAAGACGCTGGCCACCTGGGTGGCGGTGATCGGCGGATCGGTCGGACTGCACCATTTCTACCTGGGCGGCCTGCGCAACCCGTGGGGCTGGCTCTATCCGATCCCCACGCTGGTGGGTCTGGCCGGCGTCGTGCGCATGCGCGAGCTGGGCGTGGACGACCGCCTGTCGTGGGCGCTGATCCCGTGGCTGGGCCTCACCATCTCGGTAGGCATGCTCTGCGCGATCGTCATCGGCCTGACTACCGACGCGAAATGGGCCCGCCTGTACGCGGGCGACCCGACCCGGCCCGTGGTGGAGGCCACGCGCGACGAGGACGACGAGTCCCCGCCGCCAGGCATCGTGCACACCGGCTGGCTGCCCGTGCTGGGCGTGATCCTGGCGCTGATGGTGGGCGGCGGCGTGCTGATGGGAACCATCGCGTTCACCGTCGAGAAATCGTTCGACGTGCAGCGCTAGGGTGCATCCTGGGGGGATGGCCCAAGGCGGACGCCCGGTGGGGGCCCGCCGCGTGTCCGGATCCGCCGGGCGAGCGCGTACATCGAGACAAGGAGCGCGACATGCGCGACTCCCACGATCTCGGAGGCGCGAATGGATTGGGTCTGGAAAGCCTTGCTGACGGCGGGCTCGGTGCTGCTGGTGATGCTGCTGGCCCGCCATGGCGGACGCCGCGCCGCCGGCGCCGTGGCCGCGCTGCCCACGGTGACGGCGCCGGCGCTGGCCTGGCTCGCGCACGATCGGGGCGACGCGTTCGCCGCCCATGCGGCGGTGGCCAGCCTGGCGGCCTGCGCGATGCTGGCCGCCTTCGCGGTCGTCCAGGTGCATGTCGCCCGGCGCCGCGGCGTGGTGGTGACGCTGGCCTGCGGCGCGATGGGCGCGGCCGTGCTCGCCGCGCCGGCGGCGCTCGCCAGCGTCACCCTGGCAGCCGCCCTCCCGCTGGCCGTGTCCTCGTGCGCGCTGGCGCTGCTGTGCCTCCCGCCGCCGCCGCCGCCCCACGCGTTGCCGCCCGCACGTGCGCCGGTAGTCGCCACGGCGCTGGCCGCCGCCGGCCTGGGGCTGGTCACCGCCGCGCTGGCGCCGCTGTTGGGCATCTTCGCCGCGGGCCTGCTGGCGTCGCTCCCGCTGGTCAGCGGCGCGGTGGCGGTCAGCGAACAGGCGTCGTCGGGCTACGCCGGGCTGGCTCAGTTCCTGCGCGCCTACGTCCGCGGACTGCCGGCACGGGCCGTCTTCTGCGTGGTCTTCGCGCTGTTGGCGGTGCGACTGGGCTGGATCGCGGCCAGCGCCGTCGCGGCCGTGTTGTCGGGCGCCGTGGGGCTGCTGCTGCAACGGACGCCGTCGACAGGCCCGGGCAAAGGCTTCGTCGACATCTCGTTACGCGCGAATGGCGTGACGGAGTAAGTTTCGTGCGCTCATTTGTCGCTACCATGCCGGAAGTCCCGGGATACCGGGTGGAGCATGTGCATGGGAGAGGTCACGCAACTGATCGCACAAGCGCGCGAGGGCGATCGCGCGGCGTTCGATCGGATCTTCGAACTGATGTACCCGGAGCTGCGCGGGGTGGCGCATCGCCGCCTGTCTCGCCATGCGCGCGACGGGGCGCTGGACACCACGGCGCTGGTCAACGAGTGCTACCTCAAGTTCATGCAGCGGCGCCAGCTGGCGCCGGGCGACCGCGCTCACTTCCTGGCCTACTCGGCCACGGTGATGCGCTCGATCATCGTCGACGCCGCGCGCAGCGCGCAGGCGCTGCGCCATGGCGGCGACGTGGCCCACGTCACGCTGGACACTCACGTGGGCGATTCGGTGGGCGACGCCGCCGAGCAGATCCTCGACGTGGACGAGGCGCTGGGCAAACTTGCCCAGATCGACGCGCGGCTAGCCAGCGTGGTGGAGATGCGCTATTTCGGCGGCATGACCGATCTGGAGATCGCCGAGAACCTGGGCCTCACCGACCGCACCGTGCGGCGCGACTGGGAAAAGGCCCGACTGCTGCTGGCACACGCGTTGCGGATGTAGGTCCGCCGAGGCAGCGCGGATCCGCCCGGTGAGCTCGCCCCTTCCCACCGCCGCCCAGTGGCCGGAGATCAGCCGGCTGCTGGACGAGGTGCTGGCGCTGGGGGCGTCCGAGCGCACCGCCTGGCTGGCGCGCCTCGCCGGGGCCAATCCGGTGCACCACGAGGCCCTGCGCGGCCTGTTGGCCACGCTGGAGCGCGTCGAGGAGGACGACTTCCTCGACGCGCTGCCGCGGCTCGACGTCGACCCGATGCCGGACCGCGACGCGCCCGCCGCCGGCCAGTCGATCGGGCCGTGGCGCCTGCTGCGCGAGATCGGCGTCGGCGGCATGGGCACCGTGTGGCTGGCCGAGCGCGCCGACGGCGTGGTGCGGCGCCGCGTCGCCCTGAAGCTTCCGCGCGCCGTGTGGGGCGGCTCGTTTGCACAACGCCTCTCGCGGGAAAGCCGCATCCTGGCCGCGCTCGAACACGAGCACATCGCGCGGCTCTACGACGCCGGCGTCGATGCCCTGGACCGCCCGTTCCTCGCGCTCGAGTACGTCGAGGGCCAGCCCATCGACGTGTACTGCCGCGAACGCGACCTGCCGGTCCGCGCGCGCCTGGTGCTGCTGCTGCAGACCACGGCAGCCGTGGCGCACGCGCACTCGCGCCTAGTCGTTCACCGCGACCTCAAGCCGGCCAACATCCTGGTCACCAGCGACGGCCGGGTGAAGCTGCTCGACTTCGGCATCGCCAAGCTGATTGAGTCGGACACCACCGAGGCCACCGCGCTGACCCAGGTGGCCGGCCGCGCGCTGACGCTCGACTACGCGAGCCCGGAGCAGATCCGCGGCGAGCCGCTGGGCACGGCCAGCGACGTCTACAGCCTGGGCATGGTGGCCTACGAGCTGCTCGCGCGGGCGCGGCCGTACCGGCTGCGGCGCGGCTCGGCGGCCGAGATGGAAGAGGCCATCGCCAACGCCGACCCCACACTGGCCAGCACCGCCGCCACATCCCCCGCGCTGCGCCAGGCGCTGCGCGGAGATCTCGACGCCATCCTCAACAAGGCCCTGAAGAAGAACGTCGACGAGCGCTATCCCACCATCGACGCGTTCGCGCAGGACCTGCAGCGCCACCTCGACGGCGAGCCCGTCCGCGCGCGGCCCGACAGCCGCCGCTACCGCGTGGTGAAGTTCGTGCGGCGCAACGGGCTGGCCGTGGGGCTGACGTCGACGCTGCTGGTCTCCATCGTGGTGGGCGGCAGCATCGCAACGTGGCAGGCGCGGGTCGCCGGGCGCGAGCAGGCCCGCGCCAGTTCCGAGGTCGAGCGCCAACGCGCTGTCACCGACCTCTATGTCGAGACGATGATGAGCCTGGATGTGACAGCCACGGATCATCCCGAGGCGCTGACGCGTCCGCACGCCCTCACCGGGGGATTGCGCCAGAAGCTGGACGAGCTGGGCCCGCGCTACGTCGACAAGCCCCAGGAGCGTGCCGCACAGTTTCGTGCGGTGATGCTGCAGCTGAACTACGTCAACGAGTTCGAGGCCTCGCTGGCGGTGGGACGGCAATACGTCGTCCACTTGAAGGCACACGGCGGCTCGCCGCAGGAGATCGTCTCGGCCTACACGACGATAGGCCGCAACCTGGGCCTGCTCAATCGTCTCGATGAGAGCGAAGCCGCGCGCCGGGCCGGGCTCGCCTGGGCGCCCGGCGAGGATCTGGACGATGACGACACGAAGCTGTCTCGCATGGAGCTGGCGGGCGACCTGGGAAAGATCCTCACCCGCCGCGGCAAGCGGGCCGAGGCGCTGGAGGTGCTGAACCGGGCACAGGCCATCGCCGTACGCACGTCGGAGGGCACGTCGCGATACGAGAACGGCCTGTACCTGGCCAGCTACTTCCAGGCCTTCGACGAGGCACGCGAGATGCAGGCGGCCCAGGCGGCCCGTGACGGCATGGAGAGGCTCCACAGCCTCGCTCCCGACACCCGCGCCCTCTACCTGAAGGTGTACGGCGTCGCGCTGATGGACAACGGGCGCCCGGCCGAGGCCGAGACGGAACTGCGCAAGGCCAGCGAGGCCACCGAGAGCGCCTTTGGCCGCAGCAGCCTCAACAGCGCGCGCGCCGTCGGTCTCCTGGCAGACGCCGTCATGCGCCAGGGCGACTACGCGCGCGCCGGCGCGATGCTGGACGACTGGGCCAGGTCACTGTCGGCCGCCAGGAGCCCGCCCTCCGACGCCGTGACGAAGCACTTGCAGCAGCGTCGCCTGGAACTGGCCATGCTCGCGGGCAACATGGCGTCGCTCAGGAGCCTGGCCGTCGCAGACCCCGCGGCCCTGGCGCCCCCCGCGCAGACCCGCAACAACGTCGCGCTGCTCCTGTTAGACGCCAAGGCGCTTGCACTCCTGGGGCGCGGCGACGAGGCCGCGGCGGTGACCGAATACATCCGAACGAACTGGCCCGAGCCTGGGCTGGCCACGGCCGAATGCGTCGACATGCAACTGGCTATCGCCGATGTTCAACTGGCCTCCGGACACCCCGATGCGGCCCGCGCCACCGCCCGCGCGCTGGTGGCGCTGTTCGACCGAGAACGTGCCACCACGGGTCGCGGCGCCGTGTCGGCGCACGAGCTCGAGGCGCTCGCCTCGGCGCGCCTGGGCGACCAGGCCGGAGCGCGAGCCGCGCTCGCTGCCGCGAAAGGCGTGCAGCCGATGCCCCCGTTCCCCACGGACGTGGCGCACGCCGAATCGCTGCTGCGCCGTGCCGCGGTGCTGCGCGCCATCGGCCGCGCGGGCGACGGCGCGGCCACCGCGGCGCAGGCGCTGCAGTTGTTGAAGGCCCAGAGCCCGGACAGCCCCCGGCTGGTCGCGGCACGTCAACTCGCGGGTTAGTGGGCAGCGCTCCCTAATTTGCCATGTTGCACCGCAGCATGAGTGGATTAGAATTGCTGCATCGCACCATCAACCGGAGACCTTCATGACCACTGCTTTCGCCTTCCCGTCCCTCCCCACGTTCCCGGGCAGCGAGAAGTTCACGCCTGAAGCGATGCAGGCCAGCCTGCGCCCGGTCATGGACCAGATGCAAGCCTGGGCCGACCTCGGCAAGAAGCACTTCGAAGAGAGCCGCCTGGCCACCGAAGCCGCCCTCAAGTCGTTCACCGGCGTCAAGGATCCGCAAGCGGCCGTCGAACTGATCAAGAGCAACGCCAAGACGGGCCTGACGCTCGCCGGCGACCAGCTGCGCGAATCGGCCGACCTGGGCGTCTCGCAGTTCCACGCCGCCCTCGACGCGACCGCGTCCAAGCTGCCGCAGCCCGACGCGTTCGCGCCGCTGGCCAAGGGCCTGAAGTCGGGCGTCGACTCCGCGCACACCGCGCTGTCGACCGTCATCGACCAGGTCGCCCCGGCCGTCAAGAAGGCGACCCGCAAGTAACCGCATCGGCTTCCGGCCTCGGCCGCAGAGCCCGGCGACGCCCTGCCCGCTCCGGTGGCCAGGGCGTGTTGCATGGGCGGTTCAGAGCCGAACGTTCTCAAACAGGAAGTCGAGAAAGGCACGCACGCGAGCCGGCACCCAGCCGCCGTGGCCCAGGAAGACCGCGTGGATCTCCTCCAGGTCGCACAGCGCCAGCCGGGCCAGGCCCCCGCCAGCCGGGCCAGGCCCCCGCCGGCCACGGCCAGGCGCTGCAGCGAGGCGCCGTCGCTCACCGGCGTGTTGCCCACGGCCGGCAGGGTGACCAGCTTGCCGCGGTCCACCAGCGGCCAGCCGTTGAGGCTGCGTTCAACCGGGGCAACGCGCTGGGCGCGTGGTTGGGCGGCGTGGTGATCGCCCGCGGGCCGGGGCTGCCAGCGCTGACATGGGTGGCGATGTTGCTGCCGCTGGCGGCGCTGGCGGTGGCGGGATTCGCGACGCGCGGGACCCGGGCGCGCGCGCCTGCGAGCGCCGGCGCGTGAGGGCAAATCAGCGAGCGGCTTCGGCCGCCGACTGCAAGTTCAGTTCGGCCTTGGCTGCCCCTGCTTCGAAGTATTTGGGCGGACAGATCTTCACCGCCTCGGTCAGCAGCGGCAGCGCAGGCGCGCGCTGGCCATGCGCGAGGTTCATTTCGGCAATGTAGTGGTCGGCCTCGCAATGGCGGCCGGAGAGCTCGTCGAGCGGGCCATTTCCGACGCGTTGCAGCAAGGCAGGGGCGTCGATGTTCCCCAGCATGTACTCGACCAGCGAATCGCTCCAGTCGCGTGGATCATGCACATGCGTCATGGCGGCAAGTTCCTCGCGTGCGGCAGGTTCGTCAGAGGGTTGCCCGCGAACGCGCAACACGTGGATCTCCAGCGACGGATAGTTCGAAGGGGACTGACTGGTGCGCCGCCAGGTACGTACGGGCTCCACTGCCTCGGCGAAGCGGCCCGAGAACATCAGCACGCGGCCCAGGCTGGCGGACGTGGTGGGATCCGCTCGGCGTTCCAGCGACTGCCGATAGGCGTCGGCCGCCCCGGCAAGATCTCCCATCCTATCCAGGGCCACGCCGAGGTTGCGCGGCGAACGAGGATCGTGGGGCAAGGCTGCCGTCGCGCTTCTGAAGTCGGCAGCAGCCAGAGAGATTTCACCCATGTGGAATCGAGCGACGCCCCGGTTGAGGAAGACATCTCCCGGCGAACTGACGCGGTTGCGCTCGAGCAACCCGGTGTAGGCCATCACGGCGCCGCCGCGGTCACCAAGCTCGGATTGCGAGAAGGCGCGACTCAGCCGAATGTCGTCGTCTTCGGGATTGATGTCGAGCGCCGCATCTAGCTCGTCGACGGCGCGGGCCTGGTCGCCGAGCACTTGCCATGTCTCGCCGAACAGGGAATGGCTCAAGGCGGATTTTGGCGCAAGGGCCAGACCCGCCTCGGCGTCGGCCGGGGCGAGCGCCTGCTCGCCCAGCCTGGCCTGGGCGAGCGCACGACTCGACAAGCACTCCGCGCACTCGGGGTCGACGGCGAGTGCCCTGGTCAGGGTCGCCTTCGCCTGTGGCCAATGCTGCTGGCGCATCTCGTACGCGGAGCGCATGGCGATCAGGTCAGCGCGCTTCGGCTACAGTGCCGAGCCCTGAGAAAGATCTGCCAGGAACCTGTCGTAGTCGCCCTTTCTGAACCAGGCCTCCGCGCGAATCAGGTAAGCATCGCCGCGGGCGTCGTCACTGCCGGCAACGTCCAAAGCCTGCGAGGCGTCGGCGATCGCCTCGTCCACCTGCCCACGCTGGATATCCATCCTCGCGCGAAGCGACCACGCCTGCGGGAGATGCGGATCCAGCGTGGCATCGGAAAAGAACTTCACGACGATGAGCCCGAGATTGATCTCTCCATTCCGGCCCGCCATGGTGTTATGCGATTGCCCCAACGCGATCAACACGAGACCGCGGCGCGCCAGGGCAACTCCGTCACCGGGTTCGGCCGCACTGACTTTGTCGATATCCGACAGCGCCCCTGCAAAATCTCCGCTGAAATATCGAGCCCACCCACGAGCAAGTCGCGCATCGGAATAGTCGCCGTCCGCCGCCATCGCTCGCTCGGCGTCAGCCAGCGCCTCGTCGCAGCGACCCAGTTGGATCAGCGCCTCGCTGCGCAGCGTGAAGACGAAGGCGTTGTCGTGCGTCGGCGTTGCGTCGATCACCCGGTTGAGTTCCGTCAAGGCCCCGACCGCATCGCCCACTGCGACCTCGGCTTCCGCGCGCAGCAGGACGGCCACGAGATCGTCCGGATGGCGCACGAGCTCGGCATCCAGCCGCTGACGGCGCTTGGTCGCCGGAAGGAGGTGCGTCTCGACCACGAGTTCGTGCGCCGTGGGCCGTTGCGGCACATCAAGCGTCGCTTCTGCTTCGAGCAGCGCGCGGCTGCGTGCCGCTTGCCGGTGGGCGTCGGGCGACATGTCCTCCGCACGCGCCGTCCCCGCAATGACCAACCCCATGCACACCGCCCCGGTCAGCCGCTGGATCGCTCGCATCCTGTCCTCCCTGGTCGGCACCCTCGACGGGTGCTCGTGCGGCCAGATTAGAACAGCAAGCCGCTGAGCGCCGCGAACACGCCGGCCACGAGGCCCGCCGCGGGAATCGTGAAGATCCACGCCCACACGATGTTGCCAGCCACGCCCCAGCGCACGGCCGAGGCGCCGCGCACGGTGCCCACGCCGACGATGGCGCCGGTGATGGTGTGCGTGGTGGACACCGGCACGCCCAGCATCGACGCGGTGAACAGCGTGATGGCGCCGCCGAACTCGGCGCAGAAGCCGCCGACGGGCTTGAGCTTGGTGATGCGCTGGCCCATGGTCTTGACGATGCGCCAGCCGCCGAACATGGTGCCCAGGCCGATGGCCACGTAGCAGGCCCAGATGACCCACATCGGCGGCAGCTCGGCGGTGGGGCTGGCGTAGTTGGCCGAGATCAGCAGCATCCAGATGATGCCGATGGTCTTCTGCGCGTCGTTGCCGCCGTGGCCCAGCGAGTACAGGCCCGCCGACACCAGCTGCAGCCGGCGGAACCAGCCGTCGATGCGCAGTGGCGACTGTCGCCGGCAGATCCACGAGACGGCGATCAACGTGGCGGCGCCGAGCACGAAGCCCAGCAGCGGCGAGATGATGATGAAGGCCACCGTCTTCCAGATGCCCGCGCCGATGAGGTGCGAGAACCCGCCGCGGCCGATCACCGCGCCCACGATGCCGCCGATCAGCGCATGCGAGCTGCTGGACGGAATGCCGAACCACCACGTGAACACGTTCCACGCGATGGCGCCCACCAGCGCGCCGAAGATCACGTGCACGTCGACGAACGACACGTCGACGATGCCCTTGCCCACCGTGGAGGCCACCTTGAGGTGGAAGATCCAGATCGCCACGATGTTGAAGAAGGCGGCGAACAGCACCGCGGTCTGCGGCTTGAGCACGCCGGTGGACACCACGGTGGCGATGGAATTGGCCGCGTCGTGGAAACCGTTCATGAAGTCGAACAGCACCGCCAGCACCACGAGCATGGCGACCAGGCCGAAGCCGATCTGGATCGAGTGCATCTCAGGAATTCTCGAGAATGATGCCTTCGACGATGTTGGCGACGTCCTCGCAGCGGTCGGAGATGGTCTCCAGGTGCTCGTAGATCGCCTTGAGCTTGATCAGCTCGCGGGTGTCGATCTCGTCGCGGAACAGGCGCGACATGGCCGCGCGCATCACGCGGTCGGCGTCGGACTCGAGGCGGTCGATCTCCTCGCAGGTCTTGAGCGCGGCCTCGGCCACGTCGGCCTGCTTCAGGCGCGGCAGCAGTCCGACGACGTGCTGGACGCGGTCGCAGCAACGCACCGAGATCTCGCACAGGCGCAGCACGTCGTCCCCCACGCGCTGCACGTTGTAGAGCGACAGCACCTCGCTGGTGTCCTGCAGCAGGTCGATGATGTCGTCCATCGAGTTGATCAGGCTGCGGATCTGCTCGCCGTCGATCGGCGTGATGAACGTGCGGTGCAGCAGGCGATGCACCTCGGCCGTGATCTTGTCGGCGGCGCGCTCGGCCACGTCCACTTCCGCCGCGTGCTTCTCGCGCAGCGGGATGTCGTTGTAGTTCTGGATCATCGCCATGAAGGCGCGCGCGCCCTGCGCCGTGAACTCGGCGTGCTGGTCGAACAGCTCGAAAAAGTTGCCCTCGCGCGGCAGCAGCTTGCTGAACCACATGGTCTGGAATCCTCGTTGGTGCTTGATTTGCGGCCTGGACAGCCGTCTGGCGGCGACCCGCTCGGGCGTCGGGGCGCCCGGGGTCTGGAACCGCGCATTGTACGAGGCGACTGTCACAAAAAGTTCACAAAGGGCCCGGCTGCGGAGGTTGCACAGACCGATCTTGTCGAGACCCTGGTTCACGATCGGGGTCTCGCCCCTTCGGGGCCGGGCCCATCGCGGGACACCCGCTGCGACGCGTCCAGGCGTACGACGGCCAGCAGATCGGCCACCCGGCCCGCGCCCGGGATCGCGCCGCCGGGCCACAGCTCGGCCAGTGGCGCCAGCACGAAGCCGCGTTGCGCGGCGCGCGGATGCGGCAGCACCAAGCGCTCGTCCTGCAGCACGATGCCGCCGTCGTCGCCCTCGACGCCGTAAAGCAGCACGTCGAGATCGAGCGTGCGCGGCGCGTTCCGGTAAGGCCGCTCGCGGCCGAAGCGCTGTTCGATGGCCTGCAGCGCGTCGAGCAACGCGTACGGCGCGAGCGCGGTGCGCAGGCGCGCCACGGCGTTGACGTAGTCCGGGCCCGAGGAGTCGACCGGCGCGCTGGCATACAGCGACGACGCGGCGAAACCTCTTGGAGGGGCCAGGCCCCCTGGTGGCCCCCCCGGGGCCTGGTCCCTCTCGGGAAGGTCGAAGGCTCGCAGTTCGGCGAGCGCGGCACGCAAGGTGGCGCGCGCGTCGCCCAGGTTGGCGCCCAGGCCGATGAAGACCGTGGCGCCCGGCCCTGCTTCAGCCTCAGTCGGCTGCGGGCTCGGCGTCGCCGCGGTCATCCTCGTCGTCCTCGTCGTCCTTGAACGCGGACGAGGCCTTGCGGCGCCCGCCGCCGCCACGGCGACGGCGCGTGGTGTTGGCCTTCTTCTCCACCTTGTCGAGCAGCGAACGCGCGCCGGCGACGTCGGCCTCGGCGGCGTCGTCGGCGATGGCCACCAGCACCAGGTCGGCGAACTCGCGCAGGAGTTCCTGCGTGGCGGTGAGCGGCGGCGCGTCCGGCCCGACCACGCCGAAGGGCAGCTCGGTGTTGTCGAACAGCGCGCGCATCGCGGCGCGGTCGGCGTCGGTGGCGCCTTCGGCCAGCGCGGCGCGCGCGGTGGCGGCCAGCTGCAGCATCTGCTGCTTGGCGGCGCTGACGCGCGGCGCCGGGGCTGGGGCCGGGGCGGCGTCGGCGGACGGCGCGTCACCGGGCGACCCATCGGTGGCCGCGGCCTTGATCGGGCGCGGGTCGCGCGGCGCGGGCCTGGGCTCGCGCGGGCGCGACTGCATCAGCTTGCGCGCCGTCTCCATCAGCTCGCCGCGGCGCTCGTCGTTGCCCAGCGAGTAGTTTTCCCACCACGTGACGAGTTCGGCGTCCACCTCGCCGGCGTCGGCGCGCAGACGCATGAAGTCGAACGCGGCGCGAAAGCGCGGCTGCTCCAGCATGGCGGCCGGCGAGCTGCCCGTGCGCTTGTCGAAGCGCGGCTGCATCTGCCAGATCTCGCGCATGTCGGCGGCCAGCTTGCCGCGGCCGGAGATGTCGCCGATGCGGGCGTCGAAGGTGGCGTCGACGGCCGCCTGCAGCGCGGACATCGACGGCTCGCCCTGGTCGCGCAGCGTTTGCCAGCGTGCCGACACCTCGTGCCAGAACACGCAGGCCATGAGGAAGCTGGGGGCGACCGGCTTGCCTTCGTTGACGCGCCGATCGGTGTCGGCCAGCGCGCGGTTGACGAACGCCTCGCGGGCCGGGTTGTTGGCGATGCCCTCGAAGTGCGCGTCGAGGATGGGGAAGGTCTTGCGATCGAGGCCGTACTTCTTCAGCACCTCGAGACTGGCCAGCGAGTGGCCCGTCTGCAGCAGCTTGATCATCTCGTCGAACAGGCGCGAGGACGGCACGTTGGCCAGCAGCGACTTCATCTTGCGGATGGGCGCCTCGGTCTTGGCCTCGATCTTGTAGCCCATCTTGGCCGCGAAGCGCAGCACGCGGATGATGCGCACCGGGTCTTCGCGATAACGCGTCTCCGGGTCGCCGATCATGCGCAGTAGCTTGGCCTTCGAATCCGCCATGCCGCCGTGGTAATCGACCACGATCTGCGTGCTCGGGTCGTAGTACATCGCGTTGACGGTGAAGTCGCGCCGCGCGGCGTCCTCGATCTGCGGGCCCCACACGTTGTCGCGCAGCACGCGGCCGCTGGCATCCACCGCGTGGCTCTTGCCGTCGAGCTCGCTGCGCGAGGTCTTCTCGTTGCCCTTGACGGCGGTGGTGTCGGCCGCGTTGTCCATGTAGGCACGGAAGGTGGACACCTCGGTCTGGTCCTGCTCGCGGTTGCGGCCGTGGATCACGTGCACCAGGCGGAAGCGCCGGCCCACGATGAAGGCGCGGCGGAACTGCGCCTTCACCTGCTCGGGCGTGGCGTTGGTGGCCACGTCGAAGTCCTTGGGGCGCATGCCCACCAGCAGGTCGCGCACCGCACCGCCCACGATGTAGGCCTCGTAGCCGGCGTCCTGCAGCGTCCTGACGACGCGCACGGCGGGCTCGTCCACCAGCTTGGGGTCGATCTTGTGCTGGTCGACGCCGTACTCGACGCGTTGGCCCAGCGGGACGGCTTCGGTCGACGCGGCGTCGGCGGGCGCCTTGCCCAGCAGTCGGTCGATGAATTTGCGGATCATTCGAATAGCCTCAGGAATCGCCAGCCGCGCTCGGCGGCCACCGCTTCCAGCGCGGCCGACGGATTCGTCGCGACAGGGTCGGTGGCCCGCTCCATGAGGGGCAGGTCGTTGATGGAGTCACTGTAAACGCTGACGCGATCGAAGTCGTCCCAGGCGGCGCCCTGCGCCTCGAGCCACTGCCCGACGCGCGTGACCTTGCCGTGCTGGTACGTGGGGACGCCCTTGATGGCGCCGGTGACGGCGCCTCGGGCATCGCGCTCGAGCTCGATCGCGAGCAGCTCGGGCACGCCGAACGCCTGGGCGATCGGTCGGGTGACGAATTCGTTGGTGGCGGTGACGATGGCCACCAGGTCGCCGTCGTCCTGGTGCTTCTTGACGAGCGCGCGGGCCTGCGGCGTGAGCATGGGCCCGATCACCTCGCGCATGAAGCGCGCATGCGCGTCGGCCTGCTCCTGCGGCGTGCGGCCGCGCCACACGGAGGTGGCGAAGTCGACGTACGCGTGCACGTCGAGCGCGCCGGCGACGTAGGTGGCGTAGAACTCGTCGTTGCGGCGGCGCCAGGCGTCGCCGTCGGCCCAGCCGATGGCCACCATGAACTCGCCGAACGAATGGTCGGAGTCGCCGGCGATGAGTGTGCCGTCGAGATCGAAGAGCGTGAGGTTGCGGGGGGTCATTCGGAGGTCGTTCGTTCTTCGTCGAGCATGCGCTTGAGCAGCGGCACCGTGATGCCGCGCTTCTCGGCCAGCGCGAAGCCGTCCAGGCGATGCAGCAGGTGCATCAGGCTCTTCAGGTCGCGCGCGAAGCGGGCCAGGATGTAGTCGAGCACCTCGTCGCCCAGCCCGATGCCGCGGCGGCGGGCCTCCTGGCGCAGGGCGTCGCGGGTGTCGGCTTCGGCCAGCGGCTGCACGGCGTGCACCGGGCCCCAGCCGAGGCGGGTGCGCAGGTCTTCGCGCACGCCCAGATCCACCGGCGGCAGGCGGCCGGCGGAGGCGAACTGCACGCCCAGGCGGGCACCGGCGGCGGGCACCTCGGACAGCGCCAGCGCCGCGCCGGCCATCCCGTCGGCCAGCGCATGCAGCACGCCGCCGACGCGGCTGGCCGCCTCGACGAACAGCGTGAACGCTGCGTGCTGCTGCTCCGCGCTGAACTGGTCGACGCCGTCGAGCAGCACCAGCGCCGCATCGTCGGCCAGCTCCCACGGCGTGGACGACGCCGCGTCGAACCACTGAGCCACCAGGCCGGCCTCCAGGGCGCGCGCCTGCAGCTCGCGCAGCAGCTGCGTCTTGCCGCAGCCGGCCGGGCCCCACAGGTACAGCGGCGCGCCGGGCCACGCCTGCTCGCGCAGCTGCGCCACCACCGCGGCGTTGTCGCCGGGCAGGAAACCGGCGAACGGCGGGAGCGGATCCCAGGCGAGCGCGAGGATCAGCTGCTTCATGCGCGATAGAACGTGCTGGCGCGGTACGCGTCCATGGCGTGGCGCAGCGCAACGACGGCCAGCGCGGTGACCGGAAGGCACACCAGCACGCCCACGAAGCCGAACACCTCGCCGAAGGCGAGCAGCGCCACGATGACGGCCAACGGACTCAGGCCGATGCGCTCGCCCACCAGGCGCGGCGTGAGCACGAAGCTCTCGAGCACCTGCCCCACCGCGTAGACCACGGCCACCTCGGCCACGCCGTGCCAGCCGGTGAACTGGATGGCCGCCGACATCAGCGCCAGCACCAGGCCGGTGGTGTAGCCCAGGTACGGGATGAACACGGCCAGGCCGGTGAACACGCCGATGGGCCACGCGAGGTTCAGGCCGGTGAGCATCAGGCCCAGCGGATAGATGAGCGCCATGGCGCCCATGACGGACAGCTGGCCCTTGAGGTACTGGCGCAGCATGGTGTCGCACTCGCCCAGGAAGCGGCCCAGCGGCGCACGCGCCTTCAACGGCACCAGGTTCCATGCGCCGCCGGAGACGGACTCGGCGTCGACCAGCAGGTAGAACACGAGCACCGGCACCAGTACCAGGAAGCCCACGATGGTGGCCAGCCAGCTGCCGCCGATGCGCGCCGAGCTGAGCAGCTTCTGGCCCCACTCGTCCATGTTGCCGTCGAACGACTTCAGCAACCAGGCCTTGACGGTGTCGGTGTCCACCTGGACGCCGAAGTTCTTGAGCTGCGGCGCCACCACGTGGTTGAACTTGTCGAGCAGGCCCGGCCACTGCGTGCGCAGCTGCGGCAGCACGGTGGTGACGATCGGCACCAGCAGCAGCACCAGCGCCGTGGAGCACAGCATCGCCAGCAGGATGGTGAGCGTGGCGGCCAGCGCGCGCGGTACGCGCCGGCGCTGCAGCACGCGCACGAGGGGCCACAGCAGGTAGGCGAACACCAGCGCCAGGATCAGCGGCGGCAGGGCGGCGCCCAGCAGCCACACCAGGAAAGCGACCGCCACGGCGATCCCGAGCCAGGTCAATGCGCGTTGCTGTGCGGTGTTCAGGGTCATGTGGGGAGGCTGGGCCCGGGTGTCGGGCAACCGCACATTGTAGGGTGCCGCCGGGCGCCCTTCCCCGGCGCGCTCAGTGGCGTTGCGAACGCACGGCCAGGATGCGGCGCTTCAGGGTGTCGGCGTCGGCGGCGTCGGGCGTGTGCTCCAGGTACAGGCCCCAGTCGTAGGCGGCCTCCCCGGTGCGGCCCATGCCGTCCAGCACGTCGCCGCGCAGGCGGTAGGTGTCCCAGTGGCGCGGCTCCAGCACCACCTGTCGGTCGAGCACCGACAGCAGGCGCTGCACGTCGCCGCGGCCCTGGTGGATCTGCTGCAGGTTGCGCAGCATGCGCCCGATGATGTCGCGCGGGCCGGCGGCCTGCAGGAACAGGCCCAGCGGCAAGTCGAAGGCGTCGCCCATGGGGCTGCCCTGGCGCACCAGGTCGAGCCGCTCCTCGAGGTCGTCGCGCGACAGCGACTGGCCCGTGAACGGATCGATCACCACCTCGCCCTGGGGCAGCCGCAGCTTGACCAGGAAGTGACCGGGAAAGGACACCCCCTCGGCGCGCAGGCCGATGTGGCTCGCGATCTCCATGTACAGCAGCGCCAGCGTGATCGGGATGCCGCGCCGGCGCGCCAGCACGTGGGGCACGTAGCTGTTGGCCGGGTCGTGGTAGTCGTTGACGTTGCCCGCGAAGCCCAGCTCCTCGAAGAAGTAGCGGTTCAAGCAACGCAGCCTGTGCACCACCGGCGCGTCGGGCGCCAGGCGCGACTTGAGGCGCATGGCCAGCGCGTCGATGTCGGCCAGCACAGCCTGCACGTCGAGGCCCGGCGTGTCGTCCTGCGCCAGGCAGATGGCCGCCTCCAGCAACGGAAACTGCTCGTCGTCCGCCACCAGCGCGTCGAAGTACTCCAGCGCGCTGGGCTCGCTGAAGGTGGGCGTGGGACGCGGAACCGGAGTCATGGCCCGAGTTTAGACCCGGTCGCAAAGCCGTACGGACCGCAGACGTGGTGTCACGCCTTGCGCATGAACTGCGCCGGCTTCAGCCCCAGCGCCGCCAGCACCGCCACGTACAGCAGCGCCACGCCGCCCAGCACGCCGGCCATCTTCATGGCGCGCAGCAGCGGATGCGAGCGGTCGAGCCAGTCGATGGCGTGGTCGGCCCACACCAGTACCGCGCCAAGCACGAGCGTGGCCGCCAGCGCGCGCGCCGCGAACGCCAGCCAGCCGGGCTGCGGCTTGTACACGCCCAGGCGAATGAGGCCGATCAGCAGCCAGGTGGCGTTGAGCGTGGCGCCCAGGCCGATGGACAGCGCCAGGCCGCCCACGCCGATGTGCAGGCCGAAGATGAACAGCGCGTTCATCAGCTGCGTGAAGATGAGCACCACCACCGCGATGCGCACCGGCGTGCGCGTGTCGAGCTGCGCGAAGAAGCCCGGCGCGAGGATCTTCACGCTGACGATGCCCATCAGCCCCAGCCCGTACCCCTGCAGCGGCTGCACGGTGCCCATCACGTCTTCGGCCGTGAAGTGGCCATAGTTGAACAGCACGGCCAGCAGCGGCTTGGCGAACACCAGCAGCGCGATGGCGCACGGCAGCGTCTGCAGCACCACCAGGCGAAGGCCCCAGTCGATCATGCCGGAGTAGCCCTCCTTGTCGCCGCGGGCGCGCGCCGCCGACAGCTGCGGTATCAGCACCACGCCCAGCGCCACGCCCAGCAGCGACGTGGGGAACTCCATCAGCCGGTCGGCGTAGGTAAGCCACGACACCGACTTGGTGGCCAGGTGCGAGGCCAGCTGCGTGTTGATGAGCAGCGACACCTGCGCCACCGACACCCCCAGCAGCGCCGGCGACATCTGCTTGAGCACGCGCCGCACGCCGGGATGGTGCCAGGCGGCGACGATGCCGCTCCAGGTGCCGCGGATGTGCGGCATCAGGCCCAGCGCCTTCAGCGCGGGGATCTGGATGCCGGCCTGCAGCACGCCGCCCAGCATCACGCCCAGCGCCAGCGTGTAGACGCCCGGCAGCCCGCGCGCCTCGAACGCCGGCGTGAGCGCGCGCGCCACGATGATCACCGCCACGTTGAGCAGGATGGGCGTGGCGGCGGGGATGGAGAAGCGGCCCCAGGTGTTGAGGATGCCGGCCGACAGCGCCACCATCGACATGAAGCCGATGTAGGGGAACATCACGCGCGTCATCAGCACCGCGTCGTCGAACTTCTCCAGCCCCGAGGCCATGGCCCACACCAGCGCCGGTGCGGCCACCACGCCGATCACGCAGGTGGCCAGCAGCGTCCAGGCCAGCACGGTGGCCACGGCGTCGATCAGGCGATGGGTGACCTCGTCGCCGTCGGAGATGCGCGTGTTGGCCAGCAGCGGCACGAAGGCCTGCGAGAACGCGCCCTCGGCAAACAGCCGGCGCAGCAGGTTGGGGATGCGGAACGCGACGTTGTAGGCGTCGGTGAACCCGCTGGCGCCGAAGCTCGCGGCGATCAACTGCTCGCGCACCAGGCCGGACACGCGCGAGGCGAGCGTCAGCAGCGAAACCGTCGAGGCGGCCTTGAGAAGATTCATCGGTTGCCGCACGCTCTTCGCGTGGCGGATCAGGGGAACTGGCGCGGATTATAGGAAGCCGCTCATCCGGATCGACGACGAGCCTCGGGAAGCGAGGGTCACGACCCGAGCCAAACCGAGCTCCCCCTCGGGGGGCAGCGACGGGAGGAGCGTGGGGGCCAACAATCTCCGGGTTATCCCCCTTTTCGACGAACCTCGGTGGTGCGTGCCGGTACAATGCATCATCCCCTCCAAGCTCCAGTCCAGCGAGTGGACGTCGATCCTCGACGCATCCCCCAGCAGTCGGCCTTCACGACTGGTGCCCGCATCCATGCGCGGCGCAGCAGGCCGACCCGCGATTCCCGGCACGACCCGGGACTGAAAAAACCCACATGAACTTTGACGAACTCGGCCTCGCCGAGCCGCTCCTGCGTGCAGTGCACGAGTACGGCTACACGACCCCGACCCCGATCCAGTTGCAGGCCATTCCCGTCGTCCTCCAGGGCGGCGACCTGCTCGCCGGCGCCCAGACCGGCACCGGCAAGACCGCCGGCTTCGTGCTGCCGATGTTGCATCGCCTGCTCGAAGGCGGCCCGAAGAAGGATTCGCGCGGCAAGACGCCGGTGCGCGCCCTCATCCTGACCCCCACGCGCGAACTCGCCGCCCAGGTGGAAGAAAGCGTGCGCACGTACGGCAAGCACGTGCCACTCACCAGCATGGTCATCTTCGGCGGCGTGGGCATGCAGCCGCAGATCAACCGCCTGCACAAGGGCGTCGACATCCTCGTGGCCACCCCCGGCCGCCTGCTCGACCTGCACCAGCAGCGCGCGGTGGACCTGTCGCAAGTGGAGATCTTCGTGCTCGACGAAGCCGACCGCATGCTCGACATGGGCTTCATCCACGACATCAAGAAGGTGCTCGCGGCGCTGCCGGCCAAGAAGCAGAGCCTGCTGTTCTCGGCCACGTTCTCCGACGAGATCAAGCAACTCGCCGATCGCCTGCTGAACAAGCCGGGCCTGATCGAGGTGGCGCGCCGCAACCAGACCAACGAGATGATCGAGCAGGCCGTCCATCCGGTCTCGCGCGATCGCAAGAAGCAGCTGCTGTCGCACCTGATCAAGTCGGGTGACTGGCATCAGGTTCTGGTGTTCACGCGCATGAAGCACGGCGCCAACCGCCTGGCCGAATACCTGAACGACGACGGCATCAGCGCGATGGCCATCCACGGCAACAAGAGCCAGACGGCGCGCACCCGCGCGCTGGCCGAGTTCAAGGCCGGCTCCCTGCAGGTGCTGGTGGCCACCGACATCGCCGCGCGTGGCATCGACATCGACCAGCTCCCGCACGTCGTCAACTTCGAGCTGCCCAACGTGCCGGAAGACTACGTGCACCGCATCGGCCGCACGGGCCGCGCCGGCGCGCAAGGCCGTGCCGTCTCGCTGGTGTGCGTGGACGAGGAGATCTTCCTGAAGGAGATCGAGAAGCTCATCAAGCGTCCGATTCCTCGCGAAGTCATCGCCGGCTTCGAGCCGGATCCCAGCGAGCGGGCCGAGCCCATCGTGCTGGGTCGCACGTCGATCGGCGTGCGCGGTCCGTCGTCCGGTGCACGCGGCAACGGCGGCGGCGGCGGTGATCGCGGCCGCAGCCAGGGCCAGGGTCGCCCCGGCGGTGGTGGTGGTGGCAGCGGCGGTGGTCGTCCGGTCCCGCGTCCGCAGGGCCCGTCGGGCTCGCACAGTGGCGCTCGTCCGGCGCACGCTGGTCATGGCGGCGCGCGTCCGGCCGGCAGCGGCGGCGGCAATGGCGGCGGCGGTGGCCGTCCGGCCGGCGGCGGCGGTGGTGGTGGTGGCGGTCGCCCGCAAGGCGGCGGCGCGCGTCCCGCGCTGACCTCGTCCGGCAAGGGACCGTCGACCAAGCGTTGACCCGCGGCGGCTTGCCGCCCGATCGAATGAACAAGGCCCGTCGGCATCCGCCACGGGCCTTTTGTTTGGATCATCGGCGGATTGCAGGGTGAGTCGGATTGCGGGGTACGTCGGATTGCGGGGGTGTCGGGTTGCGGGGTGTCGGGTTGCGGGGTGTCGGGTTGCGGGGTGTCGGGTTGCGGGGTGTCGCTGGGTCAGTCACTGACCCAGCGACGTCCCATGACCCAGCCCCCCCCCCACAAATCGACGATGAACCTTTTGTCTTGGGCATTGAAATGGCGACCTTCGTAGAATACTGCACGGCCGCGGGATGGCAGGCCGTTCGCCCCCCAAAGAAAATCGAGGGCTTGCCG
Source organism: Burkholderiales bacterium (assembly GCA_038208735.1). Taxonomy (GTDB): domain Bacteria; phylum Pseudomonadota; class Gammaproteobacteria; order Burkholderiales; family Burkholderiaceae_C; genus Scleromatobacter. The sequence continues at coordinate 46,000 of JBBQYL010000011.1, forward strand.
CCCTGC